>DATIBA010000087.1:0-26101 GCA_035457765.1 Gaiellaceae bacterium
GACGAGAGGGAGGGCGTCGAGCGCGCCGAGGAGGAGGATCTCGCGATACTCGCCAGCGAGCAGAAGCCTCGTCCACGCGGAGCCGCGCTCGGTGTCGTCGGCCCACTGCACCTCGTCGAGGACGAGCAGGTCGCCTCCCGATGGAGCCATCTCGACGGTCGAACAGATCACGGGTGCGCGCTCGTTGATGCGCTCCTCGCCGGTGACGAGCCCGACGTTCCCGGCGTCGATCCGCTCACCGAGCCGGCGGTGCGCCTCCTGCGCGAGCATGCGAAGCGGACCTGCGTAGACCCCACTCCGCTTCGCGGCCAGCTCCTCGAGTGCGGCATGCGTCTTGCCCGAGTTCGTCGGGCCGAGGTGGGCAACCACGCGCTCGGGCGGGTGTCGCCGCGCGGGCAACGTGATCGTGATCTTGCGCTCAGCCTGCTTGACCGCCTCTGCCGGACGGCGACGCGCGCGCTGGGCCCGGCTCGGGCGCTTCTGCCGACCACCGGTGGTTCGTCGATGACGCATCAGGAAGCGATAGCCACGGCGACCGGCACCAACCGACTACGTGTCACCCGGATCTTGCGACGCGATCAGACGCGCAAGAACCTGCGCAGCGTCAGGCCCGAGCCGAGGGCGCCGATGCCGAGCCCGATGATGACGAGGATCGCCGCCGTCCAGGTGAACGCGAGCGCGCGAACGTCCGGGTCGTTCTGGATCTGACCGAGGATGCGCGGAACCGCGATCTCGCGCGAGACGAAGAGCAGGAACACCGCCGCGATCGACCCGGCGAGTCCGGTGAGGACACCCTCGAGCATGAACGGGCCGCGCACGAACCAGTTCGTCGCACCGACGAGCTTCATGACCTCGATCTCGCGACGGCGCGCGAAGATCGAGAGCCGAATCGTGTTCCCGATGAGAATGGTCGAGGCGGCAAGAAGGATGAGGACGGCGATGATCGCGACGATCTGGATCGCGCGCGCGATCCCCAGGATCCGCTGTGACACCTCTTTCCCGTAGTTGACCTTGTCCGTTCCCGGAAGATTGGCTCTCCGCACCGAAAGCGCGATCGCCTCGGTGTCCTCGCCGCGCTTCGGAACGACGTCGAACGACGCCGGGAGCGGATTCGTGACGACGAGCGCGGTCAGCTCGGGCTCCCGCTTCTGCATGCGCTTGAACGCATCTGCCTTGGAGATGAACGTGATACCGCCCGGCTTGATCCGGTCGTCGGACTCGAGATGCACACGGACCGCGTTGATCTCCTTCGTGGTCGCCTCGCGAGGGCAGCGCGGGTTCGGATCGACGTCCGAGGGCGGCGGGCAGAAGTAGACGTGAACCGCGAGCTCACGCTTCTTGTCGTCGGACCAGGACACGAGCCACGTCCCGAGGCCGATGAAGACCCCGATGAGGAACATTCCGATGAGCACCGAGACGGCCGAGGCGACGGTCGTGGACACGTTGGCTCCGATCGACTTGAGCGCCTCGGCGAGCACCAGTCGGATCTTCGTCATCCCTCTGCGTAGCCCCCACGCCGCTCGTCGCGGACGAGCCTGCCGTTGTCGAGCGCGATCACGCGCTTGCGCATCTTGTCGACCATCTCACGGTCGTGAGTGACCATGAGGATCGTCGTTCCGGTGCGATTGATCCGATAGAGGAGCTGCATGATGCCGACGGACGTGTCCGGGTCGAGATTTCCCGTCGGCTCGTCGCACACGAGGAGCGGCGGGTGGTTGACGAACGCGCGCGCGATCGAGACGCGCTGCTGCTCGCCGCCGGAGAGCTCCTCGGGGCGCGAGTTCATCTTGTGCGAGAGCCCGACGAGATTGAGCACCTCCGGGACCTTCTTGCGGATCTGGGCGCTCGACTCACCCTGGACGCGAAGCGCGTAGCCGATGTTCTCGGCGGCGGTTCGGTTCGGGAGCAGCTTGAAGTCCTGGAAGACACAACCGAGGTTGCGGCGGAGAAGCGGCACCTTCGAGCGCTTGAGCCGACCGAGATCCCGCCCGCCGACGAGGATCCTGCCCTCCGTGGGCTCGATCTCCTTCAGCAATAGGCGGATGACCGTCGACTTCCCCGAGCCGGATGCGCCCACGACGAAGACGAACTCGCCCTTCTCGATCGTGAACGACACTCCGGTCAGCGCAGTGACGTTGGGCTCGTAGACCTTCTTGACGCCCTCGAACACGATCATCGTGGCGCCGCTGGGGTCGGCGAGCGCCGGGAGCAGCTCCGCGTTGGTCTCGGGCTCGGCTACGGCCGTCATCGTTGCGTCTGTCATCGGGTCGTCATCCAGCACCGGGCGCGCAGAGCTGACACAGCCTGGGGAGGCTGCTCCGGTTCGAGGGGAGTGCCGATTGTAGCGGACACCCGAGGCCGCCCCTAGAGGACCTTCCCCGCCGCCTTGGCGAGGAGGTAGGAGTGGACGAACCCGTCGAGGGCGCCGTCGAGGACCGATTGGGCGTTCCCGACCTCGTGATCCGTGCGATGGTCCTTGACGAGCTGGTACGGGTGCAGCACGTACGAGCGGATTTGACTCCCGAAGCCGATGTCCTGCGCCGCCCCGCGCTCTCGGGCGAGCTCGGCTTCGCGCTTCTCCTCCTCGAGCTCGGCGAGTCTCGAGCGGAGTATCCGGAGCGCCGTCTGCTTGTTCGACGTCTGCGAGCGCTCGTTCTGGCACTGGACGACGATGCCGGTGGGAACGTGCGTGATCCGCACGGCCGAGTCGGTCTTGTTGACGTGCTGCCCGCCTGCACCACTCGAGCGGTACGTGTCGATCCGCAAGTCGGCCTCGTCGATCTCGATCGCGACGTCGTCGGGCAGAAGCGGTGCGACGACGACCTGCGCGAACGCCGTGTGCCGGCGGTGCGCAGCGTCGAACGGCGAGAGTCGCACGAGGCGGTGGACTCCCCGCTCTGCCTTCAACGTCCCGTAGGCGTTCTCTCCCTTCACGGTCGACGTCGCCGACTTGAGCCCGGCCTCCTCGCCCGGGCTGGCCTCGATGATCTCGGTCTGGAAGCCGCGGTCGGCAGCCCATCGCAGGTACATGCGGAGGAGCATGTCGGCCCAGTCCTGCGCATCGGTGCCGCCGGTGCCGGCATGGATCTCGAGCACGGCATCGCCCGCGTCGTACTGCCCGTCGAAGAGCGCGTCCTCTTGCAGACGACCGAGCTCGTTCTCGAGCGCGGCAACGAGCTGTGCGATCTCGTCTTCGTCCTCGCCCAGCTCGTGGAGCTCGCGGGCGTCGTCGTACTCGCCTCGGAGCCGCTCGTAGCGCTCGAGCTTGCGCGTGAGGCGGGAATGCTCGGTGGAGATGCGAGCCGCTGCCGCCTGGTCGTCCCAGAAGCCGGGAGCGCCCATCGCCTCCTCGAGCTCCGCGCGGCGTCGTCCTAAACCGTCGGGGTCAAAGGTAATCACGGACCCAGGCGAGCTGGGTCCCGATCTCCTCGAGACGTTCGTCGAGCGGCTTGCCGTCGGCGTCGACCATGCGGCGATGGTAGCCGGGCGTGGGGTCGGACACCGCCGGGTGAAGCATGTGTCTCAGACGGCTACGGGCGCCGGCCCGAGCAGCGGCCGCTCGGCGTGGACGGCGAGCACCGCGTGGCGGACCGCAACGAGCGCGCGATCCACGTCCTCCTCTCCCATCGGTGTTCCGAGGCAGAGCAGGCCGCGCCGGGCCGCGAACACCCCCTCGTTCAGCAGCGCGAGGTGGAGCAGGCGCACGGCCTCCGAGTCGGCACGCCGTGCCTCCCGGTACGAGCGAGGCGGCTCGCCGAGGAGGTGGATCGTGAGCAGCGAGCCGAGACCGGTCGCGGTGACTCCCAGGCCGAGCTCGTCCCCGAGTGCAACGATCCCTTCTCGGAGACGATCTCCGAGCTTGTTGAGCCGCTCGCACTCACCAGCGGTCAGCAGCTCGAGCGCAGTGACGCCCGCCGCGGTCGTCGCGGCGTTGGCGTTGAACGTTCCCGAGTGCGGCAGGAAACCGGGTCGCCCTGGATCGGTGAGAGCCATGACGTCCTCCCGCCCGCCGACGGCGCCGACGGGTAGCCCTCCCCCGATGATCTTGCCCATCGTCGTCAGGTCGGGCTCGACGTCGTAGAGCGCTTGCGCCCCTCCGGGGGACAGTCTCAGCGTGATCACCTCGTCGAGGACGAGGAGCGCGCCGAGCTCACGCGTCAGCGCCCGAAGTCCGTGCATGTAGTCGCGCTCGGCCGGGAGCGTGCCGGCAACGCCTGCCACCGGCTCGATGATCACCGCCGCCAGGCGTTCCGCATGCGGCGCGAGGATGGCGTTCGCGGCGGCGAGGTCGCCGAAGGGAAGGACGACGACCGAATCGGTCGCACCCGGCAGGAGGCCCGCCGATTCGGGGACGACGTCGGGTCGCTCGAACGGCCCCACTCGATCGAGCGTCGGCTCGACGCTCGCCTCGACACCGTCCCAGCTTCCGTGGTAGCCGCCCTCGACCTTCGCGATCAGCGGCCGTCCGGTGAACGCGCGCGCGAGCCGCAGCGCGAGCATCACCGCTTCCGTGCCGGAATTGCAGAAGCGCACGCGTTCGACGGAGCCGACGCGCTCGCAGAGCAGCCGTGCGAGCCGCACCTGGCCGTCGTGGGCGGCCGCGAACGCGGTGCCCCGCGCCGCCTGTTGCGCGATCGCGGCCGTGATCGCGGGATGAGCGTGGCCGTGCACGAGCGACGTGTAGTTCAGGAGCAGATCGATGTAGGCGTTGCCGTCGACGTCGAGAAGCTCGCAGCCGCGGCCCTCCTCGACGTAGAGCGGGTGCGGCCGGAACCACGTGATCGAGCGCGTGTCGCCGCCGGGCAGGAACCACGCCGCCTCGGCCGCCCGGCTCGCCGACTCGGGGGTTCGCTCCGCATACCTCGACTCGATCTCGGATGCCATGGAGAGGGACCCTAGCGCCGGCCGGGCGGCGAGTTACCACATCTCTCTTCGAAGACGATCGCGCAGGAGCAGACAGGCAGCAAGCCAGGCGAGGCCGAGACACCAGCCTGCGAGGACATCCGTCACGTAGTGAACGTTCAGCACGATCCTGCTGAGCCCCACCGCCAGACCGCCGGCGATCGCCACTCCCCAAACCCAGGCACGGGTGCGAGGCGAGTCGAGTCGTTCGGTGACGAGCACGACGGCGGCGCCGAGGCTCGCCGCTCCGGCTGTCGCGTGCCCGCTCGGGAACGCCGCCGACGACGGAAGCGCGACAGCACTCCCGAGGTCGGGGCGCGGGCGGTCGAACCACGCCTTGAGCAACGTGACGGCGATCGCAGACCCGGCGAACGTCGTGAGGAGGAACCCGAGATCGAGCCACGCGCGCTCGCGAAGGAGCACGACGCCGAGGACGATTCCGATCGCGGTGATCCCGATCCAGCCGCCGAGCCACGAGGGCGGCCGCGCGAGCCACTCGCCCCACGTCGGCATGGTCGCGGCGACCCACTCGGCAACCTCGCGGTCGACGGTCGCAAGCGGCTCGTGCTCGTAGGCGAGCGCGAGCGCGACGAAACCGGCGAGCGTTGCGAGGAGTGCTACCCAGAGGGCACGCGTGGAGAACGGGGTCAGACCCTTGGGGTCTGACCGCACGGGGCTACGCCCCGTGACACTTCTTGAACTTCTTGCCCGACCCGCACCAGCACGGATCGTTGCGGCCGATGTCCTTGTGCTCGTTCACGGCAGGCGCCTGGGCGAACGAGCCTCCGGCACTCGTCGCCGGCGGCGCGGCGAGCGCAGTCGCCGCACCACCCGCGGCCGCAATGACGTCGGCCCCTGCGGACGTCTCGTGCTCGTAATGGAGGGAGCCGTCACGGGCGTGCATCGGCTCGAGCGCGGGCTCCTCGACCTGCACGGCCACGTGGAAGAGCGTGAAGACGACCTCCTGCCGGATCGTCCGCCCGAGCTCCTCGAACATCGCGTGCCCTTCGCCGCGGTACTCGACGAGCGGGTCCTTCTGGGCGAAAGCCCGTAGGTGGACGCCCTCGCGGAGGTAGTCCATCGACTCCAGGTGCTCGCGCCAGCGCTGGTCGACCGTCTGGAGGATGATGTAGCGCTCGACCTCGCGCGCGAGCGCGGGACCCAGCGCCTGCTCGCGCTCGTCGTAGGTCTCGAGCGCGTCCTCGACGAACTCCTCGGTAAGCGCCTCGCGGTCCTTGACGTCGACCTCTTCCTCGAGCTCGGCGACCGTGATGTCCGTGTCGTAGAGCGACTGCATGGCCGTCACGAGCTCGCCGAGATCCCAGTCCTCTGCGTACTCGGCATCGGTGAACTGCGCGACCGTCGTCTCGATCGTCTCGCGAATCCACTCGCGGACGTCCTCGGAGAGGTCCTCGCCCTCGAGGACGCGACGTCGTTGCTCGTAGATGACCATGCGCTGCGTGTTCATGACGTCGTCGTACTTGAGGACGTTCTTGCGCGCGACGAAGTTCTGCTCCTCGACCTTCTTCTGGGCGTTCTCGATCTGGTTCGAGAGGATCTTCGCCTCCATGGGCTGATCGTCCGGGATCTTGAAGCGGTTCATGATGTTGTAGATCCGGTCGCCCGCGAAGAGGCGCACGAGGTCGTCCTGGCCCGAGAGGTAGAACCGCGATTCGCCCGGATCACCCTGACGTCCCGAGCGGCCACGAAGCTGGTTGTCGATGCGGCGGGCCTCATGGCGCTCCGTGCCGAGGACGTAGAGTCCACCGAGTTCGACGACGCCGTCGCCCAGCTTGATGTCGACGCCGCGGCCGGCCATGTTCGTCGCGATCGTGACCGCGCCCGGCTGGCCCGCGTCCTTGATGATCTCGCCCTCGCGTTCGTGCTCCTTCGCGTTCAGGACGTTGTGTGGGATGCCCTTCCGCTTCAGGAGCTCCGAGAGGTACTCCGACGTCTCGACGGCGATCGTCCCGACGAGGACAGGCTGGCCGGCGTCGTGCCGTTCGACGATGTCCTCGAGGACAGCTGCGAACTTCGCGTCGGGCGTCTTGAAGATGAGGTCGTTCTCGTCCATCCGGGCGACCGGCTCGTTCGTCGGGATCTGGACGACGTGGAGGTCGTAGATCTCGACGAACTCCTTCTCCTCGGTCTTCGCCGTCCCGGTCATGCCCGCGAGCTTCTCGTAGAGGCGGAAGTAGTTCTGGAGTGTGATCGTCGCGAGCGTGACGTTCTCCTCGCGGATTCGGACGCCTTCCTTTGCCTCGATCGCCTGGTGGAGGCCCTCGCTCCAGCGGCGGCCCTCCATGATCCTGCCGGTGAACTCGTCGACGATCTTGACCTCGCCGTCCTGGACGACGTAGTCGACGTCACGCTTGTAGAGCGACTGCGCCTTGAGTGCCTGCATGAGGTGGTTGACGAGGATGACGTGACGCGGGTCGTAGAGATTGTCGATCCCGAGCGCACGCTCCACCGTCTCGATCGTCGTCTGGGCCGGCGAGACCGTCTTGAACTTCTCGTCGTACAGGAAGTCCGCGCCCGAGAGCTCGGTCTCGTCCTCACCCTTGGCAGACTTGCGGGTCGCCGGGGCGCCCACGAGCCCCTTGGCGACGCGCGCGAACTGATAGTAGGTCGCCGCAGCCGTCTCGGGCTCGCCCGAGATGATGAGCGGGGTCCGGGCTTCGTCGATGAGGATCGAGTCGACCTCGTCGACGATGGCGTACATGTGACTGCGCTGGACGACGCCGTCGAGTGAAACGGCCATGTTGTCACGCAGATAGTCGAAGCCGAACTCCGAGTTGGTCCCGTACGTCACGTCGCACGCGTACGCCTCCCGGCGCTGCGCGAACGGCATGAGGTTCTGGATGTACCCGACCGAGCTGCCCAGCAGCTCGTAGACCGGTCGCGTCCACTCGGCGTCGCGCTTCGCGAGGTAGTCGTTCACGGTCACGAGGTGAACGCCTCGACCCGTGAGCCCGTTCAGGTAGAGGGGTTGCACGGCGACGAACGTCTTCCCCTCGCCGGTCTTCATCTCCGCGATGTCGCCCTCGTGCAGGACGATCCCACCCATCAGCTGGACGTCGAAGAGACGCACGCCGATCGTTCGCTTGAACGCCTCGCGGACTGCCGCGTAGGCCTCGAAGATGAGATCCTCGAGCGACTCGCCGTTCTCGAGACGCTGCTTGAACTCGGCGGTCTTCCGGCTGAGTTCCTCGTCCGAGAGCGCCTCGAACTCGGGCTCGAGCGTGCCGATGTACGCCGCCTGCTCCTGCAGGCGCTTGAGACGACGCCCCTCGCCTATGCGCAGGACACGCTCGAACTTGCCGTATGACTGCGAGCTCATTCGCGCCTAGGGTACCCGCTCGGCGTTGACCGATCCCTAACGGGAACGGCCTACGCTCACCTCTGTGAGGCTTCAGCACACGCTCTGTTTCGTTTCACTGTTCGTCGCCACGGCGACCGTCGCGAATGGTGCGTCCGCTCTCGCGCCGACGAGCGAGCTCGTCTCCTCCCGCCCAGTCCAGGACCTGGCGCTGAGCCGCGGATCCGTCGGCTACGTGGCCGACGTCCCGAAGCGACTGAGCTGTGGGCGCATCGGCTTCTGGAACACGGCGGCCAGAACGTCCTTCACCGTCGACGCGAGGGAGCAGTGCGTGGAGGAGGCGAGTACGGGCCAGGGCATCTGGGACGTGTCGGTCGCAACGCGTCGGCTCCTCTGGCTGACGTATGCGGGCGGCAACTTCCGGGAGTGGGCGCTGTGGACGGCGACGACCACGCGGAGGACACCCCGACGGCTCCGGTTCGTCGCCCGCGACGTCGACGCTCCGCCGCCGATCGTCCTCGGGCCGGGCACGACCGAAGGCATCGCCTACGCCGTCGATGGTGAAGTCACGTACCTCGGCGACGACGGCCGAGCGATCTTCAAGACAGTGCTCGCCGCCCCGGTTCGTGCCGTCGCGAGTGGTCGCGGCCCAAGAGGTGTCCTGGTTGCGGCACTCCTGGGCGACCACGTCGTGGTCGGGCTCGACCGCGACGGACGGCAGGTTGTCGTCTGGGAGTACACGCGCCTCGCCGTCACCGCGGTCCGCGTCTCATGGCGCGGCCTGGTGGTTCAGGCGGGGAACGACGTCTACATCGGGAGCACCAGGATCCCTCTGCCGACCGGCGCGACGATGGTCGACGTCGCCCAGGGTCGCGTCCTCTGGACGCGTGCGGGCGATCTGGGCACGACGGCGATCGCGACGGGAGCGTCCAGGCGCCTCGTCGACGGGACGCCGCTCAGACCCGCGTCCGGCCAGCTCGAGCCGCAAGGAATCGCGTGGTCGGTCGGTCGCTTCGTGCGCTGGCGCGCAGGCGCGCTTCCGTAGCGTCGCGGCTACTGACTCACCACATCTACACCCTCCGTCACGTGCAGCGGTGATACGGTCGCGACCGTGGATCCGACCCGGCTTGCACCGATCCCTCTCTTCGCGGACCTCGGGCCCGATCGTCTCGAGCGTGTTGCCGCGGCGTGCAACGAGCTCCATGTCGACGAGGGGGAGACGCTGCTACGCGAGGGCGACTTCGGCTACTCGCTCTTCGCCATCACCGCGGGGACCGCCGAAGTCCTCCAGGACGGAGTCGTGATTCGGACTCTCCGCCCAGGCGACGTGTTCGGGGAGATCGCCGTACTCTCCGGTGGCCGTCGCACGGCCACCGTGGTGGCAACGAGCGCGCTCGAGCTCATGGTCTTGTTCAACCGCGATCTCTGGAGGCTCGAGCACAACGCACCGGACGTCGTCGCGGCGCTTCGAGAGACGATCGCGGCCCGGCTCGGAGAACCTGCCGTCACAGGGTCCTAGAGCGGCTCGACCTCGATCTCGAACAGCGCTCCCATGAGGCGGCTCGCCCGAACCACATAGGTCGCAGCGCGCGCCTCCCCGAGGCGCTCGAGCTCGGGCACGACCTTGGCAGCGGGTGTGCCGTCGACTCTGAGGCTCATCCCGTCGGCGTTGCGAACCAGCTCGAACTCGTCGCCATCGTCGAGGAACAGCTCCGCGGTCTCGATGGCCGACGCCCCGACGGCCCACAGCTCCTCGCGCCGAACCCCGACCGCGCGGTAGGGCCGCTCGATCGCGCCCTCGAGCCCTGCCGCGAGCGGTCCCGGGTCGAACCCGTCCGGGCCAGCGTGCACGAGGAGGCGGCCGTCCGCCAGTGCGACGAACTCGACCTCGTCACCGGGTGAGCCGGGCGCCTCGGCGGTGGCGACGGCATCCCATTCGCGCTGTCGCGCCAGCCCGGTGATCCCGGCCTCGAACCAGTGCTTGCCAGGGTCGACGGGGGGCATGTGCTACGCGGCTTCCTCGCCCGGACCTGCGGCGGGCTCGGTCTCGGCCACCGGCGGCTCGACCCGCTGGCGCGCGCGACGCGGCTCGTGCGTGCGCTTGTCCCGGTAGCGCTCGATCTGGCGTTCGAGCTTGTCGACGAGGCGATCGATCGCGGCCTCGTACGTCTCGGCAGACTCGCGGGCGACGATGCTCGGCCCCTTGGTGTGGACCACGGCTTCGGCCGTATGGTCGTTCTTGATCGAAGGATTGTTCTGCCGCGACATCGTCACCTCGACGAGCGTCCCCGGGTAGAGGCGGCGCTCGAGCTTGCCGAGCCGCTTCTCCGCGTAGGCACGGATCTGGTCCGAGACGTGACCTCGATGTGCTTTGACCTGAAGCCGCATGGAGCGCTCCTTTCCGGATCGGCGTCGGAACGAGGGTCTCTCTCTCACCCTAACGAACTGCCCGCGCGAGAGTGACGACCTCGACGTGGCGCGCGCCCGCGCGACGGAGCGCGCCTGCGCACGCGTCCACGGTCGCACCGGACGTGTACACATCGTCAACGAGGCAAACGGTTCGCGGCACCTCGCCAGTCGCAACGATGCTCCCCCGGACGTTCCGGCGCCGATCGGCAAGCGCGAGACCGCGCTGTCGCCGAAGCGTCCGTGTGCGCGTCAGGACATCGACCGCCGGCACGTTCCAGACGGTGGCGAGCGAGATCGCCAGCGCGCGCGGCGGCACGTCGCCGCGCTCCCAGGCACGTTCCGGATCGCCGGGCACGTTGGTGAGCGCCTGCGCGTCGGGCGGCTGGACGACCTCGGCCACGAGGGCGGCCGCTTCGTTCGCGAGTCCGCGGCGGCCACGCTCCTTCCACTCGCGGACGAGCGATCGCGCTCGCGCGTCGTAGACCAGCCCGGACCGTGCCCGCACGAACGCGAGCCGTCTCCCCGAGCATTCGGCACATCGCCGGACCGGCCAGGGCCCAGGCGATCCGCAGCGCTCGCACACGGGTGGAACGAGCCGGGTCAGCGAGCCACGGCACGGGTCGCACAGCGCCCGACCTGGCAGGTTGCAGATCGCGCACCGCTCCGGGACGACGAGGTCGAGCACCCGCACCATTCCTCGACGCTACGCAGCCACCGACGACGCCTTCGCGACGACTTCGTGTCAGATCTGTGGCGCCGAGAGGAGCTCCCGCAGGTCGTCCTGGGCCCGCGCGAGATCGTCGGGCGTCTTGATCGGGAGGAAGCGCCCTCGGGGTCCGCGTCGGGGAACCTCGAGATACTGCGTCGGGACGAAGGCGGAGACCTCGTGGTAGAGCCGCTCGAGCTGCACGGCGTTGCGGCCTTCGACGTCCTTCAGCACGTAGAGCCACGTCAGGTCGTACTCCTCGTCGAGCGCATCGAGATCGAAGAGGGCCGTGTTCGTGTTGAAGACGGGGACGAGGCTCTGGTCGAACGAGGGCGGAAAGCGCGGCCCCTCGACGAGTTGTAGCTTCCCGTCCACGCGTACCGGGGCGCCGCCCAGGTCCCCCTCCTTCCGCGCGACCTCACAGGTCAGCGGTCGGCCAGCCAGCAGGTGGGCACCGACGACCGCGGGATCGACGCGCGCGCCGAGGTTGTCGACGTTGGAGACCGTCACCAGCCGGACGCCACGGTCGCGCAGGGTGGCGAGCGTGCCCGAGCGGCGCAAAGCCTGGAAGAGATCACCGTGCCCGGGTGCGTACAACGACGCTCGACCAGCGGCATCGCGGAACAGCTCGCCCGACGAGTCGAGTCGCAACGAGACGAACTGGTTGAAGACGAACGGCGAGCCCAGGTCGCGTCTCCGGACGTGCTCGCGGATCGCCTCGTCGGTGGCGAAGCTCGTCATCAGCGCGATGGGGACGGCGACGCCGAGTGCGCGCTCGAGCGTCGTCGTCTGCAGGAGCTTCGCCTCGAGGAAGCTCCTGCCGTCGACCGCAGGGAGGACGGCCTTGACGACACCTCCGAACCGAGTGGCCATCCCGCCGGCGAGCACGACCTGTGCGACCTCGCCGCGGCGGAGCGCGTCGAGGCCGGCGCCCCTCACCTCGTCGTATCCCGCGTCGCCGGGGGCAGGGAGCGGCGTCACCTCGTCCGGGTGCGGCGCCTCGATGGAGCCGCGGACGAGATTCGTCGCGGTGGACAGCTGGCCCGCGGCCACCCGAGCTCGAAGCCTCTCGAACAGCACCTCGTCGAATCCGAACCGCTCGAGGACGACGGCCGTGTCGCGATTGACCTCGATCATGCGCTCCGCGCCGGTGTCGGAAGCGACGACGAATACGGGGCGCGGTGCACGCCCTCCTCGGTCACGATCGCGGAGATCAGGCTGGCGGGCGTTACGTCGAAGGCCGGGTTCCGCGCCGGAAAGCGTGTCGAGATCTCGTTGGCGTCGCGCTCTTCGATCGGGATCTCGGCGCCCGTCTCGGCGTCGGCGTCGAGCGTGGAGGTAGGGGCGACGACGTAGAACGGGAGCGTATGGTGACGGGCAGCCAGCGCGAGGCCGTAGGTACCGATCTTGTTCGCCGTGTCGCCGTTCGCAGCGATGCGGTCGGCTCCAGTGACGACGCAGTCGACGTCGCCGGCAGCCATGAGGGACGCGGCTGCACCGTCGGCGATGACCGCGAACGGGATGCCGAGGGTCTCGAGCTCCCACGCCGTCAGGCGAGCTCCCTGTAGCCGCGGCCGCGTCTCGTCGACCCACACCTGCTCGACGAGCCCCACCTCCCACGCGGCCCGGATCGCACCGAGCGCCGATCCGTAGCCGCCCGTGGCGAGACCTCCGGTGTTGCAGTGCGTCAGGACACGAGCCGCCGAGGGGACGAGCCCGACTGCATGCGCGGCCATCCGGCGACAGCGCTCCACCTCGCGCTCGTGGAGCGCGCACGCCCGCTCGCGGGTCGGGGTCGAGCGCATCTCGTCGAGTGCCCAGCGCAGATTCACAGCGGTCGGTCGTGCCGCCGCGAGCGTCTCGTAGGCCTCGTCGAGGTCGTGCCCGAGTGCGGCCGCCAGGGCGTACCCATACGCCGCGGCGACGCCGATCGCGGGCGCGCCGCGGATCGCCATGGCTCGGATGGCGTCGGCGACCTCGGCTGCCGACGTGCACCGAAGCTCGACCTCCTCGTCGGGCAGCCGGCGCTGATCGAGGAGCACCACAGCGCCGGGCTCCAGTCTGACGATGCGCTCGGGATCGAGCGCGCGCGACGTCCTGGCTTCGTGGCTCAGAGCCACGAAGCCAGCTCGCGGTTCGTCTTACGTGCCCTCATCCCAGCTTTCGAGGTAGCGCGCCTGCTCCTCCGTCAGCACGTCGATCACGATCCCCATCGTCGCGAGCTTGAGCCGCGCGATCTCGTCGTCGATCTTCTTCGGAACGTCGTAGACGCGGCGTTCGAGCGACGCCGCGTTCGCGATGACCCACTCGGAGGCGAGCGCCTGGTTCGCGAAGGACATGTCCATCACGAGCGCGGGATGCCCCTCGGCGGCGGCGAGGTTGACGAGCCTCCCCTCGCCGATGAGGTAGATGCGGCGGCCGTCAGCGAGCGTGAACTCGTCGACGAGCGCGCGTGCCTCCCGCGTCTCGACCGCCAGCTCCCGCAGCGCCCCGATCTCGATCTCGACGTTGAAGTGCCCCGTGTTGGAGAGGATCGCACCGTCCTTCATCCGCTCCAGGTGTCGTCGGGAGATGACGTTCTTGTCCCCGGTCGCGGTGCAGAAGAGATCACCGATCTCGGCCGCCCGCTCCATGGGTAGCACTTCGTAGCCGTCCATGGCCGCTTCGAGCGCGCGCAGGGGATCGACCTCGGTCACGATCACGTGCGCTCCCATCCCGCGCGCCCGCATCGCGACGCCGCGGCCCGTCCAGCCGTAGCCGGCGACGACGAACCGCTTGCCGGCGAAGAGCACGTTCGTCGCGCGGATGATCCCGTCGATCGTCGACTGACCGGTGCCGTAGCGGTTGTCGAACATGTGCTTCGTCTGGGCCTCGTTCACGGCGATGACCGGGAAGCCGAGCTTGCCGTCCCGCTCGAGCGCCTTGAGCCTGATCACCCCGGTCGTCGTCTCCTCCGTCCCGGCGATGACGTCGCCCAGCTGCTCGCGCCTGTGAGAGTGGAGGACGCCGATCACGTCGGCGCCGTCGTCCATCGTCAGGTGGGGCCGATGATCGACCGCGGCCTCGATGTGCCGGTAGTACGTGTCGTTGTCCTCGCCCTTGATCGCGAACACCGCGATCCCATATTCGTCGACGAGCGCCGCGGCGACGTCGTCCTGCGTCGACAGCGGATTCGACGCGCACAGAACAATGTCCGCGCCGCCGGCCTTCAGCGTCCGCGCGAGGTTCGCCGTCTCGGTCGTGACATGGAGGCACGCCGAGATGCGATGACCCGCGAGCGGCTGTTCTCGCTCGAATCGCTCCCTGATCGCCGCGAGCACGGGCATCTGTCGGTCGGCCCACTCGATCCTGCGCACGCCTTCGGCGGCGAGCGCGAGGTCTTTCACGTCGTATCGCAAGGTCTGAGCCATCGATCCTCTCTTCACTCGGTATCGGGGTGCCGCCTCAGGCGGCCTCTCGTCCTGCCAGGAGTCGCTCGTGCTTTCGCTGTTCCCATTCGACCCACGCAGCGGTCACGTGCTCGGATGGCGACGCGTTCGTGCCGGCCAGCCACGTCTCGACGACCGCGCGAAGCTCGGGCTCGCGCCGCAGCCGCAGTGCGAACGCGAGCTCACTCAGCTCGACACCGAACTGACGCCGGAGCTCAGCGAGCGTCCGAAGCTGATTCAGCTCGCGAACGCCGTACCGGCGGTAGCCGGCGGGCGTACGGCTCGGGACGACGAGCCTCGCGTCCTCGAGGTAGCGCAACATGCGGGGCGACCAGCCGGAGCGCCGGCTCGCCTCACCGATCGTCGGCGCCGGCTGCACGAGGCAACCTTACCACAGTCGTGTGAAGGTGACTCAGTCTCGTCCGATCGGGGGCCCGCGTCGAGGAACCGGCGTGGAGTGAATGATGGAGGTCGTCGTCAGCCCGTGGATCGTGAAGCGGTCGAGCACCTCCTCGAGGTCGTCGATGGAACGCAGATGAAGGCGGAGGAGGTAGCAGTCCTCGCCGGTTATCCGGTAGCACTCGCCGACCTCCGGAGTCTCGCGGGCAACCTCAGGAATGCGCTGGAGCTGGCCCGGAGAGGGACGAATGCGAACGACCGCCGAGACCGGGAAGCCGAGCGCCGCCGGATCGAGCTCCGCCTGGTAGCCGCGGATCACGCCGGCGCGCTCGAGGCGCTGCACGCGCTCGGCGACGGCTGGTGCTGACAGCCCGATCCGGCGACCGAGCTCAGCAAGACCGAGGCGTCCGTCCGCCTGCAGCTCCCCGAGAATTCGTAGGTTCAAATCGTCGAGCATCACTGCTTCGTAGGCGTAGGCGTCTCTCGTCCGTGCTTTGCGAGGCAAGTCTCCTCCAATTCCGTCGAATGGACATTCCACTATGGCATGTCTCTCGCGACCATGTCCGCATGTCGATCGGAGGAGCCGTGGCGAGTCCGCGCACTACGCTGGCGCGCGCTGCCACGTCGACACCGCCGCACGCGTACTTCGTCGGGAGCGCGATCTTCCACTACCTGGGGCCGGCGTTCGCAGTGCTTCTGTTCGCGCGTGTCGAGCCGATGGGTGTTGCGTGGCTCCGCATCGCCAGCGCCGCTGCGCTCCTCGCGGTGTGGCGACGACCGTGGCGCGCGCTCGCCGCCTCGGGCCGGGAAGCGCGGACAACCCTGGTCGGCCTGGCGCTCGTCTTCGCCGCGATGAACGTCTGCTTCTACGTCGCGATCGATCGGTTGCCGCTCGGCACCGTCGCTGCCATCGAGTTCCTCCCGGTGATCGCGCTCGCTGCCGCCGGCGCACACTCGTTCCGGAATGCGCTCGCGCTCGGACTCGCAGTGCCGGGCGTCTTCCTGCTCGCCGACGTACGGCTCGAAGGGGAGCCGCTCGGAGTCGTGTTCGCCTTCCTGAACGCAGTGCTCTTCGCGTGTTACATCGTGCTCGCGCATCGGTTGGCGCGAAGCCGGAGCATCGGTCGCCTGGACGGCCTCTCCGCCGCGTTGCTGCTGGCCGCCGTCGCAGTCACGCCGGTCGCCGGCTGGAGCGCGGCTCCAGCCCTCGTCGACCCGGTGGCCGTCGCCGCTGGGGTTGGTGTCGGGCTCACGTCCTCGGTCATCCCATACGTCTTCGACCAGCTCGCGATGGCCCGTCTCGGCCGCGCGGCGTACTCACTCCTCCTCTCTCTCCTTCCGGCCACCGCGACACTCGTCGGCGTCGTCGTTCTCGCCCAGGTTCCGACACCGACCGAGGTCGCGGGCGTCGCGCTCGTCATCGCGGCAGTAGGCGTTCACCGCGATCGCTCGTCCGCTCGAGACTAGGGCGCAGGTATCTCGGCAAGTATCGCGTGGCTCGGTCGGAGCCTCGGCTTGGCCCGGCGGGAGGGAGCGGGCCGGCGAGCGGCGTCAGGGCGCCGAGGTGCCTTCACGGCCGTACTCGTCCTCGAGTCGCACGACGTCGTCCAGCTGCGTGGTGGAGACCTCGAGGACGAGCGTGTCCTCGATCGCCGTCACGCGGTGCACCGTCCGTGGCCGGAAGCGGAATGCATCGCCGGCGGTCATCTCGATCGTTTCGAGCTCGTCGCCGACGCGGCCTAGCTCGAGCCGCGCCCGGCCTTCCTGGACGAGCCATGACTCGTCCTTGGCCTCGTGGTATTGGAGGCTCAGGGCTTCGCCCGCGCGCACGAAGAGAAGCTTTCCGACGTAGGCATCAGCCTCCGCCCAGACGAGCTCCCAACCCCACGGCTTCTCCACCCTGCGCGGCGACACGCCGTATCTGGCGCGGACGTCCCCGCTCACGAGAACTGGATCGCTCGCTCGGGGATGGTCTGACCCGCTCCGATGCGCAACCCGTGGTCGAGTACGTTTCCGTCCCCCAGGGACGCACCGGGGCCGACGACCGCCAGGTTGTGGAGTGCGCACTCGGCGCCGAGAGTCGCGTCGTCTCCCACGATGGAGCCGGTGACGACACAGCCCGAGCCGACGGTCGAGCGCGAGCCGACGACCGCATTCTCCACGGCGCCACCCGTCGCGAGTCGCGAGCCCGCGCCGAGCACTGCCAGGCTTCCGAGACGCGCACGCGCCTCGACCACCGCTCCGGGACCGACGTACACGGGAGGGACGAGCCTCGCTCCGGGGTCCACCTCTGCAGTCGGATGCACGAGAGTGAAGTCGGCACCGAGCGAGCTGCCCACTTCCGTCGAGAAGAGCCGCTCGAGGACGTCGCGGTGGGCCTGCAGGTACGACTCGGGTGTTCCCACGTCGAGCCAGTACCCGGGGAGCGCGACTCCGTACACGGCACCGTCGGTCGCAAGCTGGGGGAACACCTCCCGCTCGATGGAGACGGGCCGTCCGTGAGGCACGAGGTCGAGAACCTCCGGCTCGAGGACGTAGAGGCCGGCGTTGATCAGATCGGTGTCGATCTCCTCGGGCCGTGGCTTCTCGAGGAAGGTCTCGACGCGACCGTCCGTTGCCGTCCGCACCAACCCGTACCGGCTCGGGTCCGCGACCGGCGTGAGCAGGATGGTCGCCTTGGCTCCCGTCGAGCGGTGGAACGCCACGAGCTCGCCGAGGTCGGCCTCCCGTAGCGAATCACCGTTCAGCGCGAAGAAGCTCTCTTCGAGCTCGCGAGCCGCGAAGGCGATTCCTCCGCCCGAATCGAGGGGTTGATCCTCGACGAAGTACTCCAGCGCGACCGAGCCGTACCGCTCGCCGAAGTGCGCGTGCAGCTGGTCCGGGAGGTAGCCGCAGGCGAGCCGCGCCCGCTCGACTCCGTACCGGGCGAGGTGCTCGAACGTGTACGCCAGCAGCGGACGATCGACGAGCGGGAGCATGTCCTTCCGGGTGCGATCCGTCAGTGGTCGAAGCCGCGTGCCTTGGCCACCGACCAGGATCACCGCCGGCAGGCTCATGCGCGCACCTCGCCGGAAACAGCTCTTGCCCGGCACAGCCGGGCCCCGCCGGAGCCTGACGTCGCTCGCGGCACGATGCGTCCCGCTCGCATCCTTTGCGAGCGACGTCCGAGGTGCGCGCGCGCCGCAGCGAGGGTGGCGAGTGTCACGGCACCGGGCGGCCGATGCCCTCGTATGCGAAGCCGAGCGCACGGAGCTTCGCGGGGTCGAGCAGGTTGCGCCCGTCGACGACGAGCCGGTTCCTCATTCGAGCTCCGGCTTCGGCCCAGTCGAGCTCGCGAAGCTGTGGCCACTCGGTCACGACCACTGCTGCGTCTGCGCCCTCCAGTGCCTCGAGCGCCGAACCGGCGATCACGGCGCCGTGGAGATGCACGCGCCCGTCGGCGATCGGATCCCACGCGCGTACTTCGGCACCCTCTGCGAGCAGTCGCCCCGCGAGCACGAGACTCGGCGCCTCGCGCATGTCGTCGGTACCCGGCTTGAACGCCAGGCCGAGCAGCGCGATCCGCTTGTCCCGCAAGGGCCCGAGTCGGCGTTCGAGCTTCCCCACGACGCGCCGCTTCTGGAGCTCGTTCACCTCGATGACCGCGTTCAGGAGCTGGAAGTTGTAGCCCGAGTTGGCTGCGAGCTGCTTGAGCGCCAGCGAATCCTTGGGGAAGCAGCTCCCGCCGTACCCGATGCCGGCGCGCAGGAACGACGGCCCGATGCGGCGATCCAGCCCGATTCCCTCGGCAACCGTCATGACGTCGGCGCCTGTCGCCTCGCAGACGTTCGCGATCTCGTTGATGAACGAGATCCGCGTCACGAGCGCCGCGTTGGCGGCGAGCTTGATCATCTCGGCCGACGGCACATCGCACCTCACGACCGGTGCGTCGATAGCGTCGTGGAGCCGTTCGACGACGTCGCCGTCCGCGGGATCGAACGAGCCGATCACGATCCGATCCGGGTGCAGGAAATCGCGCACGGCCGTCCCTTCAGCGGTGAACTCCGGGTTCGAGACGTAGCCGACGTTCCGAAGCCCGCGATCGTCGAGCCGGTGTCGCACGGTCCTCCCGGTGCCGACGGGCACCGTGCTCTTCATCGCCATCACGATGCGGTGATCGACGTGGGGGAGCTCGTCCACGACCGTCCAGACGGCGGACAAATCCGCGTCGCCGGAGTACGTCGGAGGAGTTCCGACCGCCACGTAGACGACGTCCGCCCCATCGACCGCCTCGGCGACGTCGTTCGTGAAGCTCAACCGCTCGCGGTTTCTCGCGAGGAGCTCGGCGAGCCCTTCCTCGTGAATCGGCACCTCGCCCCGCCGAAGCGCCTCGATCTTGTCGACGACGATGTCGCGAACGACGACGTCGTGGCCCAGGTCGGCGAGACACGCTCCTGTGACCAGGCCGACATAGCCCGCACCGAAGACGGCTACGCGCACGTGACTACTTCGCTCTCCCGACGGGCTTCAGACCCTTCGCGATCGCGAGCATCGTCTCGTTCGAAAGGCGATCGAGCAGCGTGTTGATCACCCAGTAGCTGGCGGTTGGCGTCCGCAGGACGACCATGTGCAGCTTCGGTCCGTCGTAGTGGAGGTCGTAGATTCGGCCCTTGATCCGCCGAGTGAGGCTCCTGTCGGCAAGCGCGGGCGCATCGTCCCAGTCGGTCATCTGCACACCCCAGTACTCGTTCGAGCCCATGCGGTACACGAGGCGTACGGCCTTGTGCCTCTCGCCGGGGTCGATCCAGTACATGCGCACCGGCATCGTCGAGTCGGTCCACGAACTTCGCTCGATCACCGTCGGGAGCATCAGCCGGAACGGGACGCGCGAGCGGCGCTCGCGCAGGAGGTCTCGGGCGGCGTTGGGGGCGAACACGACGTTCGGGCGAGCTCGCTTGGGCGTTCGGTCGATCGGAGCTGCGGCCAGGCTGCCGTGGAAGGTCTGACCTACGACGACGGTCAGCATCGCGCCGTTCGAGAGATGCGAGATGTTCCTCGGGAGCGGGTTCACCTCAGCGGAGCCGAAGAGGTTCGCAACGTTCTGCGCCGCCTCGCGGGCACCGCGGCGGCTCGAGGCGAAGTAGACCTGGGTCCGGAAGTAGGTGTACGTCGGCGCGTTGGCCGGGAGCCCGTTCGGCGGAAGCAGGATCTCGTAGCCGCGCTCGCCGAGCTGGAACCCGGCGGTCGACGCCGAGCCCGCAACGCCGTTCCCGTTCAACACGGTGATGCTCGTGTCGCGCGGCGCCGGCACGCGGCGCTCGAGTTTCTCGCCGAGCGCGACGGCCGTCGCCTTCTCCGAGGACTCGACGTCGGGATGCGTCAACGTCTGGACTGCGCGCTCGATGTTCTCGGAGCCGGTCGTCAGCTCGGTAAACCCCTCGAGGCCCTCGATCTTGTTCTGGAAGACGTGCCCGCGCGGCAAGCCGTAGGCGAACAGCGCGTAGGAGAGGATGGTGCCGCCCGGCACGTCGTTGCCTCCTCCCTGAGCAACCTCGACGTTGTTCGTGATCGCGTTGACCACCTTCGGCAGCGCGAGCGGCGCGAAGCTCTCCTGCACCTGGCCCTTGAACGCCTTCACGAACTGCTGCTGACGCGCGACGCGATAGAGGTCCGAGTCCGTATGGCGATAGCGCACGTAGTCGAGCGCTCGCCTCCCCGTGAGCTGCTGGTACCCGGGACGGAGGTTGATCTTCGCGTAACCGGACGGGCCGCCGCGGTCGTTGAAGTAGCGGCGATCGATGTCGATCCACGCGCCGCCCAACCTGTCGATGATCTGCCGGAAGCCGCGGAAGTTGACCGTGATCAGGTAGTTGATCGGAAGTCCCGTGAGCGCCCGGACCGTGTCCAGTGAACCCTGAGGCCCGCAGGCGGAGTAGGCGTGCGCGATCTTGTCGAAGTACGGCGTCCGCCCTTCGCACCGGATCTCCACCCGCATGTCGCGCGGGAACGAGAGCAGCGAGATCGAGTCCGTCGACGGATCCGCGCGTACGAGCATCAGCGTGTCCGAGCGACCGGAGGCGCTCGGTCCGTCCTCCCGACGGTGGTCGTACCCGATGACGAGCGCGACCGCCGGTTGTCCCGGAAGTGGCGTGTTGAGCGTTTTCGCCGCACGCTTGACTTCAGGCGTATTGGCGGCCACGGCAGCCACGGACTGGTGGAAGTAGAGGTAGGCACCTCCTGCCGCGCCACTCACGAGGACGAGCGACGCGACTCCGAGCCAGAGCACGATCCGGCCGATCAGGCCGGCACGCGAGCGCGGCTGCTTCGGAGGCTGCTGGTAGAGACTGACGGGTGACAGGGCACCGGGCGGGAGAACGGGCTTCCCGTTTCCGTTCGGCGCGGCCCCGCGCCCCAGGCCTCTCTTCAGAGTCGTTCGCATAGAACAGCCAACGAGCGCCTCCACGGGCGCCCGCCCGCGGAGGATAGCTCAGCGATATGAGGGTTTCGCTCCCTACGCGCTCTTCCCTAGCGACGAGCAGCCGCATCCGGAAGTCGCACGGCGTCCAGAGCACGCTCGAGAAACGCGATCTCGTCCGGCGTGCCCGCAGTGATGCGGAGCGCATCCGGAGCCCCGAAAGGTGCCGTTGGACGGACGATCACCCCTTGCCGAAGCAGTGCGTCCGAGACCGCCGCCGCGTTTCCGACCCGGACGAACAGGAAGTTCGCGACCCCGGGGCCGGGCGGCTCGAGCCCGTGGCCACGGAGAGCTCGCTCGAGGAGCGCCATCGCCTCGCGGTTGACCGCACGGCGGCGCGCGAGCTCGGCGTCGCCTCCCAGGCTGGCGAGGGCCGCCTCCTGCCCGGAAGTCGTCACGTCGAACGCTCGGCGCACCTTGCCGATCGCGGTGATCACGTCCTCGGGGCCGATGCCGTAGCCGACCCGGAGACCCGCGAGTCCGTAGATCTTCGAGAACGTCCGCAGAACGAGAACCTCGAGCCCTTTCTTCGCGTACTCGGAAACCGCGTCCGGGTACTCGGGATCGTCGATGTACTCGAAGTACGCCTGGTCGAGCACCGTGAGAACACCCGCCGGGACCCGTTCGAAGTAGGCATCGAGGTCGGCTCGCCCGTTCGTCGTCCCGGTGGGGTTGTTCGGGGCAGCGATGAAGACGAGCTTCGTCCGCGGCGTGATCGCGGCCAGCAACGCATCGAGGTCGAAGCGCTCGTCCCGCAACGGGACACGTACGGGGACGGCGCCGAGCTTCAGTGGGTCGAGCACGTAGCTCGCGAACGACGGCCAGCCGGTGACGACCTCGTCCCCGGGGTCGAGCGTCGCCAGGCACACGTAGCCGATGACCGCGTCGGCACCGGCACAGACCGTCACGTTCTCGAAGCCGACCCCGTGCAGGTCCGCGAGCGCGTGCCTGAGCCGCCACGCACCGCCGTCCGGGTACCGATTCAGCTCGCGCGTGGCGCGTTCGATCGCCTCCTGCGCAGCCGGGAAGGGCCCGAAGGGGCCTTCGTTCGAAGCGAGCTTGACGACGCGCTCGAGACCGAGCTCGCGCTGGACCTCCTCGACCGGCTTGCCGGGCTCATACGGGACGAGCCCTGCGAGCGCTGGTCGAACCGACGACCGATCCGCGTCGGTCGGTCGCCGATTCACGTCGCCGGTATCGGCTCCGGCGTCGCCGTCACGTACTCGCCGACGATCTCGCTCTCGTCCTCGCGCTCCGGGTCGGTCGACGCGGATTCCTCCTCCGGCTCGTCGGCGGCCGCCCCGTTCTGACGCCGCACCGCGATGATCGCGACGGCGGCGAGGATGCCGACCGAGACGAGCCCGAGAGCGATGTAGATGCCGAGCTTCAGTCCACTCCGCCGCCTACGTCGCCGCTCGAGGGCACGCGAGGCCGCCTTCAGCGTGATGTAGCCGACGGCCGCGTTTCGCTTGGTGAAGATGCTCACCACGGGAGCCTAACGAAACGAGCGCCGCGCTGGTCCGGCGGCCTACCTCCGTCGCGGCGGGAGATCGATGGCGCGACCGAGGGCGACCTGACCCGCGATCTTGACGCCTTCGCCGAGAGTGGGATGCGCGGCGATCCCATCGGCGATCGTCTCGATCGTCGACTCGGCGTCGAGCGCGACCACCGCCGCTTCGATGAGATCCGTCGCGTGCGCACCGACGATGACCACACCGACGAGCTCGCCGTAGCCGGTCTCGTGGATCGTCTTCACCCACCCTGCGGCCTCTCCGGACATCACAGCCCGCGCGTTCGCCACCCAGGGGAACTTGCCGATGGCGATGTTCTCGTCCCCGTACCGCTCGCGAGCCTCGGCCTCCGTGAGGCCGACACCGGCGATCTCGGGGTCCGTGTAGATCGGGCGCGGAACCGCCGCGTCCGGCATCGACGCCTCATGGCCGGTCGCGTTCTCCGCGGCGATCTCGCCCTCGCGGAACGCCGTGTGCGCGAGCTGCCAGTAGCCGGCGACGTCGCCGGCGGAGTAGATGTGCGGGACGGAGGTGCGCCGGTACTCGTCGGTCTCGACGCCAGCCTGCGGATCGAATGCGATCCCGGCAGCCTGGAGGCCGATGCCCTCGACGAGCGGCGCACGCCCGACACAGACGAGCATGAGATCGCACTCGGTCGACTCGCCTTCCCCGAAGTGGACGACGAGCGCGGATCCCGTGTCCTCGACCTTCGTGCACTGCTTGCCGAGGTGGACGACGATGCCTCGCCGGGCGAACGACTTGCGGAGCTCGCTCGTGGCGTCGGCGTCCTCCTGCGGAATGAGCGAGTCGAGCATCTCGACGATCGTGACCTCGGTGCCGAAGCGCTCGAAGATCGATGCGAACTCGCACCCGATGATCCCGCCCCCGAGGACGACGAGCCGTCGAGGTACCTCGGTCTGCTCGAGCAGCCCGGTCGAGTCGACGCACCGCGGCGAGTCGAGTCCCGGGATGGGCGGTCGGATCGGATACGAACCCGTGGCAACGATCGCGCTCGAGAAGCTGAACCCGACGTCGCCGGTATCGAACGCGATCGAGCGGGCGTCCTCGAACCGTCCGGCACCCTGGAACCACGTGACGCCGTTGGCCTTGAAGAGCGAGGCGACGCCGCCGGTCATCTGCTTCACGACGGCCGCCTTCCACTCGTTGGCCTGGCCGAAGTCGAGCGCGGGCTCTCCGGTGACGACGCCGAGCTTCGGTGCGACCTCTCGCGCGGCGTGGAGTGCGTGCGCGGTCTGAACCCACGCCTTCGTGGGGATGCACCCGACGCGCAAGCAGGTCCCTCCGAGCTCGGCCTCCTTCTCGACACACGCGACGCGGGCACCGAGCTGGGCGGCCCGGATCGCCGCCGTATAGCCGGCCGGCCCACCCCCGAGGACGGCTACGTCGAACTCCATGGGCGCGATCCTAGAGACTTGACGCAAGGTTGGCGCGTGGAGATCTCGCGTCAAGCCTCTGGGCCGCGAGGCGTCGTGGGCTCGTCCCCGAACCACCGCGCGAGCGGAACTCTCGCTGCGAGCGACGAGAGATCGCCGGACTCGCGGATCGCCGCGGCGGCGTCCGCCAGCGCGCGCACGGCGACCCAGGTCAGTCCCCCTCCGACACTCACGCGCTGCGCGCCCGCGGCAACGATCTCCGCAAGCGAAAGGCCGGGCAGTGCCAGCACGTTCACCGGACGTGAGACCCTCTGGCACACGGCTCGAATCTCGTCGGAGCTCTGCAATCCGGGCGCATACAGAACGTCCGCGCCGGCTTCGGCGAAGGCCTGGAGGCGCGCGATCGTGTCCGCGAGATCCGGGTTACCGCGAATGTGGTTCTCGGCGCGTGCCGTCAGGGTGAAGGGGAATCCGAGGTTTCGCGCGGCTTCGGCCGCCGCGGCGACTCTCTCGATCGCGTGGTCTCGCTCGTAGATGTGGCCGCTGGGATCGAAGTCCTCGATCGAGCCGCCGACGGCGCCGGTTGCGGCGATGCGGGTGATCGCGAGAGCGACTGCGTCCGGGCTCGCGCCGTATCCGTTCTCGAGATCGACCGAGAGCGGAAGCTCCGTCGCGCTGTCGAGCGTCAACGTGTGCTCGACGACCTCGTCGAGCGTCACGCGGCCGTCCAGACGTCCGAGGGTGAATGCGAAGCCGGAGCTCGTGGTCGCCAACGCCTCGAAGCCGAGCGCCTCCAGGACGCGAGTCGAGCCCGCATCCCAGGGGTTCGGGATCACGAACGCCTGACCCGCGTGCAGCGCTCGAAACGCCTCCGCCTTGCGCAGTTGCCTCTGGGCGGTCATCCGGGACGAAAAGGATCCACCAGGCTCAGAGCACGCGGCGCATCGTCACGCTGTCGCCGCCCTCGGCGACGCGCTCGAAGCCGTGCCTCTCGTAGAACGAGACGAGAGCGGAGTTGTCGCGCTCGACGCTCAGACTGAGAGCGCGATGGCCGTCGGCACGCGCTCGATCGGAGAGCGCACTCAGGAGCGCGTCTCCGAACCCCAGGCCGCGCCGACTCGGGACGACTGCGATCGCGAGCTCTGGCGTCTCCTCGTCCACGAAGCCGTACCCGGGTTGATCCTGCCGAAAGAGCCGATACCAGCCCGCCCCGACGGGAAACGCCCCCTCGACTGCGATCAGAGCGGTGTCGCCCGGCCGCCCCCAACCCTTCACGTACCGGGCGACCGGCCCCGGCTCCTCGCCGGGATCACGCTCGCGCCAGTAGTAGGCGTGGTGCAGCATGTCGCGGAGGAACCGGACGTCCTGGCGGCCGCCGCGGCGGATGATCATGAGCAGAGCCTAATCGGTCGCATCGAGGCGGCCGACCCGCCACGCCTCGCCTTCGATCAGGTCGACCGAGTTGCCGGCAGGGTCGCGCCACCGGCGACCCTGGAATCGAGAGCCGGGCTCAGAGCGCGAGGGCTGGGTTCTCGACGAGTGCCTTGACCGTTCGCAGGAACTCTGCGCCCTCCGACCC
>DATIBA010000088.1:0-6128 GCA_035457765.1 Gaiellaceae bacterium
GAAGCGGCTCGGAAGCCGAAGGTTCATCGAGTAGATCAGCTGGAACCCCTCCCGAATCACCTGAATCGGGTCGATGTCCGAGAGCCGGGTGCCGTAGTAGCGATCGAAGAGGACGCGGAGCTCGGTGCGGAACTCCTGCTCGCGCTCGGGTGCGTACCGAACGCCGAGCTCGCGGAGTCGGCGCGGTATCGCGTCGATGTTCTCCGTCGCCGCGTCGACGAAGAGGCGAGTGAGCTTCGCCATGTCCTCGTCCGTCAGCTTCCCGGCCTGCCCGAAGTCGACGAGCCCCAGATCGCCGGACTCGAGGACGAAGATGTTCGCGGGGTGAGGATCCGAGTGGAAGAAGCCGTGCCGGAACACCATCGTCATCCACGCGTCCGCGAGCTTGTACGCGATGTCGCGCCGCTCGTCCGGCCGCAGCGACTCGAGGTCGAGGTCGGCGATCTTCGTGCCACGCAGGAACTCGAGCGTGAGCACACGCGCCGTCGAGTAGCGACGGATCACGCGAGGGACGACGACCCCCTCGCTGCGCGCGAAGTTGCGGTGGAAGAGCTCGGCGTTTCGCGCCTCGTGACCGAAGTCGAGCTCGAGCCGAATCGAGCGCGCGAACTCGTCGACGAGCTCGTTCGGATCCATGAACTCGAGCGCCTTGACCCTCTCGTGGAGCAGCCTCGCGGCCTGGTAGAGGAGGCCGAGATCGGCCTCGATCTGTCCTGCGGCGGCAGGACGCTGCACCTTGACGGCGACCTCCTGCCCGTCCGGCAGGACCGCGCGGTGGACCTGCCCGATGGAGGCCGAGGCCAAGGGCGCGAAGTCGAACTCGACGAACGCCTTGTCGAGCGTCAGTTCGAGCTCGGCCTCGATGACCTCCTGGATCTGTGCGAAGGGAATCGGCGAGACAGCGTCTTGCAGGCCCCGAAGCTCCGCGACGATGTCGGGAGGGATCACATCCGGCCTCGTCGAGAGAAGCTGCCCGAACTTGACGAAGGTCGGCCCCAGCTCGTCGAGCATCTCTCGCAGCCGCCGGCCGCGGTCGGAGGCCGTCGCCGTGGGCGCGCCGTCGGCACCGGCGGCGAGGTCGCCGAGGCGGTTTCGTCTCAGGAAGTAGCCGAAGCCGTGCCTGACGGCGACCTGCGCGATCTCCGACAGGCGCCCGAGACTGCGCGGCTTGGCCTCACGCGTCGCCATCGCGTGATTGTAGGCCTGGCCTCTGCCGGCGGCCTATCGCGAGGATGCGCGCTCGAGCAGCTTCAAGCGGTGCTCGATCTGAGCCACTCGTAGCGAGAGGTCGTCGACCGTCTGCTGCGCGGCCACACCCAGGTCGGTCGCCAGCCGTGACGCCGTGCTGCCCGTCGACTCGCCAAGGCGGCCGGCCTCGCGCCGCCAGCTCTCGAGGACGTCGGCGATCGCGGCGCGAACTTCGTCCCGCTCGACGCCGAGCCGGCGCGAGAGCTCCTCTGCGAGACGATCGACGCGCTCCGCAGCGAGCGCGACTGCGCCGAGCCCGGCGAGGGTCACGGTCTCCAGCGCGCTTCGGTCGCTAGCGGGATCGGCCATGCGGCCTCGAGGCACGGCGCTGCCGCCGCCGCTCGCGTTTCGACGACGCTGACGACGAGGCCGCCGGGGTCACCGCCGTCGGCACCCGCTGTGGCTCCTCCGCGACGAGACCCTGGTCGTCGATGCCACCCTGGGCAGCGACCTGCTCGGCTTCGACTGCGAGCGCCCCTCCCACCGACGAGACGCCGGCAAGCGCACCGAGGTCGTCACGCCGCCGCTGGAACTCGGGCTCCCGCTCCTTGAGGACGGCGAGCAGCGGCGCGGCCAGGAAGATCGAGGAGTACGAGCCGGCGCCGATGCCGACGAGGAGCGCGAACGCGAAGTCCTTCAACGTGTCGCCTCCGAAGGCGTACAGCGCCGCGACAGGCAGAAGCGTGATGAATGTCGTCGCCAGCGATCGCGGGATGACCTCCCACAGCGAGACGTTTCCGATCACGCGCATGGAGGCGCGC
The DNA here is from genome assembly GCA_035457765.1 of Gaiellaceae bacterium. Taxonomy (GTDB): domain Bacteria; phylum Actinomycetota; class Thermoleophilia; order Gaiellales; family Gaiellaceae; genus GMQP-bins7. Next base: position 2,010 of record DATIBA010000088.1, read on the forward strand.
CGCATGATCGGGACGTTCTCTCGGATGCGGTCGAAGATGATGATCGTGTCGTACATCGAGTAGCCGAGGATCGTGAGGAGCGCGGCCACTGTCGCGGTCGTGATCTCTCGGTCGGTGAGCGCGTAGATGCCGATCGCGATCAGGAGGTCGTGCGCGAGCGCGACGATCACGCCGACGGAGTACTTCCACTCGAAGCGGACGGAGATGTAGATCACCATCAGGAGCAGGCTCACGAAGATCGCGAGCAGTGCGTTGTTCGCGATCTGGCGGCCGAAGCTCTCCGAGACGTTCTTCGCGCCGAACGCGGTCGCGTCGAAGGCGTTCGCGAGCTCCTGCTGCAGTCGGTTCTGCTCCTCGCTCCTGAGGGACTCGGTCCGGATCTGGAAGCTCGTGTACTTGTCGTCCACCGCCGGGCCGCGGCCCTGGATGACGGCGTTCGCCTGGCCGATCTTGGCGGCCTCCCCGCGCACCTCCTCGAGCGCGGTGGGCTGCGGTGTCCGGAAGTTGATCTGCGTGCCGCCCTCGAAGTCGATCCCGAGGTTCAAGCCCTTGATGCCGATGGCGGCGATCGACAAGGCCAAGACGATCCCCGAGAACGCGAACCAGACGTGGCGCCGCCCGATGTAGTCCCAGCGCAGCCAGCGGGGCAGCCCCTCGCCCGTGGCACCCATGAGACGCGGGTTGTCGAGCCAGCCGGAGCCGCCGAGCAGCGCGAGGATCGCACGCGTCGCGAGGACCGCCGTGAGAAGCGAGAGGACGGTGCCGATGAGCAGCATGAGCGCGAACCCGCGCACGCTGGCGGTCGCGACGGCGAACAGCACCATCGCCGTGATCGCGGTGACGACGTTGGCGTCCACGATCGTCGCGAAGCCCTTCTTGTATCCCTGCGCGATCGCGGCGCGCATCGACCTCCCGGCGCGCACCTCCTCCTTGATGCGCTCGAAGATGACGATGTTCGCGTCCGCCGCGACTCCGAAGGTCAAGACGAGGCCCGCGAAGCCCGGCAGCGTGAGCGTGACGTTGAAGAGGAGGATCGTCGCGTACAGGAAGGCCGCGTAGATCGCAAGACCCGTGACCGCGACGAGGCCGAGGAAGCGGTAGAAGATCAGGAGGAAGATCGCAACGAGGAGGAGACCGCCGATCGCGGCCTTCCATGCCTCTGCGAGCGAGTCCTTGCCGAGGGTCGCGGAGATGTCGGTGCGGTCGAGCGTGTCGAACTTCACCGGGAGCGCGCCCGTCTGGAGGACGAGCGCGATCTCCTTGGCCTCCTGGAATGAGTCGAGACCCGTGATCCGGGCACCGCCGCCGCCGATCCCTCCCGACAGGCTCGAGTCCGTGAAGTCGATCTGCGGGAACGTCCTGATCTCGCGGTCGAGAACGATGGCGAAGTGCTGCGGCTGCTGGCGCAGCTTCCCGCGGATCCATTCGTCGCGGGTGATCCTCTCGAACTTGTCCGAACCTCTCCCCGTGAACTCCATGGTCACGATCGGTGCACCCGACGCACCGGGGCTCGTGTCGAAGTCCGCTCTTGTTCCGGAGAGCTTGAGATCCTCGCCCGTCATCTGCGGCACGTTCGGCGGGTCGTACTTGAAGAGGTAGTAGTACGTGCGATCGGATGGCACCCCGCTTGCTTGCGGCCCGCCGGGACAGACGACCGCGGCCTGTCCACACGTGATCACGACCATGCCCTCGGGCACGGCACGGAGCTCCCGGCCGGCCGGAAGCTTCCCGCCGGACCTCCGAAGCGCATCCGCCTCCGAACCGTACGGGCCCGAGACGACCCGCTTCGTCCGCGGGTTGACGAGGTAGTACTCGGAAGGCGTCCCCTCCTCCGCCTGCGACCGCACCTTCGAAAGCAGCTCGTACAGCGACGCGTGCTCGATCGGCTCGCCCCGAATCGAGATCGAGGGGCCCACGAGCGAGGTCTCGAGGTCGTACAGCTCGAGCTGCGCGGTCGTACCGATGATCTCTGCGGCCGCCTCCGGGTCCTTGACGCCCGGAAGCTGGATCACGATCTGGTCGTCACCCTGCGTCCTGATCTCGGGTTCCGTGACGCCGAGCTTGTCGACGCGATTCCGCATGATGTCGACCGACCGGTCGAGATCCTCCTGTGTGAGATCGCGGTTCGGCGGAGGGACGGCCTGGAGTGTGACCTCGAGACCCCCCTGCAGATCGAGCCCGAGAGTCGGCTTCTGGTGGAGCGGAGAGCCGGGTATGGCGAGCAGCGCGACACCGACCAGCGCGGCGGCCAGCAGCGCGACGACCAGGGTAGAGGAACGCCGGTTCAAGGCAGGCGAGTCAGGTTAGCGGCGGTCTCCGGAGGTCGCGTCCGCGGCGGCCTCGCTCGTAACCGGTTCTTCGCCGTCCGTAACGGCAGCTTCATCGGCCTCGTCGCTCGTGCCAGCCTCGTCGGAAGCGTTCGCTTCCATCGGCTCGGCGTCGACGACATCCGGCTCGTCTTCGGCCTCGGGCGGAAGCACGGCGGCGATCCCGCGACGCGTCATGTGCACCTCGAGCCCCTCCGCGATCTCGACGACGATGTCGTCACCCTCGGCCTTCGTGACCGTGCCGTAGATACCGCCGGTCGTGAGCACATCGTCACCGACGTTCGCCCCCGCGACCATCGCCTGCTGCTGCTGCTGGCGCTGTCGTTGCGGGCGGATCATCAGGACGTACATGACGACGAGCAAGAGCACCATGATGATCAGAAAGCTCACGATTCCTCCTCCGGCGAGTGGGCCAGCCGCGCGAGTGCGTCCCGCCGGAAGGCCGAGAACGTGCCCCGCTCGATCGCCGCCCGCGCGCGTGCAGTCAGGTCGAGTACGAACGAGAGATTATGCAGGCTGAGCAGCCGGAGACCGAGCATTTCCTCCTGCATGACGAGATGGCGGACGTACGCACGTGAGAACCGCTCGCAGGCGGGGCAGCGGCAGCTTTCGTCGAGGGGCCCTCCGTCCGTTCGGTACCGGGCGTTCCGCAAGTTGAGGCGTCCTTCCCAGGCGAGCGCCGAGCCCGTCCGCGCAGTGCGAGTCGGCAGGACGCAGTCGAACATGTCGATTCCGCGAGCGATGACCTCGAGGATTCCGACCGGGTCGCCGATCCCCATGAAGTACCGCGGCAGTCCGGCAGGGAGCAGCGGGGCGGCCCACTCGACACAGTCGAGCATCGCCTCCTTCTCTTCGCCCACGGCGAGACCACCGAGCGCGAAGCCGTCGAAGGAAAGCGCGCAGATCGCGTCGAGGGAACGTCGGCGGAGCTCGACGTCGGTTGCGCCTTGCGAGATTCCGAACCTCAGCTGCCCGGGAGCCCGTGGAGCGTGGACCTGCCTCTCGGCCCACCGCGTCGTGATGTGCACGGCACGTTCGAGCTCGTGACGAGCGGCGCCCGCCGGCAAGCAGACATCCAGGCACATGGCGATATCGGAGCCGAGCCGGCGCTGGATGTCCGCCACACCCTCCGGCGTGAAACGGGCGTCGGATCCGTCGTAGACCGAGCGGAATGTGACGCCGTTCTCGTCGAGCGCGCGAATCGTGTCGCGAAGCGAGAAGACCTGGTAGCCACCGGAGTCGGTGAGTATCGGCCAGCTCCAACCCGAGAAGAGGTGGATGCCGCCCATGTCCTCGACCACGTCTTCGCCCGGGCGAAAGTGGAGGTGATATGCGTTTCCGAGTACGACCTGGGCCCCGAGCGCCCGCACCTCGTCGGGGTGGAGCGACTTCACCGTCCCCTTCGTGCCCACGGGCATGAAGGCGGGCGTGCGAATCTCGCCGTGGGCAGTCGTGAGCACGCCTGCACGGGCCTCTCCGTCAACGGCAACGATACGGAAGCTCAGCGCTGCCGCCCGACGCTTCGCTCAGCCTCGGCCTTCCGCCGGGGCCACCCCTTGCCTCCTCCCACTTCGAGCCTATCGGCGAGGTGCGAACAGGTGGGGAACGAGATCGGGGCGAAAGGCGAACGACGCCGTCGCGCAACCCTCTGCGCCCCCGCAGTCACAGCACCACCATCGCATCGCCGAACGAGTAGAAGCGGTACCGCTTCTCGATGGCGGCGCGATAGATCTCCCGCGCCTCCTCCACTCCGACGAGGGCCATGACGAGTGCCAGCAGCGTCGATCGCGGC
>DATIBA010000089.1:0-12598 GCA_035457765.1 Gaiellaceae bacterium
GACGCTCGCCGCCGCGTGGAGCGATCCTCGAGGCGGTCGTCAGCGTTCGCGAGCCACGTGACGCCGAGGGTGGATTCGACGAGCGGTCCTGGCTGGCACGCCAGGGAATCCATGTCGTGCTGCGTGCCGGCGCCTGGAGCCAGATCGGCTCGCGCGGTGGCATCCCCGGCATCGGAGACCGGCTCCGGGTGGAGCGTGCCGTCGGGCGCGGAGCTTCGGGCGTGCGTCGCGCGCTCGTGCTCGGAGTCGTCCTGGGCGAAGATGGGGGATTGCCTGAGAAGGTCCGCGAGGACTTTCGGGCCTCCGGGCTGTACCACCTGCTGGCTGTCTCGGGGCCGAATGTCGCCTTCCTCGCGCTCGGGATCTACGGTCTCGGGTGGCTGCTTCGTCTGCCACGCGCACTGCGAGAGCTCGCCACCGTCGGCGCGATCGGCATGTACGTGCTCGCAGTCGGTTGGCAGCCGTCGGTGGTGAGGGCGGGGGTAGCGGGGGCGCTGGCCTCGCTCGCCTGGCTCGTGGCACGACCCCGCGACCGCTGGCACTTCCTCGCACTGGGTGCGCTCGTGCTGCTCCTCTGGGCGCCGGCAGCCGTGCTCGAGCCCGGCTTCCAGCTCTCGTTCGCAGCGGTCGCGGCGATCTTCGTCGGCGTGCCGCGCGTTCGTGCTCGGCTCGACGGCTGTCGGCTGCCGACCAGGCTCGCAGATGGCGTCGGAGTGGCCGTCGCGTGTGGTGTCGCCTCGGCCCCCATCGTCCTCTTCCATTTCGGCGAGGCTCCGCTGTACACGGTTCCCGCGAACGTCCTCGCCGAGCCGGCGGTTCCGCTCGCGCTCGGAGCCGGTCTCCTCGCGGGCGCCGTCGACCCCGTCGCACCCGGTGTCGCCGCTTCACTGGCGTGGCTCGCGGGGTGGGCGGCCGCGTGGCTCGAGCTCGTCGCGCGACTCGTCGCATCGCTGCCGTCGGCACAGATCGGGGCTACGACCGCGCTCGCCCTGGCCGCTGGCATTGTCGTCGTGGGGTTCGCGCTGCGCCATGCCCGGCGGCGCTCAGATCCGCGCGTGCAGGCTGCGGCCCTGGGGCTGGTCGGCGTTGTTGCCGTCGTCGCTGCGGGGTGGTCGACTGTCCGTCCTGCGCCGGTCTGGGATCGACCCGCCGGCTTGCGGGTGACCTTCCTCGATGTCGGGCAGGGCGACTCGGTGCTGCTCGAGACGTCGAGCGCCCGCGTGCTCGTCGACGAGGGACCGCCCGAGGCAGACGTCGCCGGACAGCTGCGGCGCATGGGCATCCGCTCTCTCTCGGCCGTCGTTCTCACCCACCCTCAGCGCGACCACGTCGGCGGCGCGGCGGACGTCATCCGGCAGCTCCACGTCAGCGCGGTTCTCGATCCGGGGCTAGCCGCAACCGGCCCGGAGCGGGAAGAGGCCGTTGCGGCCGCCCGCGAACGCCGAGTTCCGCTTCGCATCGTGCGAGCGGGATCGGAGTTCAGAGCCGGCGGGCTCGTTCTTCGGGCCTTCTGGCCGCCCGATCCGGGCTCTCCCGCGGAGGATCCGAACCTGAACGCTCTCGTTCTCGTCGCGACGTACGGCCAGACGGACGTGCTCCTCACCGCCGACGCCGAGTCCGACGTCACGGCGCGACTGCCGCTCGAAGACGTCGAGCTCATGAAGGTCGCACACCACGGCTCCGCCGACCCGGGGCTCGAAGGCGAGCTGCGCGTCCTCCGGCCTCGAGTCGCGGTCATCTCGTGCGGGAGGAACAACGACTACGACCACCCGCGCCCGGAGACGCTCGCAGCGCTCGCTGCGTCGCCGGGGCTCGCGGTCTATCGCACGGACTTGGACGGCCGCGTCGTCGTCGAGTCGGACGGTCGCCAGCTGCGAGTTCGCACGTACGGCTGAGTGTCTAGGCTAGCCGCGTGGCCGACGCTCCCGACAAGCCGGTCTACCTACTCACGGGCAGCGATCGTCCGAAGATCGAGACGGCGCTCGGGCGCCTGCGGAGACACTTCGTGGCGGAGGCGATCGACGTGTCGAGCGCGCTCGACACGCCCGGTGCCGAGGCCGTGGCACTCTGCAACGCGACGAGCCTCTTCGGTTCGGCGCGGCTCGTCGTGATCGACGACGTCGACGGCGCGCGTGACACCGACGGACGGCGCAAGGGCGGCTGGAAGGCGACCGACGTCGAGGCGGTCCGCGCGTACCTCGCCAATCCGGCTCCCGACACGGTGCTCGCTCTCGTTGGAGAGGACGTCAAGAAGACGACGGCGCTCTGGAAGGCATGCGCGAAGGCGGGGCAGATCCTGGAGTTCGCCGTCGCCAAGAAGGGCGTCCAGAGCTGGGTCGCGGAGCAGTTCCGGCAACGGGGCGTGAGCGCCGAGCCCGAAGCCGCGGCGCTGCTCGTCCAGCTCGTCGGAGACGACTTGCGGTCGCTCGCCTCGGAGGTGGACAAGGTTGCGACCTGGGCGGCGGGCGAGCCTGTCGGCGAGCGAGAGATCGAGATGCTCGTCGCGACCACGGCCGACGCGCCGACGTACGTGCTGACCGACGCCTGGGCAGGCCGCGACACGGCTCGCGCCCTCGCTGCGAGCGAGACGATCTTCGAGCGGGAGTCGCGGGCGCGTCGCGATACGGCGGCGCGTCTGGCGGGCGCGCTCGGCGGTCATCTCGGGCGCCTGCGCACGATGAAGAGGCTGGCAGCGGAGGGTGTGACGTCGAAGCAGGCGGCCGAGAAGCTGAAGCTCCACCCCTTCTTCGCCCAGAAGCTGTATGCGCAGGCAGAGAGCTTCTCCGCGGAGGACCTGGACGACGCGCTCGTGCGCCTCGCCGAGCTCGACGGCTCGCTCAAGGGTCAGAGCCGGCTGGCGCCGGATCTCGAGGTACAACGCACGCTCGTCGCCGTCACGCAGCGCCCCGGTGCAGTGAGGGCGGGAGCAGTCCTCGAGCGCGGCGGGCGTCCTCCGCGCGTCCACGACTAGAGTCGCCGCGGCTAGGAGACGCTGCCGGCGACGAGGCGCGCGACACGCGACTTCTTGCGTGCAGCGGTGTTCTTGTGGAGCGCTCCACGCGTCGCGGCGCGGTCGATCGTCCGTACGAGCTCGCGATGCTCCGCCGCGACACGCTCGGCGTCGCCGTCGGAGATCGCGGTCTCGAGACGCTTCGTCAGGGTCTTGATCGTCGAGCGGTAGCGAAGGTTCTCGCTCCGCTGACGCTCCTGGATGCGGACGCGCTTGCGCTGTTGCTTGATGTTCGCCATTCGAGAAGACGCCCGCGGCTGCGGGCCGCGCGATGGTAGCAGGACCGGCTGGGAGAATCGGCCGGGACTCGGGCTGATGGACAACTCCTCGGACACGACCGCGCCACCGTTGGGTGAGCCCAGCGGCCAGCGCCGCCGGATCGCTCGCTCGACCGCCGTGTTCTCCCTGGCGACGGCCGTTTCGAGGGTCCTCGGCCTCGTGCGGGAGATGGTCAGCGCGTACTACTTCGGCGTTGCGGGCGCGATCAACGCGTTCACTGTCGCGATCCAGATCCCGAATCTCGTTCGCGCGCTCGTCGCCGATGCCGCGCTCTCGGGCGCGTTCGTCCCAGTCTTCAGCGAGCTGCTCGAGCGAGGGGAGAAGCAGCGTGCCTGGCGCGTCGCCTCGACGCTCTTCTGGCTGACGCTCCTCGTCCTCGGCGGCGTCACGGCGCTCTTCATCCTGCTCGCGCCGCTACTCATGCGGCCGTTCGGGGATCCGGGCGGTGACTTCGACCTCGCGGTGGGGCTCTCCCGGGTCCTCTTCCCGATCGTGGTACTCCTCGGGCTCTCTGGGATCGTCGTCGGGATCCTCAACACGTACCACCACTTCGCGCTTCCGGCGCTCGCTCCAGTCGCGTGGAACCTCGTCATCATCCTCGGGCTCGTCATCGGTGTGCCGCGCATCGACGACGAAAGTGGACAGCTCTACCTCTACGCCGGCGTCGTCGTGCTCGGGACGCTCGTCCAGCTGTTGTTGCCGATCCCCTGGCTGCGGCGGCTGGACGGCCGCCTCACCATGGTGCTCGACTGGCGCGATCCGGCGGTCCGTCGCGTGCTTGCGCTCATGCTGCCGGTGACGCTCACCATCGGGCTCGTCAACGTCAACTTCCTCGTCGACACGCTCTTCGCGTCGCGGCTACTCGATCCCGAGCTCGCTCCCGCCGCGATCGACAAGGCGTTCCGGCTGTACATGCTCCCGCAGGGCGTCTTCGCGGTCGCCGTCACGACCGTCCTCTTCCCCCTGCTCGCACGCCTGGCTGCGAGGGGCGATGCGGCGGGGCTCCGCCGCACGCTCGACGGAGGACTGCGCCAGATCGCGTTCTTGCTCATCCCCGCGGGCCTGCTCTCGATCGTCCTCGCGGAGCCGATCGTCCGGCTCGTCTACGAGCGCGGGGAGTTCACCTCCGAGGACACGGTGATCGTCGCCCAGTGTCTCCAGGCGTTCTCGCTCGGGCTCGTCTTCAACGGCTGGATGCTCATTCTCAACCGCAGCTTCTACGCGGTGCAGACGAACTGGACGCCGACCGCGATCGCGCTCGGCGCCGTCGGGCTGAACGCAGCTCTCGACGCCGTCTTCTACCGCTTCGGAATCTGGGGAATCCCGCTTGCGACGTCCACCGTGAACGTCGCGGCCTCGACCGTCCTCCTCGTGATGATGCGGCGGCGACTCGGGCTCGAGCAGGTGGGCCGCACCGTCGGCGTGGTGGCGCGGGTCGTGGTCGCAGGCGCGTTTGCTGCGGCGTCAGCGTTCGCCGTCTGGTACGTCCTCGACGCCTGGCTGGGAGAGTCTCTGCTCGCCCAGCTCGTCTCCCTCGGAGCCGGGTTCGCCGCCGGCGCGGTCCTCTACCTCGCAAGCGCCCGAGCGCTCGGTGTGCGGGAGCTCGAGGCGCTGCTACTGTTGCGGGCCCGGCGCGAAGTCCCCGACGAGCGCTGATCCTATGGAGCAAGACCGCATTCGCAACTTCGCGATCATCGCGCACATCGACCATGGCAAGTCGACGCTGGCGGATCGCGTCCTCGAGCTGACCGGCGCGCTCTCCGAGCGGGAGATGCGTGAGCAGGTCCTCGACTCGATGGAGCTCGAGCGCGAGCGCGGGATCACGATCAAGGCTCAGGCCGTGCGTGTTCGCTGGCGCGGTCACGAGCTCAACCTCATCGACACTCCCGGCCACGTCGACTTCACGTACGAGGTCTCCCGCTCGCTGCAGGCGTGCGAGGGCACGCTGCTCCTGGTCGATGCGGCGCAGGGAATCGAGGCCCAGACGCTCGCCAACGCGTACCTCGCGATCGACCAGCAGCTCGAGATCGTCCCGATCGTGAACAAGATCGACCTGCCGCAGGCAGACCCCGACCGTGCGTCGCAAGAGCTTGCCGACCTCCTGGGCGAGTCGCCCGATCAGGTGCTTCGAATCTCGGCGAAGACCGGCGAGGGCGTGCCCGAGGTCCTCGACGCGATCGTCGCGCGGATCCCTCGACCGGTAGGCGATCCCGATGCGCCCGCGCGCGCGCTCGTCTTCGACTCCTCGTACGACCAGTACCGGGGCGTGGTCGCGTTCGTGCGAGTCGTGGACGGGCACTTCGAGACGCGCGAACCGCTACGTGCGATGGCCCAGGGCACGACTTTCGAGGCCGAGGAGCTCGGCGTCATGTCGCCGGCTCGCGAGCCGGTGGCGTCGCTCGGCGCCGGCGAGGTCGGCTACATCGTCACCGGGCTGAAGGACGTCTCGCGGCTCCGCGTCGGTGACACGCTCACGTCGCGGCGCCGTCCGGCCGAGCAGCCGCTACCCGGCTACCAGGACGTCAAGCCGATGGTCTTCGCGGGGATCTTCCCGACGGACTCGGACGACTACCCTGAGCTGCGTGACGCGCTCGAGCGTCTGAAGCTCAACGACGCGTCGCTCTCGTACGAGCCGGAGACCTCGCAAGCGCTCGGCTTCGGCTTCCGCTGCGGGTTCCTCGGCCTCCTGCACATGGAGATCGTCCGCGAGCGCCTCGAGCGCGAGTTCGACCTCGACCTCCTGATCACGGCGCCGAACGTCGCCTATCGCGCGCTGACCGGCAGCGGTGGGGTCGTCGAAGTGCACAACCCGGCGGAGATGCCACGCGATGTCGAACAGGTCGAGGAGCCGTACGTGAAGGCGTCGGTGATCGTGCCGAAGGACTACGTCGGTGCCGTGATGGAGCTCGCCAACGATCGGCGCGGAAGGTTCGACCACCTCGAGTACCTGAGCGAGGAGCGGGTGCTGCTCTCCTACGAGCTGCCGCTGGGCGAGATCGTCCTCGACTTCTACGACCAGCTGAAGTCACGGACGCGCGGGTATGCGAGCTTCGACTACGACCTCGCGGGGTTCAAGCCCGGCGAGCTGACGCGTGTCGACATCCTCGTCGGCGGCGAGCAGGTGGACGCGCTCTCGCTCATCGTCCATCGCGACTTCGCCTACGACCGTGGCCGGCAGCTCGTCGAGCGGCTGCGTCAGGAGATTCCGCGGCAGATGTTCGACGTCCCGGTGCAGGCGGCGATCGGCTCGCGGGTGATCGCGCGGGAGACGATCAAGGCGCGGCGCAAGGACGTGCTCGCAAAGTGCTACGGCGGCGACATCACGCGCAAGCGCAAGCTGCTCGAGAAGCAGAAGAAGGGGAAGAAGCGGATGAAGCAGGTCGGCGGCGTCGACGTTCCGCAGGAGGCGTTTCTCGCCGTTCTGAATCTCGACTCGGAGCGGAAGCGGTAAGTGCTCCGTCCCGGGAATCGCCTCGCGCTCCGCGCGGCTGCAGAGCTCCGCCGGGCTGCGCCCTCGGTCGCGCCCAGGTCCACCAGCACGAGCGCTCCCTGCGTCCTTGCCTGGCTCGCCTCTCGCGTACCAGAGCATCCGACGACTTCGGAGACGGAGCACTAGCGTGGGCGGCGTTCGGCATCTGTACGTGCACCTCCCGTTCTGTGCGCACCGGTGCGGGTACTGCGACTTCGTGACCGTCGTCGGTCGCGAGAGACAGCACACGGCGTACGTGGACGCCCTGCTCGCCGAGCTCGAGCTGGAGCGCCCAGTGTTGGCCGAACGCATCGACACCGTCTTCCTGGGAGGCGGGACCCCGACGTTCACGGATGCAGCCGAGCTCGCGCGCCTGCTCGATCGACTACCGCCGGCCGACGAGGTGACGGTCGAGGCGAACCCCGAGACGGTCACAGCCGACGTTGCTGCGCTTCTCCGTGCGAAAGGCGTGACGCGCATCTCGCTCGGTGCGCAGAGCTTCCAGCCGCATCTGCTCACGGTGCTCGAGCGGCGGTCGGCACCAGACGACGTTCGACGGGCTGTATGCCTTCTCCGTGATGCCGGATGCGACAACATCTCGCTCGATCTCCTCTACGGCATCCCCGGCCAGAGCACCTCCGATCTCGAGCGCGATCTTGCCGAGGCGCTTGCGCTCGAGCCGGAGCACCTCTCCTGCTACGAGCTCGAGGCGAAACCCGGGACGCGGTTCACACACGCTCACGGCGCAGAGCTCGCCCGGCAGGCCGAGGCGATGGAGGAGTACTTCGAGCGGGTCGTCGACATCCTCGATCGGGCCGGGTACCGCTGGTACGAGACTGCGAACTTCTGCCTCGACGCGGGCCGGACGGACGGACGAGACCTCCGGGCGCGGCACAACCTCGGCTACTGGCGCGGGCATGACTACCTGGGCATCGGGGTAGGGGCGGTCTCGACGGTCTCCGGCAGGCGTCGGCGCAATGCGCCGAGCCTGTCCCAGTACGTCGCCGCTCTCCGCGCGGGTGAACGACCGCCCTCGGAGTGCGAGGCCGTTGACGGCGAGACTCGCGAGCGGGAGAGGCTCCTGCTCGGGCTGCGGCTCGACGAGCCGGTCGTCCTCGCCGATGTCGGCAGCGTGCTCGACAGGGCCGCTCTCGGGCGGATGGTCGCCGGCGGGCTCGTGTGGCTCGGCTCGAACGGGCGCGGCGGGGAAATCGGCCTCACGCGCCGCGGCCGGTTCCTCGGCGGGGGCGTGACCGCCGAGCTGCTCGCCGACTGACGCGCCGAGGTGGATTCGGCGGGAGCCGTGGCTACCATCGGAAGCGAGATGCAGCTGACGCCCCGCAAGCGCGAGATTCTTCGCCGGGTCATCGAGGAGTACGTCGCCACCGGCCAGCCGGTCGGCTCCAAGGCGCTCGTCGAGCGATCGGGGCTGCGCATCTCGTCGTCCACGATTCGCGGCGAGCTCGCGGAGCTCGAGTCCCTCGGTCTGCTCACCCACCCCCACACGTCGGCCGGCCGGACGCCAACCGAGAGCGGCTATCGACTGTATGCCGAGGAGCTCGTGGAGGCCGTCGAAGGCCGCCCGGACGTCCTCGGGGTCGACCTCAGCACGATGCGAGACGAGATCGACCGCGCGCTTCGCACGACGACCGAGATGCTCTCACAGGCGACTCGCCTCCTCGCGCTCGTGTCCGCGCCGTCTCTGGAGACGGCGTCGATCCGCCACATCGAGGTCCTCGCACTCCAGCCGACGAGCCTGATGGTGGTCATCATCACGTCGACGGGCGGCGTGACCAAGCGCCTCTTCCGGCTCGAGCAGCCGGTCGATCCGGGCCTCGTTGCGTGGGCGTCCGAGTACCTCGAGGATCAGCTCGTCGGCGAGCGACTCGGCTCGAGCACGGTTCGGCGCCGTCTGGAGGCGCCCGAGCTCACTCCGGGCGAACGCGCCTTCCTCGAGCTGATCGGTCAGACGCTGCTCGAGGTCGGCTCGGAGGACGGGCCCGAGGTGTTCGTCGGCGGGACAGCCGGCTTGCTCGGGGAGGCGCGGATCGAGGAGGTGGAGGCGACGATGCGTCTCCTCGAGCTGCTCGAGCGGCGCGCGGCGGTTCTCGAGCTCGTGAGCGAGGCGCTCGAGCCTCGGCGCCCGGTGGTCCACGTCGGCCCCGAGCTCCGTGGAGGCCAACTGCACGCAGTCTCGCTCGTCGGCGCGACGTACGGGATCCGGAGCACGCCGCTCGGAGCCGTCGGGCTCGTCGGCCCGCTCCGAATGGACTACGAGAAGGCGATCCGCACCGTGCGAGCTGCCGCCTTCGAGCTCTCGCGGTTCGTCGAAGAGGTCTACGAAGAGGCCTGAGTGGCAACGACCGAGAGGGACTACTACGACGTTCTGGGAGTCGCGCGTGATGCGAGCGACTCCGACATCAAGCGCGCTTTCCGCTCGCTCGCGCGCGAACTCCACCCGGATGTCTCCACCGCCGCCGATGCGGAACGGAGGTTCCGAGAGGTCGCCGAGGCATACGAGGTCCTGTCCGATCCCGAGCGACGGGCGACGTACGACCGCTTCGGCAAAGCCGGTCTGAAGCGTGGTGGCTTCGAGCCGACCTTCGCCGACTTCGGCAGTCTCGCAGACGTGTTCGCCGCGTTCTTCGGCGAGGATTTCATCGGTGGAGCCGGCGCAGCGCGCCAACGCGCGCGGCGTGGAGGCGACCTCCAAGCGGTGGTCGAGATTGATCTCGTGGACGCTTTCACGGGCCTGAACGTCTCGGTGCCGCTCGACGTCGCCTTGCCCTGCGATCGCTGCGGAGCAAGCGGTGCCGAGCCGGGAACTTCGGCGCGCGCATGCCCCACCTGCTCCGGCGTGGGTGTCGTTCGAACCGTCTCGCAGAACATCTTCGGCCAGTTCGTCCAGCAGCGCACGTGCCCGGAGTGCGAGGGAGTCGGGGAGGTGCTCGAGCAGCCGTGCAGTGCGTGCAGGGGTGACGGGCGTGTCATCGCGCAACGGCAGCTCGCGGTCGACGTTCCGAAGGGCATCCACGACGGTCAGCAGATCCGTGCCAGGGGCGAGGGCCACGCCGGATTCCGGAGCGCGGAGCGTGGTAATGCGTTCATCGTCGTGCGCGTACGTCCCGATCCACGTTTCGTACGCGACGGCGACGACCTGCATACGGCGCTGCGGCTGACCATGATCGACGCGGCTCTCGGTACGACGGTGAAGGTTCCGACTCCTGCGGGCGATGCGGAACTCGAAGTTCGTGCCGGCACACAGCCCGGCGAGGTGCGTTCACTGGAGGGTCAGGGCATGCCGTCGCTTCGAGGCTCGTGGCGAGGCGATCTCTACGTCAGGCTCGACGTCGCCGTGCCCACGCAGCTCGACGACGAGCAACGCCGAGTCCTCGAGGAGCTCGGCGGCAAGCTCGGCCCGGATGCCTATGACACGCCAACTGCCGAGGACGAAGGGTTCTTCCGTCGCCTGAAGAGCGCACTTCGCTGAGCGGCGAGCTCCGTCGGGTCGCGGCTCGGGTTCCCGAGTCCGAGGTCGAGATCGCGCGCGGGCGGCTGCTCGAGATCGTCTCCGGCGGATTCGAGGAGGTGCTCGGCGGGGGCTGGGTCGAGCTCGCCGCGTACACGGATGCCTCGGGCGAGGCCAGGATCCGCGACGTGTTCGCCGACGTCGAGGTGCGCCTGGTCGCAGGGGGGTGGGAGGATCGGTGGCGGGAGTTCCACCGGCCGGTGTCCGTCGCAGGCCTCTGGATCGGCCCACCGTGGGAGAGGACGAGCGGGCCGGGGGCCACAGTGGTCGTCGATCCCGGCCGTGCCTTCGGGACCGGGGCACACCCCACGACCCGCGCGTGCATCGAGCTCCTCGCGCGACTCGAGCGCGGGCGACTGCTCGACGCGGGCTGCGGTTCGGGCGTGATCGCCGTTGCCGCCTCGCGCCTCGGGTATGCACCGGTGCTCGCGCTCGACGTGGACCCCGTGGCGGTCGAGGTCGCGCGCGCCACGGTCCGCCGGAACGACGTCGACGTGGAGGTCAGACGAGCCGACGTGCTCGTCGACGAGATCGAAGAAGCGGATGTGGTCGTCGCCAACATCGAGCTCGGGGTCGTCGAGCAGCTGCTCGCGCGTCGGCCCGGCGCGGTCGCCGTCACCTCCGGCTACCTCGCGGGTCAGGCGCCGAGCGTCGACGGCTGGGAGACGTCGTCGACCATGGAGCTCGACGGTTGGGCGGCGCACGTTCTGGGAACCGTGCCGGCACTCGCGGCCGCGTAACCGTTCGTCGGACGGGCGGGACGTCGTCTCCTCGCGGCTCGGTGCCACGAGGTCGGCGCGTAGGGTTTTCCCAGCCCGGGCACTAAGCTAGATGCCTCGATGGCGACGTTCTCGGTCCGCTTCCTCGGCTGCAAGGTCTCCTTCTCGGACGCGCAAACGGTCCGCGAGCGGCTGCTCTCGGACGGGCACAGCGAGATTGCATCGGGCGGCACGGGGGCCAACGTCGCCGTCGTGAACACGTGTTGCGTCACGCGCGAGGCGGTCTCGAAGTCGCGGCAGGCCGCGTCACAAGCCGCGCGGACCCATGATCGCGTCTTCGTCACCGGCTGTGCCGCGAACCTCGACGGCGCCTTTCGCGGCCTGCCGCAGAACGTCACGGTGGTGGCGCGTCCGAGCGAGGAGACTCCGAACGCGGTCGCGGGCGACGTCGGGGCCATCGCCTGCGTCCAGGGAACTGCGCGCCTGGAGCGGACGCGCGCGTTCGTGAAGATCCAGGACGGTTGCTCGTTCTCCTGTGCGTTCTGCGTGATCCCGCTCGTGCGCGGAGGCACGCGAAGTCGAAGTGCGGACGCCGTCCTGCGCGAGATCGAGCGGCGCGTCGGGCAGGGGCATCGTGAGATCGTTCTCACGGGGGTGAATCTCGGGTGCTTCCGTGACCGCGATGCGGGATTCACGCTGGCCCGACTCATTCGTGAAGCAGGCGCGGTGCCGGGAGTCGAGCGCCTCCGGCTCTCGTCGATCGAGTCGAACCACCTCACGGACGAGCTCGTCGACGCGCTCCGCGAAAGCCCGACCGCGTCTCCGCACCTGCACGTCCCGCTGCAGTCCGGGGACGACCGCGTCCTTCGGGCCATGAGACGCCGATACACGACGCAGCAGTACCTCGCGAAGCTCGAGCCTCTGAACGACTTCAATCTCACGACCGATGTGATCGTCGGGTTTCCCGGCGAGACCGAGGCTGCGTTTCGCCGGACGCTCGAGCTCGTCGAACGGATCGGGATCACGAAGGTGCACGTGTTTCCGTACTCGCCGCGCCCCGGCACCGCGACGGCCGCCGTCGACTCCGTCCCGCCGCGCGTGAAGAAGGAGCGGAGCGCCAGGCTTCGAGCGCTCTCGGACGAGTTGTGCCGCCGGCGGTGGGAGTCGAAGGTGGGGTCGACCGATCGTGTACTCGTCGACCGTCCCGGACGGGGGTACGGCTCGGACTACACGCCATGGCTCGTGGACGCGGAGGTGGGTCGCTTCGTCGATGCACGCGCGGTCGGTCTCGCGGAGGAGGGTGTTCTTGCCGTCGCCGCTTGAGGACTGCCTCTTCTGCCGGCTCGTTACCGAGGGTGACCACGTGCACAGTGCCGACGGCTTCGTCGCGATCCGCGACATCAACCCCATCTCCGAGACGCACCTCCTGGTGCTCCCGCGACGGCACGTCGACACATTCGAGGAGATCGCCGACTTCACCGACGAGGAAGCCGGGCGAATGCTGCGCTTCGTCGCAGAGACCGCTCGCGTCGCCGGCCTGGAGCACTATCGAGTGCTCGTCAACGTCGGCGCCGGCTCGGGCCAGACGATCT
>DATIBA010000090.1:0-13097 GCA_035457765.1 Gaiellaceae bacterium
CCTCTGGCGGGACGCGGCCGAGGCTCGGAAAGCCGCAGCCGCGTTCAAACCGGACGCGGCTCACTGTCTCGAGCTCGGTGTGATCGATGCAATTGTCGTCGAGCCCGAGGGAGGTGCTCACACCGAACCCGACGCCGCCGCAAAACTGCTGGAAATGGGCATAGTCGAAGCGCTCGAGGAGATCGAAGCTCTCGATCCCGCGGAGCGCCGGCGCCAACGACGCGCGAAGTACCGGATCATGGGCGTTCTGGCGTCGGCTTGATCGCAGTTTTCGTCTATCCACACGTTCCACAGGCTTATCCCCGACGCGTGAAAGGGTTCTGAGCAGGGAAAAGATACGCCGTGCAGCCGGTTGGTGAAGGTAGCGTTGCGTTTCGGGCGACAATCCACAGGATGAGCCTCGATGAGTACCGCCGCCGCCGGGCACCGAGTCGGACGCCCGAGCCCTTCGGAGACGGAGCCGCTTCCGGAGACCGGCCGCGATTCGTCATTCAGCGACACGCGTCGCGTCGGTTGCACTACGACTTCCGGCTCGAGCGCGACGGAGCCCTGGCCAGCTGGGCCGTGCCGAAGGGCGTTCCGCTTCGCCGTGGCGAACGACACCTCGCCGTTCACGTCGAAGACCATCCGCTCGAGTACGCGGACTTCGAGGGAACGATCCCCGCGGGTGAGTACGGTGCCGGGACAGTCGAGATCTGGGACCGCGGCCGCTACGAGCTCGTGGAGGAGAAGCGCGACGGCGGGCTCACGGTGCGGCTTCACGGCCGCCGACTCGACGGAGTGTGGACGCTCGTACCCGCTCACCTGGACGGCGATCCGAAGAATTGGCTCCTTCTGCGGAAGGATGCGGCGGACGAACGTGGCGTGCGGTACGCGCCGATGCTCGCGACGAGCTCCGACGCCCTTCCGAGTGGTGACGGTTGGGTGTACGAGCCGAAGTGGGACGGATACCGAGCCATCGTCACCCTCTCGGGGGCCGAGGTCACGCTCACGAGCCGGAACGGAAACGACCTCACGGAGCGGTTTCGCGAGGTCGCGCGGGCGGCCGCTCACGGGATCGGCTCGTCCGACGCCGTGCTCGACGGGGAGATCTGTGCTCTCGACGAGCACGGGCGAGCGCGGTTCTCGCTGCTCCAGGAGGGCGGCGGAACCCTTTCCTTGGTGCTCTTCGACCTTCTCGAGCTCGATTCCGAGCCGCTCCTCGAGGAACCTCTTCGCGAGCGCAGGAAGCGCCTCGAACGTCTCGTTCGCGAGGGCGGGCAGGTCCTCGTCTCACCGCAATTCGACGACGGCGAAGCGCTCCTCGCCGCGGCCCGAACTCAGGAACTGGAAGGGGTCGTCGCAAAGCGCCTCGATTCGACGTACCGCCCCGGCAGACGGTCCACCGATTGGCACAAGGTGAAGCTGCGCCAGACGCAGGAGGTCGTCGTGGTCGGGTACACGCGTGGCCAGGGCCGACGCTCCGGCGGTTTCGGTGCGCTCGTGGTCGCGGTTCACGAGGCGGGGGGCCTTCGCTGGGCCGGAAACGTGGGGACCGGCTTCAGCGACGCCGAGATCGAGCGGCTCTGCGGACTCCTGAAACCCCTCGAGCGCGACGTAGCGCCCCTCGCAGAGGTTCCGAAGATGCCGCGTGTGCGACGATCCGATGTCGTCTGGGTCGAGCCGCGACTCGTCGCCGAGGTCGAGTTCACCGAATGGACGCACGAGCGCCGGCTTCGAGCGCCGGTCTACGTCCGATTGCGAGAGGACAAGCCCGCGCGCGAAGTACGCCGCGAGCGGGCGGCGCTGCCGCCGGTGCTGCAACGTGGTCGGCGAGAGCTCCGACTCTCGAACCTCGACAAGCCGTTCTGGCCGGCGGAGGGGATCACCAAGGGTGATCTGATCGCGTACTACCGCGACATCGCCCACGTCTTGGTACCGCACCTGCACGGCAGACCGTTCACGATGAAGCGGTACCCGGACGGCTGGCAGGGCAAGAACTTCTTCCAGAAGCAAGCTCCTTCCCACATGCCGCCGTGGATCCGGCGCGCGCCGTTCCCCGCCTCGACGCGAGAAGGCGAGAAGAAGATCATCGACTACGCGCTCGTGAACGACGAGCTGGCGCTCCTGTGGATGGCCAACATGGGGTGCATCGACTTGCACACGTGGGCGTCCCGTGCCGACAAGCCGGAGAGGCCGGACTGGGTGATGTTCGATCTCGATCCTTCCGAAGGCGTCGGCTTCGAGGAGGTGATCGAGGTCGCCCGCCTCGTCAAGCAGATCCTCGACCTTCTCGAGCTCGAGAGCTTCCCGAAGACGTCGGGCTCGCGAGGCATTCACGTGCTCGTCCCCATTGCACGACGCCATTCCTTCGCAGACGTCAGGCACTTTGCCGCCATCGCCGCGGGCGCGCTCGCGCGTGCGCACCCGGGTCTCGTGACGACTGAGTGGGCACGGCAGAAGCGCCGAGGCGTTCTCGTGGACGCGAATCAGAACGGACCGGGGAAGACGAACGCCTCGGTCTACTCCGTTCGCCCTCGTGCCGGCGCGCCCGTATCCACACCACTTCGCTGGGAGGAGGTCGTGCCAGGGCTCGATCCGTCGGTATTCACCATGGACACCGTGCTCGACCGGGTGGCGCACGACGGAGATCTCTTCTCGGGCGTCCTCGAAGGCAAGCAGTCGCTCGCGAAGGCCCTTCGCGCCCTCACCTAGCCACCTTCGCACGTGCGCCGGGACCGACGCGGCGAGGCATCTTGTTTGTCTTCCGGCAGCCGACCCGGCCCTCATGCTGTCGGCCCCTGGAGCCGGGTCTCGTGATCGAACCGGGCTGCTCTCGGCGCTGACGACCGAGCACTCAAGCCTGCGGGCCGCTCGCTCGGCGACCGTCACCGAGAGCGTTGGTCGTTCGATGATCTACCTGGGCAGCCTTTCGGCGACCCTCGTGGCACTAGCGCTGATCGCACAGAACGAAAGCACGGTCGACGACTTTCGCGTGTGCGCGTTGTTCCTCCTGCCCATGCTTGTCTTCCTGGGAACGGTCACCTTCGCGCGGATCATCGAGACGGGAATCGAGGACGCGATCTACGCGCAGGCCTCACCGCTTCACGCCGATCTTCCGTCTGGCACGTGATCGCACCGTCCTTCGCAGAGGGCTCGCTCCGACGACAATGCGCTGTTACCGACGAACGGAGGTCTGACGTGACCACAGCGACACAGGACGGGCCCACGCTTGCCGACGAGCTGCTGCAACGGATCGGCCAGGTGGTCGGCGAGAAGGCGACGGTCTCGGTCGTCTTCGGCGATCCCGTGGAACGCGAGGGCATCACGGTGATCCCGGTGGCGAAGTCGCGATTCGCTTTTGGGGGCGGCGGCGGTGCCGGAGCGCACAGCGGCCAGGAGGGTTCGGGCGGCGGCGGGGGTGGCGGTGCGGTCGTGAGCCCTGTCGGCTACATCGAAGTGCACGACGGCAGCGCACGGTTCAAGCGGATCTCCGGCCCGGTCGATCTTCTCACAGTGGTCGGCGCGGCCGCACTGGCAGCGCTCGTCGTCAGGCGACTCCTGGACTGATCACGCGGACCCGGGCGGCGACACGAAGGCCACGCAGGGCCCATCACTCGCCGAGCTTGCGCGGGTGGCCGAGCATCGACAGCTCGACGATGTCGCGACGGAAGAACAGGGCGACCGTCCAATCGAGCACGACGCGAAGCTTCCGTGAGAGCAGTGGGAGCTGGTAGAGGTGGTACGTGCGGGCGACCCACCACCCGAGGAAGCCGCGCAGCTTGATTCCTCCCGGCAGCTCCGCGATGCCCTTGCGGTATCCGAGCGTGGCAACCTGTCCGAGCATGCGATAGCCGTACCGCGTCGGAGCGCTCGTGAGATTCTTGGCGAGGCGGCGCGCCTGGCGAAGCGCGTGCTGGCACGTCGGCGGGTCGAGGTGCCCGGGTGTCCGGCAGTTCGAGACCGCTGCACAGTCTCCGAGCGCCCAGACGTTCTCATGCCCCTGCACGCGCAGCAGCTCGTCCACGACGACGCGGCCGCCCTCGTCCAAGGGCAGCCCGAGCTCGGCGAGGAGGGGGTTCGCGCGCACACCGGCCGACCACACGAGCGTTCGGGCTGGGACTCGGGTTCCGTCGGAGAGGACGGCCTCGCGGCCGTCGTACGACTCGAGCGTGGTCCCGACGTGGATCTCGATGCCGCGACGCTCGAGATGACGCGCGGCGTACTCGCCGAGGCGACGCGGGATCTCGGGAAGGATCTTCAGCGCTGCGTCGACGAGCACCCAGCGCTGCGGCACCTCGCGCAGCGTGGGGTAGTGGCGCAGAGCCGCATGGGCAAGGTCGTTGAGCTCGGCGAGCGCCTCGACACCCGCGTATCCGGCTCCGACGAACACGAAGCCGAGCTCCTCGCGCGCGTCGGGATCGATCGCGGCTCGCTCGAGTTGTTGGAGCAGGCGATTCCTGAGCGTGATCGCGTCCGCGAGATCCTTGAAGCCGAGACCGTGCTCGGCCAGACCCGGGACCGGGAGGAAGCGTGTTACCGCTCCGAGGGCCACGACGAGACGACGGTATTCGATCTCGCACGGCCCCGCGAGCGTCTCGGCCCTCACGACGCGCCGTTCCTCGTCGAGTGCCGTGGCTCGTCCCAGCAGGAGCTCCGCGTGTGGGCACATCTGTCGGAGCGGTACGACGACGTGGCGCGGTTCGAGCGTGCCTGCTCCAGCCTCTGGCAGGAGCGGCGTGTACAGCATGAAGTTCTCCGGGGAGACGATCGTCGCACCGTGCTTCTTCAGGAGACGAGCCACGTAGCTACCTGCGAAACCGCCCCCGAGGATCAGCGTTCCACCCCGTGCCTCGCGTCGCTCCACGCGTCATGCTTACCACGTGGCGTGCCAGGTGTCGGTCATCGGGAGCGGCCGAGAGTGGGAAGGTATTGCAGAGGAGGTGGGGAGGCTCCTCGCCGAGCAGGGGTGCGCCGTCGTCACGGGAGGACTCGACGAGGTCATGGAGGCCGCGTGCCGTGGCGCGAAGGCAGCGGGCGGGACGACGATCGCGATCCTTCCCGGTGAGGACCGACGTGCGGCGAACCGCTGGGCGGATTTCGTCGTGGTCACCGGGATCGGGCACGCGCGAAATCTGGCGGTCGCGGCCTCCGGCGAGGTCGTCATCGCGGTCGGCGGGAGCTACGGGACGCTGGCGGAGATGGCCTTCGCGCTCCGGCTCGGAAGGCGGGTCGTCGCCCTCGACGGCGCTCCCGAAGTCGAGGGAGCCCTGCGTGCGCCGACTCCTGCCGCGGCGGTTGCGCTGGCGCTACGAGACCTCGGCTAGCCGGCGCTCGAGGAATCGAGACTCGGGTTCGTTCGTCGTCAGCTCGAGCGCTCGCCGGTACGCGGCCGCCGCCTCGCACCGCCGGCCGAGTCGGCGATAGAGATCGGCACGAGCTGCGTGGAGCAGGTGGTACTCGTCGAGTCCCTCGATCCGGTCGAGGAGTTTCAGCCCCTCGTCGATGCGACCCGAGAGTGCGATCGCCACTGCGCGGTTCAAGTCGACCACGGGTGACGGGTCGACCTCGGCGAGGCGGTCGTAGAGGTGGACGATCTCGCTCCACGGCCGATCTTCGGCGTGGGCGGCTGCGATCGCAGCCTGGAGCTGGTACGGCCCCGCTCGACGCAAGGACACCGCGCGCTCGAGCATCCGGAGCCCCTCGGCGACGCGCTTCCCGTCCCAGAGCGAGCGGTCCTGGTCGGCAAGCAGCACGAGCTCTCCGTCAGCCCGCACGCGTGCCGCTCGACGGGAGTCCTGAAGCAACATGAGCGCGAGCAGTCCGAGCACCTCCGGCTCGTCGGGCATGAGCACCGCGAGGAGCTTTCCGAGTCGAATCGCTTCCTCGCAGAGGTCCTCACGAACGTGTGCGGCACCGGCGCTGGCTGCGTACCCTTCGTTGAAGACGAGGTAGATCACGGCGAGGACCGACCGGAGACGCTCGGGCAGGAGATGGTCGGGCGGGACGCGAAACGGGATGCCCGCGGCGCGGATCTTCCGCTTCGCGCGAACGAGCCGCTGCGCCATCGCCGGCTCCGCGACGAGGAATGCGTGAGCGATCTCGGGAGTTGTGAGTCCGGCGACCTCGCGAAGCGTGAGCGCGACGCGGCTCTCCGCCGCGAGGGCGGGATGGCAGCAGGTGAAGACGAGCGCGAGGCGCTCGTCGGGGACCGCGCTCAGGTCGTCCTCCTCGGCCGGGAGCTCCTCCAGACGGGCCAGGAGCTCCACCTTCCGCTGAAACACGCGATCGCGCCTGAGGCGGTCGATCGCGCGATTGCGAGCGGTGGTGACGATCCAAGCGCCAGGGTTTCGAGGTTCGCCCGAGCGGGGCCAGCGCTCGATCGCGATTGCGAACGCGTCCTGCACTGCGTCCTCGGCCAGCTCGAGGTCGCCGAGGAGGCGCGTGAGGATTGCGACCGCACGGCTCCACTCCTCGCGGAACGCTCGCTCGACGCTCTCCTGCATACCCCGGGTTATTGCACGAGCGGGCGAATCTCGATCGCTCCGGTGTCCGCGGCCGCCGGGATGAGAGCGGCGAGCCGGATGGCCTCGTCGAGATCGGGGAGATCGATGAAGAAGGCACCACCGATGACTTCCTTCGTCTCCGCGAAGGGGCCGTCGGTGACGATGCGCTCTCCGTTGCGTACGCGCATCACCTTCGCGGTTCCGCGTGAGTCGAGCTCCTTGCCGGTGACGTCGGGGTCGGCCTTTCCGAGCTCCTCGAAGAGGGCGAGCCACTTCGGCATCGACTCTGCGCGGAGCTTCGCCCGCTCGTCGTCGGGGAGGTCGGTCCAGCCCGAGTCGTCGTCGTAGATGAGCAGCGCGTACTTCACAGCCGCACCTCCGCGGGATCGACGTACACCGGGCGCACCTCGACCGCACCGTGCTCGGCGCCCGGGATGCGTGCCGCCCAGTCGAGTGCCTCGTCCATCGACTCGCACTCGAGGAGGAAGTACCCTCCGAGCGCCTCTTTCACCTCGGCGTACGGGCCATCGGTCACGAGCGTCTCGTCGTCGCGGACGCGAACGGTCGTGGCGTCACGCGTCGATGCGAGCTCGTCTCCTCCGACGAGCACTCCGCTCGCCTCGGCATCGCGTGCGAATGCGCGGTAGAGGTCGTACGCACTCTCGCGCTCCTCGTCCGAGAACGCCGCCCAGGCCTTCTCGTCTGCGTAGATCAGTGCCATGTACTGCATCCGGGCCTCCTTCGATCTATGTCGGTGGGACGACGAGCGAACTTCCTTGGAATCGACATCCAGTCAAAGCCGCGGGATCCGACCTCACGACAGCATGCGCCCAAGCATCGTGCGGGCGCCCTCCTTGTCGAGCGGCTCGTTGAGGTTTCCGCACTTCGGGCTCTGTACGCAGGACGGGCAGCCCGCCCTGCAGGGGCAGCGCTGGAGCAGCCGCACCGTGTCCTCGACCCAGTCGTGAAAGCGGTCGAACCCTCGCTCGGTGATCCCCACTCCACCGGCGTGACCGTCGTACACGAAGATCGTCGGACGCCCGGTCTGGTAGTGGACGTTGGTCGAGAGCCCACCGATGTCCCAGCGGTCACACATCGCCCACAGGGGGAGGAGCGCGATGAGCGTGTGCTCGGCCGCATGCAGCGTGCCCAGGAGCTTCGGCATCTGCTCGAGCTCTTCGAGGTGCGGCGGTTCGGGACAGAACCAGATCGCCTCCGTCTCGAAGGTCGTCTCGGGCATGAGCATGGGTGTGACGTCGATCGTCGAACCGTCGCGGACAGCCTTTCGTGCGAATCCGACTACCTGCTCGGCCACGGACACACGTCCGAAGTGGAGCTCGACCCCCAGCCGGGTCTCCACCCGCTCGGCTCGCTCGATCGTCGTCTCCGTCTCCTTCTTCACCTGCGTGTACCAGTCGACGCTCGTCGGAGCGACGAGAGCGACGCTCTCCTCGAGGTCGAGCGACTCGACCACGTACTGCTCTCCGAGGTGGAGGTAGACGGCCCCTTCGTGAACCGTCGAGAAGGCGCGATCGCGCTCCACGAGTCCGAGGAGCGAGCCGGTCTCGGCGTCGATCACCGTGAAGGCGTTCGTGTCTCCCGATCGAAGCGAGACACGTGCGGCCGGATAGTCGCGTCCCTTCCAGACGAAGCCCGCGGGCGTGCGCTCGAGCTCGGGCAACGTGGCAGCGCGACGGAGCGCCTCGGCTCCGAGCGTCGCCGCGTCGCCCTCGTCGAGCGGCGCTTCGAACGCGGCAGCCAAGACGTGCGGGTCGAGAATGCGAGGGTTCGCGTGGTCGAGGATGGCCGCCTCGACTCGGCGGGACAGGAGCGCGTCCGGCTCGCGTGCGAAGAACTGGTCGAGGGCGTCCTCGCTCGCGACGAGGATCGCGAGGCCGTGACCTCGGCGGCCGGCCCGGCCCCACTGCTGGCGGAGGGAGGCGATCGTGCCGGGGAAACCGACCGAGATCGCGCAGTCGAGGAGGCCGATGTCGATGCCGAGTTCGAGCGCGTCCGTGGCGGTTACGCCGAGAAGCTCTCCCTCGACGAGCCGGCGCTCGATGTCGCGTCGCTGCTCGGGCGTGTAGCCCGCCCGATAGGGGGCGAGACGGCTTGCAGTCGCGACGTCAACACGCTCGGCGGTGAACCGGTGGATCAGCTCTGCCGCCTTCCGGCTCTTGGCGAAACAGATCGTGCGGAGACCTCGCGACGTGAGCTGGGCAAGCAACCGCGCCGCGTCACCCAGCGGGCTCGCGCGCAGGCCGAGGTCGGGATCGAGGAGCGGTGGATTCCAGATCACAACGTCGCGCTCCGACTGCGACGATGCGTCTCGGTCGACGACGGTCGCGCTCACGCCTGTCAGCGTCTCCGCGAGCTCCCCGGGATTCGCGATCGTGGCGGAGGCGAGGAGAAACTGGGGCTCGGCGCAGTAGATCCGCGCGAGGCGGCGCAAACGGCGGAGCACGTTCGCGACGTGCGAACCGAAGACACCCCGGTAGACATGTGCCTCGTCGACCACGACGTAGCGGAGGTTCGCGAGCACGTCGCCCCAGCGGTCGTGGTGGGGGAGGATCCCCACGTGGAGCATGTCCGGGTTCGTGAGCACGACGTTCGACCACTTGCGGATCTGCCAACGTCGCTCGCCCGGCGTGTCGCCGTCGTAGATCGCGGGACGGAGCCCCTTGAGCCGGAGTTCGGCCAGGGCTCGTGCCTGGTCCTGCGAGAGCGCCTTCGTCGGGTAGAGGTAGAGGGCCCTCGTCTTCCGGTCGCGCGCGATCGCGTCGAGCACGGGAAGGTTGAACGCGAGCGACTTTCCCGATGCGGTGCCCGTGGTGACGATGACGTTCTCGCCGCGACGGGCCGCGTTCCAGGCTTCCGCCTGGTGGCGGAAGAGCGAGGTAATGCCGACGGAGAGCAGCGCCGAGGCGATCTGCGGGTCGACGTCGTCCGGCAACAGCTCGGCGCGAGCGGCTCGCGAGGGTTCAGTGCCTGCGTAGGCGACCTCCTCGCCCTCGAGGAGATCGGCCCAGCCGGCGGCGAGCGTCAGTCCGCTCGTCGCTCGCCCGAGCAGACGAGGTTCATCCAGGCGATACCGCCCTCGCCGATCTCGGCGTAGGCCGTCTGCTCGTACACGGTGCGGCCCTGCTCGGGATCCGTCGCGGCCACGCGCCAGCGGAGCTTGACGACGTCTGCGAAGTCCTCGACGTCCGACTCGAGCAGCTCCCACTCGTTGCCGTCGTTCCAGATGCCGAAGCGCTCGGCGACGGCCTCGCGTCCTTCCGCCTCGCGGAGCGTGGAGGGCACGAGACCGCGGAGCTTTCCCTCCGGGGCGAACGTTGCGGCGAGCTCGTCGAAGTCTCTGTGCGACAGTGCCTCGAGGAAGCGGGCGGCGATGTCGCTCGCCTGTGCGGTCGTCACGGCGGCGACGGTAGCACGATCCGGACGTACCGCGAGAACTCCCGCTCGAATCGTGATCGCGATTGCGCGCCGTAGACCGTCGCTTTCGGCTCACCGGCGGAGAAGAGGATCACCGTCGGCAGTGAGAGGACCCCGTACCGGCCGGGCACGGCGAGGTTCTCGTCGACGTCGAGGCGTACGAGTCTCACGCGGCTCTCCCACTCGGCGGCGAGCGCTCTCAGATGAGGCTCGATCGCCTCGCAGGGCTTGCACCAGGGCGCCCAGAAGTCGACGATCACCGGGATCGGCGACGCGAGCACCTCGGCGGCGAACGTCGCGTCGGTGACCTCGTCCATCTCTAGAGCTTGCCGGTTAGGGCACGGAGCCGGAGGAGCGGAACCTTCCAGATCGCCTCCGTCACGATCGAGCCGGTCATCTTCGACGCTCCTGCGCGACGCTCGACGAAGATGATCGGAACCTCCCGCACTCGGAGACCGGCCCGTCGAACTCGGTACGTCGTCTCGATCTGGAACGCGTAGCCGTGGGCCGACAAGGCGTCGAGGTCGATCGCTTCGAGTGCCTTCCGTTGGAAGCACTTGAAGCCTCCGGTCAGATCCCGCACTCGCAATCCGAGGAGGATCTGCGCGTACAGGCATCCGCCGCGCGACACGAACCGGCGCACGAGCCCCCAGTTCTGGGTCCCGCCGCCGGGCACGTATCGCGAGCCGAGAACGAGCTCGGCGTCCGCCGAGGCGTCGATGAGCCGCGGCACGTCGGCCGGGCTGTGCGAGAAGTCGCAGTCCATCTCGAGCACGAGCTGTGCGCCCTCGGCCAGCGCCCACCTGAATCCGACGATGTACGCAGGACCGATTCCCTCCTTGTGCTCCCGGTGGACGACGGAGACCCAGGGGAGCTCGGCCGCGAGCGCGTCCGCGATCCTCCCCGTCCCGTCCGGAGAGCCGTCGTCGATGACCAGCACCCGATCCTGCTCGGTGTCGAGGACCTCGCCGAGCGCTCGGATCATGGGCTCGAGGTTCTCGCGCTCGTTGTAGGTCGGAAGGCAGAGGACGGCGCGAGGCATCGCCGTATCATCGCGGGATGCCCAGGACGTTGCCTCGGAATGCAGCGCTCGCCGATCAGCTCGCCCTACTCGCCGACCTCTCCGAGATCCTCGACGAGGAGTCCTTCAAGGTGATCGCGTACCGGCGGGCCGCCACGCGCATCAGGGAGTCTCCCGTTCCCATCGCAGAGCTCGCGCTGGAAGGGAAGGCGAAGGAGCTCCCCGGGATCGGCAAGACCATCGAGAACAAGGTCGTCGAGGTCGTGAACGACGGCGAAATGCACGCGCTCACCAAGCGGCGACAGCTCGTCCCGTCCGGGGTGGTGGACTTCCTCCGGCTTCCCGGTGTCGGGCCGAAGACCGCTGCCCGCTTCTGGACGCAGTTGGGCCTGACGACGTTGGCCGGCCTCAAGGCCGCGGCGGAGGACGGCCGCCTTCGCGACCTGTCGGGGATGGGGGCACGCAGCGAGGACAAGATCCTCAGAGCACTCGAGGCCGGGGTCGGCGCCGAGGTCGAGGCGAGGCGGCTCCTCGGAACGGCGCTTCCGGCCGTGCGCCGCGTCGTGGCGGAGCTCGAAGCCCACCCCGCTGCGATCGCCGTCTCCGAGGCGGGCAGCGTTCGTCGTCGGCGCGAGACCGTCCGGGATCTCGACCTCATCGCCACCTCGAGCGATGCCCCTGCGCTGATCGATGCCTTCTGCTCCGGCACGTGGGTCGCCGAGGTCGTCGCGCGTGGCGATACGAAGGCAACCGTCGTGGGTCACGACGGTCTGCGCTTCGACCTCCGGGTCGTCCCGGGCGAGTGCTACGGCAACGTGCTCCAGCACTTCACCGGCTCGAAGGACCACAACATCGCTCTCCGCGAGGACGCGCAGCGGCGAGGTCTCTCGATCTCGGAGTATGGCGTGACGACCGTCGAGACCGGTGAGGTCGTCACACACGCGAGCGAGGACGAGCTCTATGCGTACCTCGGCTATGCGCTCGTGCCGCCGGAGCTCCGCGAGGGCACTCGGGAGATCCCGGCCGCACGCGAACGAGTCCTGCCGGCGCTCGTCGAGCTGAGCGATCTCCGAGGTGAGATGCACAGCCACTCGTCGTGGTCGACCGACGCGAGGAACACGATCGAGGAGATGACGCTGGCGGCGAAGGCCCGTGGCCATCGCTTCCTCTGTGTCACGGATCACTCCCACTACCTGCGGGACGGACGGCTCGAGGCGCAGTGGGAGGAGATCGCCGCCGTGAACGCGCTCGTCGAGCCGTTTCGCGTTCTGCGGGGGATCGAGGTGAACATCCGTGCGGATGGCTCACTCGACGTCGCCGACGACGTGCTCCGGGAGCTCGACTGGGTGATCGCCTCGTTGCACACGTCGTTCGATCGGAATCCGACCGAACGAATCCTCGGTGCGATGGACAATCCGTACGTCGACTGCATCGGCCATCTGACCGGTCGCCGCCTCCTCAAGCGCGAGGGTGCCGCGGTGGAGGTCGAACGGGTCGTCGAGCGCGCGGTCGAGTCCGGCACGGCGCTCGAGATCAACTCCCAGGCCGACCGGCTGGACATGCGCGACGCCCACGCACGTCTTGCGGGCGAGGCCGGGGTACGGATCCCGGTCACCACCGATGCCCACTCGGTGGGGGCGCTCGACTTCGCAGAGCTCGGCGTCGCCCAGGCTCGGCGCGCGTGGCTCACGAAGGAGCAGGTGCTCAACACGCGTTCGTGGCGCGAGATCGAGCGGCTGCGGAAGCGGCGCGGTGGACGGAAGTAGCTCCGCGGCCGATGCAGCTCCCACGCTGCGAGCAGACGGGGCGCTTGCGCTCGAGTGGGTGGCGTCGTACCTCGAGCGGGTCGGCGAGCTTCCCGTGCTCGCGCAGGTCGAGCCGGGCCAGATCCGGGCAGCGCTTCCGCACTCGCCGCCCGAGCAGCCGGAGCAATTCGAGGCGGTGCTCACGGATCTCGACGAGATCCTCCTTCCCGGCCTGACGCATTGGCAGAGTCCGCGGTACTTCGCGTACTTCGCGACCACGGGGTCCGAGCCAGGGGTGCTCGCAGAGCTCCTCATCGCCGGCCTGAACCAGGTGGGGATCCTCTGGCGCACGTCGCCCGCGCTGCAGGAGCTCGAGGAGTTGACGCTCGACTGGCTCCGCCAGCTCGTGGG
>DATIBA010000091.1:0-12444 GCA_035457765.1 Gaiellaceae bacterium
GTGAACCTCGAGCTCGGGAACGCGACACCCGTCATCGTCGCGGCGGACGCGGACCTCGAGGACGCGGCGGCGCGCCTTGCCGCCAACGCGTTCTCCTTCGCCGGCCAAAGCTGCATCTCGGTGCAGCGGATCTACGTCGAGCGCGAGTCCTACGACGCTTTTCTCGAGCTCTTCCTGCCTCGAGTGGAGGCACTTCGCATCGGCGATCCCGCGGACGAGGAGACGGACGTCGGCCCGCTCATCGCCGAGGTCGAGCGGGATCGCGTCCTGTCGTGGATCGACGAAGCGGCGTCCCACGGCGCACAGGTGCTCGCAGGCGGGACGCTCGAAGGCGAGTTGCTCCGCCCGACCGTGATCGCGGGCGCGCCGCCCGACGCGAAGGTCTCGTGCGAGGAGGTCTTCGGCCCCCTCTGTACGGTCACTCCCTTCGACACGCTCGAGGAGGCAATCGGGCTGGCGAACGGGACGCGCTTCGGTCTACAGGCCGGCATCTTCACGAGCAACCTGAAGTCGGCGCTGCGTGCCGCCGGCGAGCTCGAGTTCGGTGGGGTCATGGTGAACGAGGCACCGACGTTTCGAGCCGACCAGATGCCGTACGGAGGCGTGAAGGACTCGGGGAACACGCGCGAGGGCCCCGCGTACGCGGTCCGCGAGATGACCGAAGAGCGGCTCGTCGTCCTGCAGCTCTAGGGTTTACGGATGGCGAAAATCGAGAGTGGATCCCGCGTCGGATCGAGTCGACCGGCCGTCCCGGAGTACGTCGTGCCCCCTGCGCGCGAGCTCAAACGAGAGCGCAAGGCGCTTCTCGAGATGCGGGAAGAGCGGCTCCGTGATCTGGGCGGACTCGCACTCGAGATGTACAAGCGTGACCGATTCAATGCCACCCTGGTGGTGGAGCGCTGCGCGGAGCTCGTTGCACTCGAGGCACGTGTCCAGGAGATCGATGGGCTCCTCGACGGCACGGCGCGACTTCGACAAGGTGGAGGCGGCGCAGTGTGCATCTGCGGGGCGCCGCTCCTGCTGGGCGCGCACTTTTGCGCCACGTGTGGGCGGCCGGTCGGTGGGAGCCGATCCTCCGAAGCCGCCTTCGACGGGGCCGAATGAGCATCTGTCCTCGCTGCGCGGCGCCGGCGGCTCTGGGACAGGAGTACTGTCTCGAATGCGGCCTTCGCCTGGCAGGGCCGGGACTCCTCGCGACCAGGGGGTCGGCGTCGGGCTGGGTGCTTCGTGCAGCCGCCACGGGAGCCTTGGCGCTCGTCGGAGCCGCCGCGGCTGTGGCCGCATCGGGCGGCTCCCGAGGGGACCCCGAGATGATCACCGCAACCGGCGGGTTCGCGACGGCGCCTGCGTCGAGCACGCTTCCGTCGCCCGGCGACACGGCGTCGTCGGCGATCTCGGAGTGGCCACAGGGCGAGGACGGATGGACGGTCGCGCTCGCGTCGCTGCCGCAATCCGGAGGGCGGCGGGTCGCCGTCGCGCAAGCACGTAAGGCGCGCGCGCGTGGGCTCCCACAGGTCGGTGTCCTCGATTCGTCCCGGTACGCGAGCCTGCATCCCGGCTATTGGATCGTCTTCAGCGGCATCTACTCGTCCGAAGCGGAGGCGACGAGCGCGATCGAGGCCGCCAGGGCGTTCACGCGTACGGCCGCGGTGCGTCGCATCGTCTCGTGATCGGGTTGCCTGCGCAGGCGACTCCCTCCCCGACTTTGTAACAACGGACAAAAGGCGCTACACTCTCGGTTGCGAAGCGTGCTTCGCTTCTTTTTTTCGCCGCCAAGAGGGATCCCAGGAGACTCGGCAGATCCGTTGGACGATCACGTCGCACAGTTACGCTCGTGTATGTATCAATACTCGCGAGCGATCTACCGCTCGATCAAGGATCTGATCGACCCTTACGCGAGCCAGCACGCACAGCTCGAGTATCGCCGCGCCGTGCTCTCGGAGTGCGAGCACACGATGTCTCGGTTGGCGGAAGACCCTCACTACTTCGCGCGTCCCGATCGCGCGCTCTTCGCCGACATCCGGCGGTACTTCCCGATCACTGCACAGGCCCAGGTCGCGTGGACGGTGCGTGAGGGCGTGGGCGCGGCGACATCGTTCATCGAGCAGCAGATCGAGGCTGGCGTGCTGGACGGCGGCGTCGCCCGCTGTCACGCGACGACCCGCAAGGGGAAGGCGTGCCAGCGAACGCCGCTTCCAGGACGCGACTACTGCCCGTCGCACCAGCACCTCGAGCACGCCACCACGGTCGCCGCCTGAAGCGCCGCCGATCGCATTGCGATCGAAGTCGTAGGAGATTCGACGTTCTAACCGTTCGCGAGCGGTAAGCTCGCGCACGGCATGTCGCACGACGCTGACAAGCTCATTCGCCAGCTCTCGCTCGTCGCGTTTCTGATGGCGGAGCGCCGCCTGCTCACGGCACGCGATGTGAAGTCGAACGTCGAGGGGTACAGCGAGATGTCCGACGAGGCGTTCGCGCGTCGTTTCTACTCCGATCGCGCGGAGCTGACGGCTCTCGGCATCCCGCTTCAGTCCCAGCGCGACGAGTTCACGGGAGAAGAGCTTTACACGCTTCGTTCCGAGCACTACTTCCTCGAGCGGCTCGAGCTGGACGACGACGAGCTCGCTGCCCTCCAGACCGCCCTCTATTACCTCGAAGGGAAGTTCGCGTACGCCGAGCCCTTGCGTCTGGCTCTCCAGAACCTCGCGCTCGGACGCTCGGGCTTCCGGGAGCCGGCGACGGAGACGGCCGAGCGAGTTCGAGTGAGCGCGCCCGACTACTCGCCCGAGCTCGCGGGTCGCCTATCGAAGCTCGAGTCCGCGATTTCGAAGCAGAGGACTGTTCGCTTCGGCTACTGGAGCCCCAGGCGCTCGAGGCCCGGTGAGCGCACGGTCAACCCCTACGCGCTTCGACTCGACGACGGCAACTGGTACGTCATCGGTCACGACCTCGAGCGCCGCACCGAACGGACCTTTCGAGTCTCACGCATCCGCGGGGACATCCGGTTTGCCACCCGCCGTGAGCGCGACTTCCGGATCCCCGCCGACTTCGACGTCGAGAGACACCGGATTCCCCGGCCGTGGCAGATCGGAGAGGCGGTGGCGACCGCGCGTATCTCCGTCTCGGACGACACCGCGTGGTGGGTGGAGCGGACGCTCTCGGACGCGGGCCGCGTCGAGGACGGCGTGTTCGAGACGGAGTACGCGAACGTCGACCTGCTCGCAGGGTGGATCCTGCGTCAGAACGGGCGCGCCGTACCCATCGAGCCCGAGGAGCTCGTGGAGGCCGTGGCGGACGGTCTCGCTCGGCTCGCGGAGGCGCACACCGGGCCAGCACCCGCCGCAGCCGGACCGAAGCGGGCCGATCCCAGACGGCAGTTGCCCGAGCGACCGCTGGGCCCGGTCGCCCCGGAGCGCTTCGGCGTCCTGCAGGCGCTCCTCGCGCACCTACTGACCGCGTGCGGTGACGAGCGGGCTGCGGTGATCGACGCCGAGGAGCTCGCATCGCGGTTCTCGATCCCACTCGAGGAGCTCCAGGACCATCTCTCGCTCCTCAATCTCGTCAACTTCGGCGGCGGCTGCTATGCGGTGTACGCGATGCACGACGGTGACGTCGTGCGTGTCGACAAGGAGCTGTACGGCGATGTCTTCAGGCGGCCGCCCAAGCTCACTCCGCTGGAGGCTCGCGCGATCCGGCTCGCCATCGAGTACGTGGGGCCGACGATCGCCGCAGATGCCCACTCTCCCCTGAAACGCGTCAGGAAGAAGCTCGAGGAGACGTTCGGCCGCTTCGATCTCGCCGGGACGCCGGAGCCGAGAGATGCGTCCGACGAGGAGGCGCTCGTCAAGGTCTTGAGCGAGGCCGCCGAGAAGCGGATCGTGGTCGAGATCGAGTACTTGAAGGAGGGTGAGGAAAGCTCGTCGCCCCGCCGCGTCGAGCCGTACACGATCGAGCGCGAGCTGCCAGTGTGGCGAGTTCACACCTGGGATCAGACGGTTGACGGCGCTCGTACCTTCCGTCTCGACCGGATGCGGTCGGCCACGCTGACGGCCACCTCGTTCGAGCCGCGAGACGGATTCGACCCGTCCTACCTGCGGAATCCCCGCGTCGCGCGCCTCCTCCATTCGCCGGCCATCGCGCGCTGGAAGCTCGAGCGCGGGGCCAGCGCACTGACCGATGGCTCGGCGCTCTCCGACGTTCCGTACAAGACGGAAGACTGGCTCCTGTCCGAAGTCCTCGCGGACAGAGGCGAGACCACGGTGCTCGAGCCGCAACGGCTCCGCGACGTCGTCGCCAAGCGAGCGCGACGCCTGAAGCGAGAGCTCGCCGGCGTACCAACGCGCGGCTGATCGTGTCGTAACTGCAGCGAGTTAGCGCCGACTTCCACGCGGCCGTTGCCGTCGGCGTCCGACCGCGGATACCGTTTTCGCATCAGACAACGAGGAGCGGCATGGGCGGACGGGAGAAGCGCGTCACAGTAAGACGCACCGCGGCGTTGGGGTTGCTCGCAGGCACGCTGGCAGGATCGACGATCTTCGTCATCGTCGCTTCGGCGATTGCGCAAGGCTCCCCGGGCTCGAACGACGCCTACATCGAAGCCACGCATCTGCCACCGCTGCTCACCACGGTTGGTTCCGTCGTGCTCGAGTACGACGCGTACTGCGTCGACCCGACGGTGGAGGAAGCAGAGACGTCGTGCGACGTCACGGGCTCGGCATTCGTACGGGCCGGAGCGAGCGGTCACTTTCGCGAGCTTCCTCTTGCGCGCGACGGCTCGACGAGCCGCCTCGCGGCACGAGTTCCGACGTCGATCTCATCGTCCGGCGACGGCTTCACGTACTACGCGGAGCTCCGGACCGGCGAGGGTGCCTCGACCACGCTTCCCGCCGGGGGCGCCACGGCTCCGCATCGAAGCCTTCCGCTCGGTCGTGCGATCCAGGTCGATCTCGGAGCGCACACGTTCGGAGAGCCCGCTCGAGCCAACGAGCGCGTCGTGGCGGCCGCCTGGGGTGACGGGCCGGGCGAGGCGGGGCTCGAGCAGGGACGCAACATCCCCCCGATCGGGCCGTCGACGTTCGAGGTCGATGCGAGCGGCACGGTCGTGCTCCTCGACCAGGCACACAGGCGCGTGCTTCGTTGGCGTCGAGGCGTCCTCTCGCCGACGCAGGTGCCACTCGATGTGGACGGGACGCTCGCCGACATGACGCTCGCTCCAGACGGCACCGTGTACGTCCTCGAGTCGGTCGGCCGAGCCGGGCGGACGCCTCTCGTTCGGCGATTCGACCCGGATGGCCGTCCGCGCGGCTCGACCGAGCTCGCAGAAGGCCGCTCGTCCCGGATCGGGAACGGCCCGGCAGGGCCCATCGTCCTTCAGCAACCCTCCCAGCAGTGGATGTCCGTGGCTACCGCCGGATCGCTCGTCGGGCCCGATGGTCAACGTCGGAGCGGTCGGTCGGGACGGCCGCATCGTGGGGGAACCGAGGTCGTCGTCCTCCGCCACGGCAGCGAGATCCGTGTCGCGCTCGCCCGCTCGGGCGGCGTGCTTCGCTCGTGGCGAATCACCAGTGAAACCGCGCTCGCCGAGGTTCAGCTCGCGGAGCCGCTAGGGAACCACCTCGTGGTCGTCGCACGTGTCTACACGGACGAGCGCGACGAGTTCCTCGTGCTCGTCCTCGACGAGGACGGCGTACGGCGGAGCCTCTCACTCGACTCGGCCGACTGGGCCGAAACGTCACCGCTGTCTCGCTTCCGCCTGGTCGGCTCGGCACTCTTCCAGCTCGGTTCGACGCCTGCGGGCGTCTTCGTGGACCGCTTCGACCTGGAGGCGGCGTGATTTCGAGATTGCATGCCTTTGCCGTCAGCTTCGTCGTCGCCTGGGGCCTCGCGGCCGGGGGGCCGGCGGCTGCGTACCACACGCGATTCATCGCGAACAACTGCAACCACACCGCGCCGACTCCCTCCTCCTACATCACTCGCGACGGCTCGGTCACCGTCGCGCTCCGTGCACGCCACGAGGGATACCAGTGGGGTGGCGGGTGCTGGAACGACAACAACGTCGACGACTCGCCCGGCGATCCTCCCGAGAACGGGAGCACCGGCGGCGAAGGAGGAGATTGCTCGGGCTTCACCTTCAAGGTCTGGCGCGAGTCGGAGAACACGAGCAATGCCGGCTTCTACCAGTGGGGCATGCTCCGGCACGTCCATGGCCCCTACGTCGCCGCCGACTTCAAGGCCGGCAGTGGTGCCCCGAACGTCACC
This sequence comes from Gaiellaceae bacterium, assembly GCA_035457765.1. Lineage (GTDB taxonomy): Bacteria > Actinomycetota > Thermoleophilia > Gaiellales > Gaiellaceae > GMQP-bins7. The sequence goes on from DATIBA010000091.1 coordinate 6,259, forward strand.
TACGCGAAATCGGCCCTGATCAGGATGGATGCCCTGGCCAGGTCCACGCACATCGGGATGATCTACGCGCCGAACCCGGACGGAACCGACCAGATCATCGAGGCCAAGGGCGAGGCGTACGGCACGAACATCTGGACACGAACGTACCGAGGAGACTCGAGCTACAGCGGCGTCCGCCGGACAGGCTGGAGTTGACGAGGCTCGGAGGTAGACACAAGACCTGCCTGTTGCTCCTCCTCGCGGTCGTCGGGATGTCAGCCCCGGCGTGCGACCTGAACGAGCGGACGGTGCCGACCACGCTCATGGACGGCACTCCGGTACGCGAAGCTCCGGTGGAGCTGGAAGGGATCGACCTTCCTACCGTCCTTACGACCGTTCGGGTCTTGCGCGAGGCAGGGAACCGGTCGGGAACCGCTTCGGCGGCGTGCCTCAACGGTCGACATCGTGGCCTGGATGCTGCCGGGCCGTCCGTCGAGCGGGTCGGCGTGAGCTCCGAGAGCGTGACGCTCCGAGAATCGTCGGGCCGCGGCATATTCGGCTGCGACAACAGCCTCGGTCCGAGAGAGGAGAACCGCCGCTGGTGCGGCAGCGTGTACGGAGTGCTCCACTCGGGTCGCCTGCGCGATCCGAGGCTTTCGATCGCGTGCCAGACGCGAGATGCGACGGCGATGGCCTTCGTTTGGGTCGAGCCCGGACCTAGGGCCACCTACGTCGTCGTCGAACAGCCGGCGCATGCCGAGGTCTACGAGGTCGTGGCCGGGTCGCCCGTGCGTGTTGCGACCACGACCGGTGTGGAGGTCGAAGGATCGCGGGCGAGCGTGGACCTGCGCGAGCACGCCGCGGACGGGGGGCTCCAGAAGGAGTACAGGTTGGAAGCCGCCGTTTCGGGTTAGGCCCGCGGTATCGCGATCGTGAACGTCGAACCCCGACCGGGAGTCGACCTGACCGTCAGCGTGCCGCGGTGTGCTTCGACTATTGCCCGGGCGATCGCGAGGCCGAGCCCTGAGCCGGCCGCCGCCTCGTTCAGCCGAACGCCCTTCTCGAAGATCCGATCCTGCTCCGCGAGAGGTATTCCGGCACCGGAGTCGGCGACTGACAGCAGAACGGCGGTCTCGCTCGAGTCGGCGCGGACGATGACGGCTCCGTCGGCGCCTGCATGGGTCACCGCGTTCGACACGAGATTGTCCAGCGCTTGGCGCAAGCGCTGCGGATCGCCCTCGATCGACGGAAGATCGTCCGCGATCCTCGATTCGACGCGAGCGCCCTCGAGCGCCGCCGCAGTGGCCGCCTGTCGAACCAGATCCTCGACCTCGATCCGATCGAGGCGTAGCGAAGCGACCGACGCGTCGAGGACGATTCGCTCGATGCCGCGACACGCCGCAACCGCCAGCCGCTCGAGCTCGTGCCGCGCGTCGTCGTCGAAACGTGCCTCAGCGAAGGCCTCCTCGATCGCAAAGAGCGCGGCTACGGGGCTTCGCACCTCGTGAACGAGGACGGCGAGCACCTCGGCCGCAGCGTCCGACGTCATGCGTACCGCTCGGCGATTCCGGAGAGCGCCCATTCGGCCGTCTCACGGAGCACGGGATCGTCATCGCCGAGATAGCGCTCGACGCTCGGCCAGAGGTCCGTGCTGCCAACGTTTCCTGCGGCGATTAGCGCGTTTCGCCGCAGCCAGCGGGGCTCCTTCCGCGGAACGAAGAGGCGGTCGAACTCGCTGATCAGCTCGTCGTCGCTCACCTCGAGCCAGTCGCGCAGCGCCACGGTCGGCGTCGCTCCATCGGGCGTGGGCGTACCACGACGCCTCTTCTCGACCCCGCGGTTCCACGGGCAGACGTCCTGGCAGATGTCGCAGCCGTAGACGGAGTCTCGAAGCTCTGACCGGTATTCCACGGGAACGGATGACGGTGCCTGGGTCCAGTACGAGAGACACTTCGTGGCGTCGAGCACCCCTGGCTCGTCGAGCGCACCGGTCGGACAGGCGTCGATGCAGAGACGACATGAGCCGCAGTCGAGCTCGAGAGCCGGCGACGGCTCGATGTCTACGTCCGTGACGAGCGCCCCGAGCACGACCCACGACCCGTGGCGCCGCGTGATCGCCATCGTGTTCTTGCCGTAGAACGCGACGCCGGCGCGAACCGCGGACTCGCGGTCGACGTGGTCGTTCTCGTCGACGAGAACGCGGTACGAGCCGCCGAGCGCTCGGCCGAGCTGCTCGAGCCGTTCGCGCAGACGTGCGTACTCGTCGCGCCAGGTGTAGCGCGGCAGACGACCCTCGTCGGGGCCGGGTTCGGTCCCGTGCGCGAAGTAGCAGAGGGCGGCGGCAACCACCGTCCGAGCGTCGTCCAGGATGCGCTCGGGATGACAGGAGATCTCCGGCCGCGCCATCGTGAAGCGCATGTCGGCGAAGAGCCCCCGCGAGCGGCGGTCACGGATGTGGTTCTCGGTTTCCACGTACGGCTCCGCTCGCACGGCCCCAACGACGTCCAATCCGAGGTCTGCTGCCAGCCGACTCAGCTCGGTGCCGGTCATGCGAGGATTTTGCCTCGTGAAGGCGGTTCGGATACACGAAGACGGTGGCCCCGAGGTCCTCCGATACGAGGACGTCCCGGACCCCGAGCCCGGCCCCGGGGAAGTCCTCGTCGCGCTGCGAGCCGCAGGGCTCAACCACCTCGACGTGTGGGTGCGGAAGGGACTGCCGTCGGCACCCAAGCCGCGGATCCTCGGGGCGGACGGAGCGGGAATCGTCGAGAGGCTCGGAGAAGGCGTGGACGGCTTCGCCGTCGGGGATCGCGTGGTCGTGAACCCGGGGATCCCACACGACGGCCGGATCACCGTCATCGGCGAGCACACGGACGGGACGTACTGCGAGCTGAAGGCATTTCCGGCACGACAGCTCTACCCACTTGCCGAGACACTGTCTTTCGAGGATGGAGCAGCGTTCCCCCTCGTCTTCGAGACCGCGCACCGCATGCTCGTGACGAAGGCGGCCGTCCGCGACGGCGAGTGGGTGCTCATCTGGGGAATCGGAGGCGGAGTGGCCCTCGCCGCCTTCGAGCTCTGCCGTGCGCTCGGGGCTCACACGATCGTGACGTCCTCGAGCAACGAGAAGCTGGAGCATGCCCGAGAGCTCGGAGCCGACGTCGCGGTCAGCCACTCGGACGACGACGTCGTCCAAGCGGTCAAGGACGCGACGAACGGTCGCGGCGTCGACGTCGTCGTCGAGACCGTCGGCGAAGCCACGTGGGAGCGCTCGCTCGCCGCCGTGGCGCAGGAGGGGCGCGTGGTCGTTTGCGGCGCGACATCGGGTCACAGTCCGCCGGCACGGCTCTATCGGATCTGGTGGAAGCAGATCGTCGTCTACGGCTCGACCATGGGTCTCCCTGCGGACTTCGAAGGCGCGTACGAGCTGATCCGAGCCGGGCGCTCGCGCATCCACGTCGACAGTGTGTTCCCGCTGGCCGATGCCGCGAAAGCCCACGAGCGTCTCGAGTCTGGTGCGCAGTTCGGCAAGGTCGTGCTGCGGATCCCTGCGTAGTCACCTCGGCGCCAGGGACAATGTGAGATGTTTCGCGTCGCGCGACCGACGAAGGGGTCGATGCGCCGACGGCGCCTGGAACGCCGGTCATTCGTCACGGATCGCGTGCACCGCGGCGTCGTCTTGTCGACCGCCGTCTTCGCGAATGGCGTCCCGGCCCGAGGATCGAGACAGTCCCCCACGCAGTCTCCGGGCGCGGTGAACCGGAGGGGACAGCGTGCCTGGCTCCTGGGGGTTGGCCAGCGAGTTACACGCCAGCCGGGGGTCCGCCACGCCCGGAGATGGCTCGACCATAACGTGTTCGAGCCCGTGCTGCCGAGCCTTCTGAGCCGACAACGGTCCGGATGCGAGTCGAACGGCGTTGGCGACTCCACGCATCGGCGGATCCGTCGACACCATGGAGCCGTCACACAGCCGCCTGGACGTCTCTCGGGACATGTCCAACTCGTGGATGGTGCAAACCGTCCCGCCTGCCGAGAGCGTAGACCTTACGGGCCGGCGTTTGGGTCAGTCTCCCCTTTCCGCCGGCCCGATCCAAACGCGGCCCCTCGCGCTCGGGTTTGTGTCCTGACCCGTTCCACCGGCAACGAGACCGGCTTCGCCCGACGTGCTCTGCTGTTGCTGACCTGTGCGCTTGTCGCGCTTCCGGACATCGAGGCAAGACCAGTGGAGGAGCGGGAGCCAGAGTGGGTGAGCCGCCTCAGGTCTTGACGGGAAGAACAAGCGTCCTTCGCGAAGTCGCGCCGAGCGCATCCCGTGCCTCAAGCGTCACACGGAAGCTTCCGATCCGACGCGGGGTTCCAGCGATCGTGCCTGCCTTTTGCGAGAGGCTGACGCCAGCCGGGAACTTGCCGCGAACCACCCTCCACGTCAGGGGCTGGACGCCTCCCACCGTTGCCAGCTTCATCCGGTACGCGCGTGCAAGCTTCGCGGACTTCAAGCGAAGGGTCTTGATCGCGAGTCTGGGCGCAACGGTCAACGAGGCGCTCGCGTTCGCCACTCGTCCCTCGCTGTCCGTCGCGGTGAGGGCGAAGGCGAAGTCTCCTGCCGTCTGGGGCGTTCCGCTGATCGTGCCTCGTGTCGCGTCGAGTGCGACACCGGGGGGCAATGTGCCCGACACATGCGCCCATGCGTAGGTGCCGCTTCCGCCCGTTGCGGTGAAGGTCTTCCCGAAGCGAATGCCGACCTCGGCACTCGGTCGCTGCACAGGCCCGAGCGGGGAGGTCACGCTCACGGGCTGACGAACGGCGAGCGTATATGTCTCCGTGTCCGAGGGGCTGCCGTTCTGAGCCTTGACGACGAACTGGTAGCTCCCCTCGGAAGTGGGTGTTCCGCTCAAGACCCCAGATGTCGAGAGGGTGATGCCCGAAGGAAGCGCTCCCGACTGCAGTGACCAGCTCGCCTGCACGTCGGGACCGGTGAGCGGGTTCAGGCTCACGACCTGCTTCGCGGCGAGTGTGTCGGTGTAGGGCTCGCCAACGGTGGCCGGCTTGACGGACTCGTTGACGATCGCGACTCCGGGGTCGATCGGGATCATGAATTCGCGTTCGGAGCGATCCTCGCGTTGGCACCAAGAAGGTCCGCCTTGCGCCGCGGTCAGGTCGTGATTCCACACCCAGAAACGCCTGAAGCCGGCGCTCGTGGGGACGCCGGAGACGACACCGTCTCTCGTCATCGCGAGACCCTCGGGAAGCGAGCCGTTGACGATCTCGAACCAGTCGTACGGCTCGCAGCCCGAGCCCTCCTCAGACTCGAACTCGAACTCGTAGTCCACGCCGACATACCCCGTCGGACAAAGGAGCAAAAGTGCCTCAATTGGCGTTTCTCGACACGGCCCGTTATCGCTTTCGAAGTCCGCGGCAGATGCTCCGGTCACGGCGATTGCCGCGAAGGCGGCGACGACGATGAGAGCGAGCTTCAACCGCACGGGGCGAATATGTTCGGCGACGAAAGTAAGTGTTCTGTTAGCTAGCGGCGTGCGGTGCGAGCCGGCCTACAGCGTCGGCCGCAAACCCTTATCCAAAGCCAAGAATGAACTTCGCGTCGTCCGACATTCGGTCATGCTGGGCGCTCGGGAGCGGATCGCGTGGTTGAGCGGAATCCCTGCTAGGAAGCCAAAGTTACGGTGCTTCCCGACTGCGCGAAGTGTGTGTTGTGTTGGGCTTGTGGGCGCTCAGTTGTGCCCGTTGTGTACCCGCGACTATCAGAACTGACAACAGACAAAAAGGGGCCGGAGCACCCCACAACTCCGACCCCCATGAACCCGGCCCGACTCAGGTAGTGGCCCAAGACCCCACTTCTCGAGCGCCTCTTTCGAGGCCTATACTCCTCGCCTCTGAAGCGGCTTAGGTCGGCACCAAGAAGGAGGTTAGTCTCGGGCGACCTGTCAGTCGATTCCGGCACCTTGTCGACCGAGCGCAACGGCATTAGCCTCGTACCGATGAGGAAGGCCGCCACGCTCCTCGCTGCGATCACGGTGGCCGTCGTGCTCGCAGCGTCCGCAGGCGCAGCAGTACGCAAGGTGAGTTTCACCTCGGTCGTGTCGCCGAACGACTACGCCTCGCTCACGGTGAACGTGTCGCCGCGAGCTCGCTGCACGATCAAGGTCGTCTACGAGACCACCGTCTCCCGTGCGAAGGGGCTCGGGCCGA
>DATIBA010000092.1:0-4048 GCA_035457765.1 Gaiellaceae bacterium
CCGCCTCGACCCTCGAAGCGTCGGCGAGCGACGCCACCTCGCTCACGCGCTGTAGAAGTCGATGCGCATCACGACCCGGCGGAGGGTCGGATGACTGACCTCCGTGAACCGGCGGCGGCGAGGATGCTGCGGCTGCCGACAGGGAGCTCGTCCCAGGCGATCCGGAGCCTCCCAGCTCGTCTCGCTGGCGGGGACGATCTGAGCTCGAGCGTCGTCGCCTTCTCGGTCGTGCGGACACCGTACCGAACGTCTCTCGAGTCGCCGCGCCGCGCCGCTTGCGGGCCTCGATCCGCCGGTAGCTCGCGAGGCCGACGAGAAGATTCGAGGCGCCGAGTCCGCCGTCTAGGATTCGTGCCTCGAGCCGGGCGGATCGCACGGATGGGCTCTCGCGTACAGGAGGTCCCAATGTTGGGGGGGCAGACGGGCAACAGAGCGGCGGCGCGTCCGGTGCGGCTCCATTGGCTCGTTCTCTTCGGTCTCGTCGCCACGGGCTACGTGGTCGGCTACAAGATCGCACAGCATTGGTTCAGCCCCGAGAACCAAGGCGCCTCGTTCTTCCCTCCAGCCGGTGTCACTCTCGCGGCGCTGGTTCTCGTCTCGAGGCGGCAGTGGCCAGTGGTGCTCGCAGCCGCAGCGAGCGCCGAGTTGGTGCTCGACCTCGAGCGCGGCACCAGCGCGTTCGCCACGGTCGGCCTCGTCCTGGCCAACGTCGCAGAGCCCCTGGTGGGCGCACTCATGCTGACGTCCGTCGCGGCAGTGGTCGACCTCCGGCGCATCCGGGACCTCACCGCGTTCCTCATCTGTGCCGTGATCGTCGCGCCCGTAGTAGGCGCGGCGATCGCAGCTACCACATGGGTTCTGGCGCTCGACGGCTCGGACTGGTTCCGCTTCGCGCTCGAGTGGTGGTCCGGGGACGGCCTCGGCGTCCTCGTCGTGGGTGCGGCGATCATCTCTCTTCGGTCGAGGCCACGACTCTCGCAACGGCGCCGCGCGGAAGCGGTTCTGCTCGCGGCGCTCGCGGTGATCGGCACGACAGCCGTGTTCAGGTTCGGCTGGTTCGAGATCGTCTATCTGCCCATTGCGCTTCTCGTCGTGATCGCGTTTCGGATCGGCACGACCGGAGTGGCGATCACGGCTGCCCTCGTCGCTTTCGATGCTGCGGGGGCGACGTCGGAGGTTCGCCAGTTTTGGGATGCCGTCGACATCAGCCCCGCGAACCGTGTCCTCTACCTCCAGCTTGCACTCGGGGTGATCATCGCAGCCACCCTTCTCCTTGCGGCGGAGATCGCGGAGCGAGAGCGAATAGCCGTCGAGCTCACGCGCGCGGAGTCCGAGAGGATCGCCGCGGTCGAGCGCGCGCAGCTCTTCGATGCCGAACGAGCCGCCCGCCAACGCGCGGAGATTCTCGAGGGCCATGCCAGCAGACTCGCCGGGGCAGTCACGGTAGCCGAAGTCGCCGAGACCACCATCACGGATCTCCGGTCGGTAGGCGTCTCGTCGGCTTGGGTGCAACTCGTCGACAGCCACTCGATCGAGCTGCTCGCACATCTCGAGGTTCCCGACGAGAACGTCGCTCTCTACCGACGGTATCCGCTCGAGACGGCGACTCCGCCGACCGAAGCGGCCAGGACGGGCAGGATGGTGGACATACGCACCGGGGCTGATCTCGACGCCCGCTACCCGGCGGCAGCGGTCGGCCGTGCTCGACTGAAGTTCGAGTCGATCGCCTCGATCCCACTCCGGGCTGCGGGCGGCCACATTCTGGGCGTCCTGTCGTTCACTTCAACGGAGCCACATTGGCTCGACGACGACCGCCGCCCCCTCGTCATGGGCATGGCCGAGCAGTGCGGCCTCGCGCTCGAGCGAGCACAGCTTCAGGTCGAGGCTGACACCGCTGCCCAGGACGCAGCGCTGCTCGCCCGACTCGGTGAAGTGCTCGAGCGGACAACGTCGGTCGACGCGCGGATGCGGGCGCTCGTTGCCGCACTCGCCGACGAGCGCGGAGCGTTCGCTGCGGTGCATACACCCATGGACACGGGCGGCGTACGGCTCGCGGCGATCGCTCGCCCCGACAGCCTTCCCCGAGTGGAGGAGACGTGGCTGGACCGGGTCGCGGAAGCCGCCCTTGCGCTGGGAGGACCGACGAGCGAGGAGGGGGAGAGCATGCGGCTTCTCGCAGTGCCGCTCGGTGCCCGCGGCCGTGTGCTCGGAATTCTCACGATGGGGACGACGCCCGGCAACGCCGCGCGGCTGACAACCGTGCTGCTGCAGCGCGTGGCGACTCGTGCCGCACTGGCGCTCGACAACGCCCTCCTGTACGAGCAGGAGCGAAGCGTCTCGCACGCTCTCCAGCTCGGGCTTCTCGGCGGCGAGCCCCAGGCGACTGCCGACACGGCGATCGCCACCGCCTATCGGCCGGGCACGGCGATGCTCGAAGTCGGCGGTGACTGGTACGACGCGTTCACACTTCCCGACGGACGCCTCGCGTTGCTCGTCGGCGATGTCGTCGGTCACGGGCTCGAAGCGGCAGTGGCGATGGGACAGCTACGGGGCGCGGTGCGTGCGCTTGCACTGCTGGGCTCGCCCGCGGGCCTGATCGAGCGCTTGGACGAGGTCGTCGAGACGCTTCCGCAAGCCTCCATGGCCACCCTCGCCTACGTGACCCTCGACCCTGTGGAGGGGGATTTCCAGTACGCATGCGCAGGGCATCCCCCACCCCTCCTCGTGCCCGCGGAAGGTGAGCCGCGGCTGCTTTGGGAGGGCCGCTCCCCGCCTCTCGGCGCGTCGTTCGCCGTCGAGCGCGTGGATGCGGTCGATCGAATGGAGCCGGGCGACACCATCGTGCTGTACACCGACGGGCTCATCGAGGTCCGAACCGAAGGGCTCTCAGCGCGCCTCGACCTCCTCCTCGCTTGCGCACGGCAGAAGACCGGCGTCGAACCCTCACATCTCGTCGACCACATCCTCGATGTTTGCCTGGCTGGCGGCGACCAGGAGGACGACGTCTGCGTCCTCGCCGTTCGCCGGGTTCCGTCGGAGCGATTCATCCACTCGTTCGTGGCCGCTCCTCATGAGGTGACGCGCATGCGACGTGCGCTCGCCGGCTGGCTCGAGTCGGTCGACATGGAGCCAGAGCGGCGTGGGGACGCCATCCTGGCCGTCGCGGAAGCTGCGGCGAACGCCGCCGAACATGCATACGCGTTCGACGGTCGCGGGATCGTGCGAGTCGAGGGACGCGTTCGCGACGGCGCGCTCGAGTTCGCGGTCCGCGATGAAGGATCGTGGCGCGAGCCGAGCGTCGACGGAGATCGGGGCCGCGGTCGCACGATCATGCAGGCTCTTATGCGCGATGTCACAATCCGGCGAAGCCCGCGGGGGACGACCGTTCACATGTCCATGCCGACGGGGGATCGCACGTGAATCCCCACGGCGCGTTGGGTCTCGAACGGCGCGAGATAGGTGGGCGCGAGACGGTCCTCGCGCGAGGCGAACTCGATCTTACGAATGCCGCCGAGCTCGACCGAGTGCTCGCCACGACCGCGAGTGAAGTGGTCGTCCTCGACGTCGGCCAACTCTCCTTCATCGACAGCGCGGGGATTCGGGCGATCGACCGAGCGCACCGCCACTTCGCGGATGAAGGACGTCAGCTTCTTCTCGTCGCGCCCGCCGACTCGAGGGCGGCCGGCACCTTACGGATCGCCGGCTTCCCACATGATCTCGACCTGGATTCGGGCAACCAGACGGTCGGCGAAGACGCACCGCCAGCGGTGCGCGAACACGGCATCTGACCCGGTCCAGCCATGGCGCGAGGTGCCGTTCTGAGCCCCGTGGACCGGCTAGCGACGACCACCCGGTGGTCGGAGGAGCCGAGAGCCCGAATCACCGTTTTCCGCCCGGGCCGGCGCGATACGAGGAGATCGCCCGCGGCATCCACCGCGAGGAGTACGAGGAAGCGCTCGAGCTCGCCCGTGTGCTCGGCCTCCGCCTCGACCCTCGAAGCGTCGGCGAGCGACGCCACCTCGCTCACGCGCTGTAGAAGTCGATGCGC
>DATIBA010000093.1:0-9613 GCA_035457765.1 Gaiellaceae bacterium
GGAACGGAGCTCGAGCTCGGGGGCTCCAAGACGGGGCGCGTCCTCCAGCGGGGCCGGAGCGAGCGGGTCGATTCGGTGCTCGACGACCCCGAGGTCGATCAGCAGCTCGCCCGACGAATGGGTGTTCGATCGGCCCTGTACGTACCGCTCCTCTTGCGTGCACGACCGATGGGTGTCGTCGTCGTCCACGACAAGCTCGGAGCGTCTTCGAGTTTCACGGACGAAGACCTCCGGCTCACGGAGTCTCTCGCCGCGCGCGCGGCGACCGCCGTCGACCTCTCCGAGCGAGTCACTCGCGACGTCGTCCGTCGCGTCGTCGAGGCGCAGGAGATCGAGCGAGCTCGGCTCGCGCGTGAGCTCCACGACGAGGCCGGGCAGGCGCTGACCTCGATCCTGCTTGGCCTCAAGTCGCTCGAGGACCGGATCGAAACAGACGAAGGGCGCGTCGCCGTGACCGAGCTGCGCGAGCTCGTCGTCTCGACCCTGCAGGACGTGCGGCGCCTCGCCATCGAGCTCAGACCCGCAGTGCTGGACGACTTCGGCCTCGTGCCTGCGATCGAACGGCTGTGCGATGTGGTCGCGGAGCAGAGCGGACTATCCGTCGACGTACAAGGGCGGCTCGGCGATCGACGTCTACCTACGGAGGTCGAGACCGCGCTCTATCGCATCGTGCAGGAGGCGCTGACCAACGTGTTGAAGCACGCTGACGCAAGGCAGGTCACGGTGCTGTTGAGTCAAACTGAGAGAGGTGTGACCCTCGTGGTGCAGGACGACGGACAGGGGTTCGACCCCGTCAGTGTTCAGGGTGGCAGCGTCGGCTTGATCGGCATGCGAGAGCGTATGGCGCTTCTCGGAGGACGGCTCGTGGTCGAATCGAGCGAGAGCGCGGGCACGATGCTGACTGCGGAGGTTCCGGTTCGGTGATCCGCGTCCTCATCGTCGATGACCATGCGGTCGTGCGCTCGGGTCTCCGCCGGCTCCTGGATGCGGAGAGCGACATCGAGACCGTCGGGGAGGCACCGAATGCCGATCGGGCGGTCTTCGAGGCGCTCGACGGCAGGCCGGACGTCGTGCTGATGGACCTCGTCATGCCGGAGAAGGGAGGAATCGAGGGCATGCCTGCGGTCCTGCAAGCAGTGCCCGAGGCGAAAGTGCTCGTCCTGACGATGCAGGACGACCCTCGCTACGTCCGTGCTGCGTTCGAGGCCGGCGCGAGCGGGTACGTCCTCAAGGAGGCGGCCGACACGGAGGTCGTGGCGGCGATTCGTGCGGTCGCGTCCGGAGAGCGCTACGTCCATCCCGCGCTCGGTGCGAAGCTCGTCGCCGCCGAGGCCGAGGATCGCCGGCGCGCCGAGGAGGATCCGTTGTCCGAGCGGGAGCGCGAGATTCTGCGGCTCCTCGCGCTCGGTCACACGAACCAGGAGATCGCGAAGCAGCTCTTCATCTCGGTGCGGACCGCAGAGACACACCGCGCTCACATCATGCAGAAGCTGGGCCTCTCGAGCCGGGCGGAGCTCGTCCGGTACGCCCTTTCCGAGGGCCTCCTCGAGTCGGACTGAGACAGACGGAGAGGGCGGCGGTGCCGCCCTCTCCTGCGCTCCGGGAGGTCGGAGCATCCGTTCGATCCGGGCCCTCCCGGGTTCCCGGATCAGCCTGTGGCGGGCTGCGTGGAGTGCGCCGCCCGGCGCGTCTCCGTCGCCGGCTCTCGGCCGAAGACCGCGAACGCGACGATGACGAGACCCACGCCCGTGAGGAGAAGCGCGACCCCGACCACGAGTCCGAACACCGACAGCCGCTCCGCCATGTAGCTCACGTTGAGCGCCGTCGTCAGCGCCGTCTCGGTCACCCAGATGTTCCGAGCACCGTTGGCGATCGGCTGCCCGTTCTCGTCCTTCGCAGCCGCTTCCTCGTCGCTCGTCCCTGCTGGATCGTCGGGGTTCGCCGCCGACTGGAAGCGACCCATCTCCGCGTAGGTCAGGCCGCCCGTGCTCTCGAGCGTGTGCTCACGCATGACCTTCGCGAACGCGCGCGCCTGATCTCCGGTCGTCACCTGCTCTCCGGCCCACTGCTCCGCATGCTTGGCGACCGCGGGGTCGTCGGCCGTGCCGAACGTGATGCCCTCGTCCTTGATCGCATCCCGGGTCGTCGTGAACCCGGTCACGCCCATGAAGATCGCCACGACACCGAAGACGATCAGCACGGCGCCGGCGACGAATCCGCCGATCTCCCAAACCCTTCTGCCTTTCATCGCTCTACCTCCCGGTGAGCCCCTCATTACGTGATGCGTGCATGGTCGGAGGACGGCTCAATCGGGGCATCGGGACAACCTCCCGTGCTTCGTGCGCTCGAGCCGCGCGGCGGTTTCGGAGAAATACGCATCCCCGCCCGTCGCCGCTCGCTCCTCGGCGAGGCCGCTAGCTCGCGTGCGCGTCGCCGACGAGCGTGCGTGGCACGCCGGCGAGTACCCGATGCACGACGAGCACCGGGCGTCTTGCCTCGCCCAGGACGCCTCGGGAGACGCTCCCGAGAAGAGGTGTCGTCACCGCACTCTCGCCGCGCGCACCGACGACGATGAGGTCGACGTCGAGCGAATCCGCGTACGCGACGATCTCGTCCACGTCGTCTCCGACGAGGATCTTGCTCTCGGCGGCCACGCCCCGCTTCGCTGCGTACAGCAATGCGGCGTCGAGCGACGACCGGTCGGACACGCTCATCTCGTGGTGGTGTCGGCTCGCCGTACGAAGCGCCGGGCCCGGGGACCCGTCCGACGCGGGTACGACGTGAGCGAAGACAACGTCTACGCCGTCGGTCGTCGCGAGCTCGACCCCGAACGCAACTGCCTCGGCGGCCGCCGGCGACTCGTCCACGGCGATCAGGATTCTCTTCATCGGTCTCCTCGAGAGCGTGTTCGTGAGCCGATGATCTGGTCAGAGGTGGCGACGATCATCCGCGAGGCCGCCGATCTCACCGCGTACTTCTCCGCAGCGAGGGCCGGTACGAGCGAGCACCGCTCCTTTCGCGCGCGTCGAGCAAACCCGGCGTCGTGGGAATCCTCCGCATGCGGATCGGTGTTCTTCCCCGATGCGCGGCGACGCGAGCCCACCGATCCTGGTTGCAAGAGACTGAGAGGAGGTCCGATGAGCACGAACGCGAGCGACACCGGAGGCTTGCGCGCGAGCGTGGGTGACCGCATCGTCATTCGTCAGCATCGCGTCGGCGATCTCGTCCGAGACGGCGAGATCCTCGAGGTTCATGGCGAGGACGGTCGACCGCCCTTCGTCGTTCGCTGGAGCGACGACGGCCACGTCAGCACGTTCTTCCCTGGCTCCGACGCCTACATCGAGCACTTCGCGAAGAAGGCCGGCCGCCGCGCGACCTGACGCTTCGGTAGTTCACCGCATCGCGATCGAGCCCGACCCGGATGCGGGGATGAGGCGCTACGGCGAACGATCTTGGCAGGCAATCACGCGGACTTCGAGGTGAGCGAATGTTTCAAGTGCGCATTCACGGGCGAGGAGGGCAAGGGGTAGTCACGGCCGCCGAGTTGCTCTCGGTCGCCGCCTTCCTCGAGGGCCGGTATTCGCAGGCCTTCCCGACGTTCGGATCGGAGCGAACCGGTGCGCCGGTCGTCGCGTTCTGTCGCTTCGACGACAAGCCGATCAGGCTGCGCGAGCCGATCGTCGAGCCGGACGCGCTGATCGTCCAGGATCCGACGCTGCTCCATCAGGTCGACCTGTTCGGCGGCGTACCGCGCGACGGTTTCGTCCTCATCAACACGTCTCGCAGCTTCGAGGAGCTCGGACTAGGCGACATCGTGGAGCGGTTTCGTCCGGAACGGATGGTCACGGTCCCGGCGACCGATCTCGCGCGCGAGCACGTCGGCCGGCCGCTTCCCAACGCAGCGCTCCTCGGTGGTTTCGCTGCGCTCACGGAGGCGATCGCACTCGAGTCGGTCACTGCGGCGATCCGTGACCGGTTCCCGGGCCGTGTGGGCGAGGGAAACGTTTCAGCGGCGGAGGCGGCGTACGCGCTGGTGCATGCCCGCGGCCGCGAGATGGTGCGCGATGCGTAGTCAAATCGAAGGCTCGCTTGCGGTCGCGAGAGCCGTCGCGTCTTGCCGCCCGGAGGTTGTCTCCGCCTATCCGATCTCCCCACAGACCCACATCGTCGAGGGGCTCTCCGACCTCGTCCGGACGGGTGAGCTCGAGCCGTGCGAGTACCTGATGGTCGAGTCGGAGTTCGCCGCGATGTCGGCCGCGATCGGTGCCTCCGCGGCCGGCGCTCGCGCGTACACGGCGACGGCGAGCCAGGGACTCCTGTACATGGCCGAAGCGCTCTACAACGTCTCGGGGCTCGGCCTGCCGATCGTCATGACGGTCGCGAACCGGGCGATCGGCGCGCCGATCAACATCTGGAACGACCACTCGGATGCGATGTCGCAGCGCGATTGCGGCTGGATCCAGCTCTATGCGGAGTCGAACCAGGAGGCGGTCGATCTTCACATCCAGGCGTTCAAGCTCGCCGAGGAGCTCTCCTTGCCAGTCATGGTCTGCATGGACGGCTTCGTTCTGACCCACGCGGTCGAAGCGGTCGAGCTCCCCTCGCAGGAGCAGGTGGACGCATTCCTACCGCCGTTCGAGCCGAGGCAGGTGCTCGACCCGGCGGACCCGGTGACGATCGGAGCGATGGTCGGACCTGAGGCCTTCGCGGAGGTTCGATACCTCATGCACGCGAAGCAGATGCAGGCGCTCGACGTCCTGCCGGAGATCGCCGGGGAGTTCGCGCAGGCGTTCGGCCGCACCTCGGGAGGGCTGTTGCGGCCCTACCGGAGCACGGATGCGGACACGATCGTCCTCGCGCTCGGTTCCGTGCTGGGCACGATCGAGGAGGTCGTCGACGAGCTGCGGGACGAGGGGGTGAAGATCGGTGCCGTCGGCCTGACGTGTTTCCGCCCGTACCCACTCGAGGAGCTCCGGCAGGCACTGGCCTCGGCTCGGCGGGTGATCGTGCTCGAAAAGGCCTTCGCGGTCGGACTGGGCGGCATCGTGGGTCAGAACGTCAGGCTGGCGCTTGCAGGCACCTCTGCGTCGGTCTACGACGTGGTCGCCGGTCTCGGAGGGAGGCCGATCACGCGAAGCTCGTTGCGTCGCCTCTTCACGGACGTCCTCGAGGAACGCCTGGAGCCGAATCGACTCACGTTCCTCGACCTGGACTGGAAGCTCGTCGAGCGGGAGCTCCAGCGCACGACGGCCAGGCGACGCTCCGGTCCACACGCAGAGAACATCCTGCGCGACGTCGGCGCCGTGGCGGCGGGGCCACACTGAGGAGGAGGGGAGGACGTGTCCGCGGACAGGATCAAGCTCTACCAGGTCGGGACGTTCGCGGTCGGGAACCGGCTGCTCGATCCGGTCGAGCGAACGGTGCAGTCTTGCAGCGAGCGCTCGAACACGTTGACGTCGGGCCACCGAGCCTGTCAGGGATGCGGAGAGGCGCTCGGCGCACGCTATGCGCTCGACGCCGCTATGAGGGCGACCGAAGGAAGGCTGATCGCGGCAAACGCGACGGGCTGCCTCGAAGTGTTCTCGACGCCGTATCCGGAGTCGTCGTGGCGACTGCCCTGGCTCCACTCTCTGTTCGGCAACGCCCCCGCGGTGGCAAGTGGGATCGCGGCCGCCCTCAAGGCGAAGGGGCGGACGGACATTCGTGTGATCGGGCAGGGCGGGGACGGGGGCACGCTCGATATCGGGTTCGCCTGTCTGTCGGGGATGTTCGAGCGCAACGACGACGTGCTCTACGTCTGCTACGACAACGAGGCGTACATGAACACCGGCGTCCAGCGCTCGAGCGCGACGCCGCCGGCGGCTCGCACGGCCAACACGAAGCCCGTCGGCTCGGAGCCGGGGAACGTCTTCGGCCAGGGGAAGAACGCCGCCCTCATCGCGATGGCGCACGAGATCCCGTACGTCGCGACCACTACGGTCGCCGATCTCCACGACCTCGAGCGCAAGGTCGAGCGAGCGATGGAGTTCAGAGGAGCGCGCTACGTCCACGTTCTCGTGCCCTGCCCGCTGGGCTGGGGCGCAGCCGCGCAGGACACGATACGGATCGCGCGGCTGGCGCAGGAGACGGGGCTTTTCCCCGTCCTCGAGGCCGAGCACGGCGAAGTGGTCGGCGTGTCCAAGATCCGTCGGCAGGTTCCGGTCGAGGAGTATCTCCGCCTACAGCGCCGGTTCGCCCACCTCTTCGGCGATCCACCCCGTCAGGACGTGATCGACCGACTGCAGGCGGTTGCCGACCGCAACATCCGCCGCTTCGGACTGCTGGAGCAGAGCTGATGGAGAAGCCCTTCGCGATCACATTGGACGTCGGCTCCAGCCGGGCGAACAAGACAGGCAGCTGGCGCACCGAGCGTCCCGTCTACGTGCACCGGCTGCCGCCGTGCAACAACGGCTGTCCGGCGGGTGAGAACGTCCAGCAGTGGCTGTACGAGGCGGAGGCCGGCGGGGAGGGCTACGAGCGCGCGTGGCGGCAGATCATGGAGGACAACCCGTTTCCCGCCGTCATGGGCCGCGTCTGCTACCACCCATGCGAGACCGTCTGCAACCGCGCTCAGCTCGACGAGGCGGTCGGGATCAACTCCGTCGAGCGGTTCCTCGGCGACGAGGGGATCGCCAACGGGTGGCAGATCGCGGTCGCGACTCCGCCTTCCGGCAAGCGCGTGCTCGTCGTGGGCGCGGGACCTTCCGGTCTCTCCGCCGCGTACCACCTCGTTCGCCGCGGCCACGAGGTGACCGTCTTCGACGCCGGCTCCAGGCCGGGCGGGATGATGCGGTTCGGCATCCCCACGTACCGGCTGCCGCGTGCCGTGCTCGACGCCGAGATCCAGCGCATCGTCGACCTCGGCGTCGAGCTCGAGCTCGATCACCACGTCACGAGCATCCGCGACGCCATGCGGGAGGGAGGCTTCGACGCGGCGTTCCTCGCCGTCGGCGCCCACCTCGGCAAGCGGGCATACATTCCGGCTGGGTCCGCCGCGAAGATGCTCGACGCGGTCGCGCTTCTTCGAAGCATGGAGAGCGAGGAGGAGCCGCCGAAGCTCGGACGCCGAGTGGTCGTCTACGGGGGCGGGAACACGGCGATCGACGCTGCCCGCACCGCGCGGCGCCTCGGAGCCGAAGAGTCGGTCATCGTGTATCGGCGAACGCGCGACCGGATGCCGGCCCACGACTTCGAGGTCGAAGAGGCGTTGCAGGAAGGCGTGCTGATGAAATGGCTCTCCACGATCAAGCACGTCGACGAGGGCAAGCTCGTCGTCGAACGCATGGAGCTCGACGAGACGGGCTTTCCGCAGCCGACCGGGGAGCTCGAGGAGCTCGAAGCGGATTCCCTCGTGCTCGCGCTCGGCCAGGAGTCCGATCTCTCGCTCATCGAGGGTGTCGAGGGCCTCGAGATCGAGGACGGCGTCGTCACCGTCGACCAGAACATGATGACCTCGGTTCCCGGTCTCTTCGCCGGCGGCGACATGGTTCCCGCCGAGCGGACGGTGACGGTCGCCGTCGGCCACGGGAAGAAGGCGGCCCGCCACATCGACGCATGGCTGAAGGGAGCCGAGTACGTCCCAGAGCCGAAGCACGAGCTGGCGCAGTTCGCGGCGCTGAACACGTGGTACTACACGGATGCTTCCCGCTCGGTCCAGCCGCAGCTCGAGCGAGCGCGCCGGCAGTCGACCTTCGAGGAGGTGGTCGGTGGACTCGACGAGACGACGGCGCTCTACGAGGCTCGCCGCTGTCTCTCGTGCGGAAACTGCTTCTCCTGCGACAACTGCTACGGGATGTGTCCCGACAACGCCGTGCTCAAGCTCGAATCGGCCCTCGAGCCGTACGCGTTCGACTACGACTACTGCAAGGGCTGCGGGATCTGTGCTGCCGAGTGTCCGTGCGGCGCGATCGAGATGGTGCCGGAGGAGATCTGAGGCCAGGCCACGCTCCGCTGCGGCGACTCGTGCCGTCGCCGCTCGCGACCGTCGTTCCGGCCTCGGGGCCCGAGCGATTCGTGGTTTCTACCGATGCGGCTGCAGGCCCTGAGCAGGACCATCGAGGTGAAAGGAGGGAAGCCATGACGGCTCTCGTCAGGTGGGCGCCCTTTCAAGACTTCGACGTGATCGAGCGCAGGATGCGCAGGATGCTCGAGGACTTCGGAGTCGCGCCCGCACCGCTTCCCGCCGCCGATCTGTACGAGACCGAGAAGGAGCTGATCGTCGAGCTCGACGTGCCGGGCTTCGATGAGAAAGAGCTCGCGCTCGAGGTCTCGGACCACACGCTCACAGTCAAGGGCGAGCGTGTGAAGGAGAAGGAGGAGAAGGAGAAGACCTTCTTCCTCCACGAGCGGCTGGAGAAGCACTTCGAGCGGTCCTTCACGCTCCCGGCGGACGCCGACGTCAAGAAGATGAAGGCGACCTTCAAGACCGGTGTTCTCGAGGTGCACGTGCCGAAGATCGAGACGGTGAAGGCTCGCAAGATCGAGATCGAGGCGTAGCTCCGATCTCCGCACAGCGCCCGGCTCATACGAGCCGGGCGCTTGCGTCTAACTGCACGAACGGGCGGGTCGGGCGTGACGGATGGGGTTTTCGCGTCGACCCGCCGCTTACCGCGCCGCATTCGGCGAGGAGCCGACCGGCGACTGGGCGGCCGCCGCGTACGCGTGCGCGCAGGTGATCATCGCCTCGCTGGAAGCGGTGGCCGACGACGGCCCGGATGCCGAGGGTCTCAGGGAGGCCGTCCGCGCCCGCGCCGTCGATACCTCCAAGCGGTACGAGACGGCGATCGGCACCGTCGGCTTCGACGAGAACGGCGACTCGATCAAGCAGATGGTGTCGTTCTTCCGCGTCGACCCCGAAGCGGCCGACTGTGCGGGGGACTGGGCTCACGGCGTCTACGTAGTCAACGCCGACGGGAGCGGACGGCAGAACCTGACGCGAACCCCGCGCAGCGAATCCCGGCCTGTTGGTCGCCCGCGCAGAGGTAGCACTAAGCGAGCGCGAAGGAAGTGAGGAGCGCCTGAAAGCAGCTACGGGGCAAGGTGGATCCTCGCGAGAGGACGTGACGATCGACCCTGGACTACGACCACTGCGTCTTGTCGATGCGGTCGAGGAGCTCGTTCGTCCGCTCCTGCCGAGACTCGATCCGGGCGAGCGCGGCGGCGATCTCCTCCACCAGCTCGACCAGCCGGACGAGCGCGTCGGCGAGCTCGGCAGCGTCGACCGCCGTCGCCTGCTCGTCCCGCACGTCGTTCATCGCTACACCAGCGCGAGGGCGACGAGGGCGAGGATGAGCCCGGCGCCCACGGCGACGAGCACGGCGCCGGCGGCTGCGTCGTCGGACATCGGTGTGCGACCGCCGGTCATGATCCTCCGGCGGTTGTCAGCATAGGCAGGACTTTACTCCACCTGAGAGACGATCACAGGCCAGGGGCTCTCCTACCGCCGCGATTCGTTGCACGCCCCTCTAACGGCCAGATCAGGTAGCTCAGCTCCCGAACAGCGCTCGCAGCGCGAGCCCGAGAACGATCAGAACCTCCACCGCGATCCAGCCTGCGGCTACGCGGTGCCAACTCA
>DATIBA010000094.1:0-10562 GCA_035457765.1 Gaiellaceae bacterium
CGCCCACGGACTTCCTCAGCCGCCCTTCGCCGGCATCGGGTCGGAACGGGACATCGACGCGGCATTGGTCACCGTCCGCCTGCCGGCCGTGCTCAAGCCGGTCGATTCGGGAGGACAGCGGGCAGTGTTCCGCATCGAGAGTCGGGCCGAGCTCGAGCGGAACCTCCCCGAAGCGCTCGCCGAGTCGCCGACGGACGAGGCGATCCTCGAGGCATTCGTCGAGGGAGTCGAGATGAACGGGATCGTGATCGCACGCAACGGCGAGCCGGCCCTCCTGACCCTTTCGGACCGGCTCCGTCCGCCGGGCATCGGCTTCGGCGTCGGCTGGATCCACCTCTATCCGCCATCCGTCAACGGCGATCAGCTCGCACTCTCCGAGCGAGTGGCGGTCGAATCGGTACGCGCGCTCGGGCTCCGCGACGCGATTGCGTTCCCACAGCTGATCGCTTCGCCGGACGGTGGCGTGGTGGTCGTGGAGGTCGCAGCGCGCATTCCGGGTGGGCAGATGGCCGACCTCGTTCGCCACGCGGTCGGCGTCGATCTCGTCGAGGTCGCTCTGCGCCAGGCGCTGGGTGAGGAAGTGCCGGACGTGATCGCGCTCCCACGGTTCCGGCAGCCCCTAGCCATCCGCTTCTTCACGGCACAGCCGGGCACCCTGCCGACCGGCGAGGTCGTGCGCATCGGCAGCCTCGATCCGGTCCTCTCCGCCGAGGGCGTCGTGCAGGCGGACACGTACCTGCAGATCGGCGAGACGATCCGCCCCGTGCGGCGAGACGGCGACCGGCGCGGCTACGTCATCGCCGTTGCCGACACGCCCGGCGAGGCCCTCACCCGCGCGGAGAACGCCGCGCGGCGGCTCGAGGTCGAGGTCGCGCGATGAGTTGCACGTTCGACCTCGGCCACTACCGCGAGCTGCTCGAGGCGGCGCGGGCGGGCGGATACCGGTTCTCGGTGTTCGAGGGACCACCCGAGCGCGGCGATCTCTTCCTCCGCCACGACATCGACCTCTCGCTCGATGCGGCCGTTCGAATGGCCGAGCTCGAAGCCGAGCTGGATGTGCGCGCCACGTACCTGCTCATGACCGAGTCGGTCTTCTACAACCTCGCCTCGAGCGAAGGCGCGGCTGCGATGACGCGACTGCGTACGCTCGGACACGCGGTCGGGCTCCACGCCGTCCATCCGACGGTCGACCTCGACGAGCGCTTCGACCGTGTCCTCTCGTGGCACAACCCCGAGCCCGCGTACATGTCCGAAGAGGTCCCTGGAGTCGTCAATGTCTACGCCGAGCCGTACTTCTCGCGTCACCTGTACAGATCGGACTCGAACCAGCAGTGGCGCTCGGGCTGCCCACACGAAGAGCTTCGTGGCGGGAGCTTTCCGTGGCTGCAAGTCCTCGTGCACCCGGCGATCTGGGTCTACCAAGGAACGACGATGGGCCAGACGATGCGGGCGATGCTGAACGCGGAGAAAGCACGACGCCTGGAACAGCTCGCCGCCGACGGCATCGACCTTGGCTGAGCGAGGGCCGCTACGCGTCGTCCACTGCCCCGTGAACACGGCCGGCGTGCCATGGGCGAACGTCCAAGCGCTTCGACGACGCGGCGTCGATGCCCGGCTCGTGGTCTTCAACCGCTACAAGCTGCACTCGGAGGCGGACTGGTCGCTCGAGCGCCGCGGCGGGCTCGCACGAAGGCAGCTGACCCAGTGGTCGGCACTGCTTCGCCTGCTACCCCGCACAGACGTCTTCCACTTCTACTTCGGCCTCACACTCGTTCCGCGTTCACTCCAGTTCCCGATCCTCGGAGCGTTTCGCAAGAAGTCGGTGATGCACTACCTGGGCTCGGACATCCGCGGGAAGACGCCGGCGGAGCTCGCGTTCGGAAGGAAGGCGAGCGTCGAGGTGGTCGGCTCGTACGACGCTATCCGCTGGGTGCCCTGGGCGGAGATGATCCCGCCCGGGATCGACGTGCAGTCGATCGAGCCCGCGCCGCCCTCGGACCGCACCCGACCCGTGATCCTGCACGCACCGTCGTCACGCCGACGGAAGGGGACCGAACACGTTCTCGAGGCCTGCGAGGGCCTCGACGCCGACCTCGTCCTCGTCGAGGGGCTTCACCACGACGACGCCTTCGAGCGCTACCGCGAGGCGGACATCGTCGTCGACCAGCTGAACGCGGGCTGGTACGGCCTCTTCGCGATCGAGTGCATGGCGCTCGGCAAGCCGGTCGTCACGTTCCTCCACGACGAGGCCGTGCGCCGCACGGAGGAGGAGCTGGGAGTACGTGTTCCGATCGTGCGAGCCACCAAGGACGACCTCCGCGCGCGCCTCGAGCCACTCGTGGCGGACCTCGCCGAGCGTCGCCGGATCGGAGCTGAGTCCCGCTCCTACGTCGAGCAGGTTCACGATCTCGAAGTGACCGCCGACCGCCTGCTGGCTCTCTACTCTCGCCTCTGATGATCGCTGCCACGAGATCGCTGTCTGCGGGGCGTGAGCCGGCCGCTCGGGGACGCGACGGGTCGTGCGTCCGGACGCGCGAGATCGTGGCGTAGATCATCCAGGCGTGGCGGGTCTCGGCACAGAACTGAAGCGGCTCGGCAAGCACTCGGCCATCTACGGCCTGGGCGGCCTCGTCTCCCGCATCCTCGCGGTACTCCTCCTCCCGCTGTACACGCGCTACCTCTCGCCGTCCGACTACGGGAAGGTCGAGACGCTGATCGCGCTCACGACGGTGGTCGGAATCGTGCTGCGCATGGGGATCCACGCTGCGTTCTTCCGCTTCTACTTCGACTCGCCGGAGCCGGACCACCGGCGTCTCGTGCTTCGCACGTCGTTCTGGTTCACGATGGCGATGGCGACCGCCGGGCTGATCGCCGGAGTGGCAGTCTCCCCGCAGCTATCGGATCTGCTCTTCGGTACCACCGACGACGCAGAGCTCGTCGCCGCCGCGTTCGTGGGCCTCTGGGCAGGGATGAACTACGAGCAGCTCACGTCGCTCTTCCGGGTCGAGGAGCGCTCGACGGCCTTCGTGGCGGCAAGCCTCTCGAACGTCCTCCTGACGATCGGCGCGACGCTCATCCTGGTCGTCGCACTCGACAAGGGACCGATCGGCGTCATCGTCGGCAACTTCACGGGCACCCTCCTCGTCTACGCGGCGCTCGTCGGCTACCGCCGGGAGCAGCTCGGGTTGCAGTTCGACCGGCGCCTGCTCCGAGAGATGAACCGCTTCGGGATTCCCCTCGTGCCGACCGCGCTCTTCCTCTGGGTGACGAACTTCTCGGACCGGCTCTTCCTCGTGCAGCTTGCCGACGTGACCGAGGTCGGCCTCTACTCCGTCGGAGTGCGCATCGCCTCGGCCATGGTGCTCCTCCTGACGGCGTTCAGGCTCGCCTGGCCTGCGTTCGCATACTCGATCGAGGACGAGGGCGAGGCCCGGCGCACGTACGCGTACGTGCTCACGTACCTCGTGCTCGTCGCCACCTGGGTGGCAACCGCGCTCGCCCTCCTCTCGCCCTGGATCGTCGACTGGATCGCGGCGCCCGCGTTCGACGAGTCGTCGCGGGTCGTCGGTCCGCTCGCCTTTGCCGCGGTCGCGTTCGGCGCCTACATCGTCGTCGCCATCGGCGTCGGGCGCGCGCGACGGACGCAGTTCAACTGGGTCGTCACCGGGGCAGCCGCCGCGGTGAACATCGTCCTCAACCTCCTGCTCATCCCGCCGTACGGGATGATGGGTGCCGCCGTTGCCACGATCGCGGCGTACACGACGATGTTCGTCGGGATGGCCTGGTGGTCGCAGCGGATCTACCCGGTGCCGTACCAGTGGCGGCGAGTGACGACAGCCGCCGGGGCCGGAATCGCGCTCGTCGCCGTCGGCAAGTTCGCGGGCGGCGGCCTGCCGGTTGCGTTGCTCCTTGCACTCGCCTACCCGCTCGCGCTCTTCCTCCTCGGCTTCTACCTCCCCGCTGAGCGCAAGGCGATCGGTGCCCGGCTCAGACTCGCACGCTGACGGTCAGTCGAAGGGCACTGGCTCCAGGTCTCGCGCGATGTCGAGCGTGTACCGCCGCCCCGGCGTCAACCCCCGCTCGCGCATCCTCGCGCTGGCGACGAAGCACCAGTTCCCATTCGAGCGGAGAACCGTGGTTCGGAACCGCTGGCCGTCCAGCTCGAAAGCCACCGGGATCGACCTCTCCCAGCCGAGCCTCTCCTTCTGCGCCTCGCTGATGACCACCGTCGCCGAGGCGCCGGTCTGAACGACGTCGACGTTCATCTTCATCCCAGATTCACGAGGATGATACGAGGAGCGAGGACCTCGCGCTGGTCTACGCGACTATGCGGTAGACCTGGAAGCACTCGGCGTAGTCGCGGTTCACGTTCACGCCGTGGACGCGGGCGAGGTTCCAGATGTACTCGGGGTCGGCGTACCGGCGATGCTGCTGTGAGGCATAGCGCGACAGCGCCGCGACCTTGCGCTCGATGTGCCGCTTCTCGAGTGCGACGTAGGCGCCGTAGGAGAAGTCGAAGTTGTTCCAGGGCACCTCGTAGCCGAGGATCGTCGTCCGCTTGAACGCACGCAGCCCCTCTTGTGCGATCGTCTGGTGATCCTGGTGCACGTCGTGGTGCGACGGCTGGAAGACGACGTCGGGCCTCCACTCCTCCCAGAGCTCGACGAGCAGCTCGAGGATGTCCTGACGACGCTCGGGGAAGGTGCGGACGTCGAAGTCGTGCACCGTGAGACCGTCCTCGCGGATTCCGAGCTCGGCGGTCGCCTCCCGCACCTCCCGCGCGAGCGTATCGGGCTCGAAGCCGGGGGGAAGCGAGCGGGTCGCGATCGAGAACGCAACGTAGCGGACGTCGCAACCTCCTTCCACGAGTCGCGCCATCGCACCCCCGCAGCCGAGCTCTCCGTCGTCGGTGTGCGGGGCGAGCACCAGCGCCCTTTTCCAGCTTTCGATCACCGCGCTATTCAACCACTGAACGTTCCTCGGCTCTCTCGAGCGCGTAACGTCCCAGGGCGTGGAGCACACCGATGCGGCTCAGATTTCGGCGCTCGCAGGGGCGCTCGGTGCCGTCCTCGTGCTCATCCCTCGAGGACGCCTGTTCCCGCTTGTTGGGCTTGCGCTCGTCGCGCTCGCAACCGTCGGGATCGGGCGCTCGCTCGTCGGTGATGACGATCTGCGCCTTCTCTTCACCGAACCAACCGGGATCACGCTCGTCGCCTCGGGTGCAGCCGCGGCGATCCTGGGCGCAGTCCTGCTCGTGCGCTATCCCGCTGCGGTACCGGTCGCGCTCCTGACAGCGGCGCCGTTTCGGATCCCGGTTCAGCTGGGTCGCGAGGAGGCGTTCCTCCTCCTGCCGTTCTATCTCGTCGTCGCAGCCGCTGCTCTCGCGCTCGCCTACCGGCTGATCCGCGGAGAGCTTCCTCCACCGCCGCCCTTCCTGCTCGCGGTGCCGCTCGCAGCGTTCGTCGTCTTCTCGGCCGTCTCGTTCCTCTGGACGTGGGACGATCGGGCTGGCGGAATCGCGCTCGGGTTCTTCGTCTTCCCGTTCGTCGCCGCCTTCGCCATCGTCGCGCGCAGCCCCCTCGCGACCTGGCTCCCGAGGGCGCTCCTGGTCACGCTCGTCGCCCTCGGCTCGCTCTTCGCGGCGATCGGGATCTGGCAGGCGCAGACCCGGACCGTGTTCTTCGCACGTGACGTCGAGGTCGCGAACGCGTACACGTCGTTCTTCCGTGTCACCTCGCTCTTCAAGGATCCGAGCCTGTACGGCCGGTACCTCGTCATTCCGATCGCGGTGCTCCTCGTCGTCGTCCTCGTTCGACGCGGGCGAACGATCGACTGGGTGGTGGCGTCGGCGTTCGTCGCATTCCTCTTTTGGGGCCTCTTCTACTCGTACTCGCAGTCGAGCTTCGTCGCGCTCTTCACGGTGACGTTCGGAGTCGCGCTCGTGGGCTCGGGCAGGAGGATGCGGATCGCCCTGATCACCGGGGCGATCGTCGCCACGCTCGCCGCGGCTGCCGTGGCGGCCGAGGCGGTCGGCGGACGATCGGCGAAGGACGTCACGAGCGGTCGCTCACGGCTCGTCTCCGTGACGCTCGAGGTGTTCACCGAGCGCCCGTTGGCGGGAGTGGGGATCGGCGGTCAGCCTCGTGCCAGCTCCGAGCTCTCCGGAAAGGGACGTCCGAGTCGCAACGCGTCCCACACGACACCGTTCACCGTCCTCGCCGAGCTCGGCTCGATCGGCTTCGCCCTGTACGCCTGGGTTCTCGTTGCGGTCGTCTGGGCGCTCGTCCAGGTGACGCGGATCGATCGTGCGCTGGGGATCGGGCTGGCCGCCGTCCTGCTCGCGCTCCTCGTCCACTCGTTCCTCTACGCAGGGCTCTTCGAAGACCCACTGACTTGGGGTGCCCTGGGTCTGACCGCGGCGGTGCTCGCCCGGGACAGGGGGCAAGTCGCTGTCGATGCCTCGCCGGGAACTCCGGCCCTACTGGCACACTGATCCGAACCGGGACACCGGTCCCGTTGTCATGCCCCGACCACTTGCCTGGATCCTCGTCACGGTCGCCACGCTCGTGACCGCTCTCTTCGGCCTCGCCATCGCCGTCTACCTCGTGACCCCGAACGAGACCGAGGGAGCGCTCGACACCGAGCTCTCGGGCGTCACGGTCACCGAGGCGACCGTTCCACCGACCGTCGGGCCCGAGCCCGTGCCGGAGGCGGAGCCGACGAGCGACCAGCGCTGCTGGCGCTCCTTCGGAGGGGATCCCCAGCGCTCCCTCTCACGAAGTGCGTTCGACCTCGGGATTCCTGCCAGCAAGATCGTCTGGACGCGAGGCCTGAAGGGCTACATCGAGTACCCGCCGAGCTACTGCGAGGGCACGCTGTATGTCAATACGTTCGAAGGGGCGACGTTCGCGATCGACGCGGAGGAGGGCCGCGTCCGGTGGCGTAGGACCATCGGCGGCGAGAAGCCGTCGACTCCCGCGATCGACGGTCCCAGGATCATCGTGAGCTCGAAGGACGGCGCCGTCCGCGCGCTCTCGCGGAGCCAGGGTCGGGTGCTCTGGGAAGTGCAGACCGGAGGCAAGGTGGAGTCGTCGCCGGTCGTCGTCGACGGCCTCGTATACTTCGGCTCGACCGACGGGCGCCTGTTCGCGGTCCGATCCGACACCGGTCGGGTTCGCTGGGCGTACGACACGGGTGGACGTATCAACTCGAGCCCGTCCGTCTTCGGTCGTCGCGTCTGCATCTCGACGTACGCCGGCTCGGTCTTCTGCCTGAACAAGGACACGGGTGCGCGGCTGTGGTCGACGTACGTGTCGCGAGACACGTTCCGCAACGAGAGCTTCTACGCCACGGCCTCGACGGACGGCCGACGTCTGTACACCGTGTCACGGTCCGGGACCGTCGTCGCGCTCGATGCGCGCACCGGCGACGTCGTCTGGACGAGCCAGGTCGGTGGCTACGGCTATACGACCCCGGCAATCGCGGACGGTCTCGTGTTCGTCGGAGGATTCGACGGCAAGCTCCGCGCCTTGCGCGCGACCACCGGGCGAGAGGTCTGGCAGGCGCAGGGAAACGGTCGGATCCTGGGCGCACCAGTGGTGGTCGGAGATCTCGTGTTCTTCTCGGTTCTCGAGAAGCGAACGTACGCCGCGCGCATCTCCGACGGGAAGATCGTGTGGCGGCTCCGAATGGGGCGCTACTCGCCCGGGATCGCGACCGAGCGCACGTACTACTTCTCGCTCAACGGCCGGCTCATCGCCATCCGTGGGCGAAACACGATCGAAGCCTCGTAGACCACGTCAGAACAGCCGGGAGTGCCGGCGGCGCCAGAGAGGGGAGCGCTGGGTCGCATGGGCCGCTGCGTTCCAGGCTCCCATACGCGCTCGATACCACGCCAGCGGCAGCCTGCGCGGCCGACGCGCAGATGCAGGCTCGAGGAGCTCGTACCCGAGCTCGGCCAGGAGATCGCCTGCGATCGCTTCGAAAGCCAGCGCATCGGCACGGCTCATCTGCGTCCGCCAGTCTCGAACGGCGCGCGTCGGCGGTTGGAGAAGCCGCTGATGGTGGGGCTTCGCAGACACGTCCACGGCTCCGGCGTACTCGAGCATTGCGGGCTCGAACGGAAGGCCGGCGAAGTCGCACACCGAACGCACGATGCCCTCAGCGTCGGCGACGAGGGCCTCGTAGCGAATCTCGAAGTAGCGTGAGCGTCCCAGGCGCCGTCCGAGGTCACGCGCACGCCGCACCTCGGTCCGCCACTCGCACGCGAATCCTGCTGCGCTGCGCGGATGCGCCCAGGTCCTCGTCACGACGCCCTCCGGCATGTCGAGAAAAGCCAACGCGGCGTCGCGGCCGTCGCGGATCAAGTGGACGTACTGGGCGTCGGGAAAGAGCCGCTCGATGAGACCCAGGTGCCTCATGTACATCGGCGTCTTGTCACCCCACCGCGGCTTGCCGTGCTTGGCGGCGTACGTGGAAAAGGTCGCGGCGAGCGCCTCCCCGACGCTCATGTTCGGCAGAAGCCGAGCGGCGAGCTCCTCGACCGACACGTCCCATGCGGCAAGGCGTGGGAGCCGGCGAAGGTCGTCGAGAAACGCATCCGGATCGACCGGGCTCGAATGTCGGTGAGCCAGCTGCGGAATGAAGAACGTCTCGTCGGGGATCGCGATCCCCGGCGAGCGGTCGAGGATCACGCGCAACAAGGTCGTCCCGGAGCGGCTCACCCCGAGAACGAAGAGAGGCCCGTTCACGGCTGCGAAAGCTGCTCCGAGACGACGACCTCGGCCCGGTCCGCACGGTCTCCGACCGTGACGAAGAGGTAGTAGGTCCCCGGCGTCTCCGGCGCACGCAGGACGAGAACCTGCCGGGTCGCTGCTCCCCTATCTCCCGCGAAGAGCCACCGGTACGACGGCGCATCGGTGCGGACGCGGACGGAGAAGCGTTTGCCCGCGACGACGTCGATGCGGTCACGCGAAAGCTCCACGTACCGAACCCGGACCGGCACCGCTCGCGTCCTCGCCGACCTGTTCCCCGCCCGGTCGACGGCACGGAGGCGAACTTCGTACATACCCGGTCGCACGGGACGGCCGTCGATTCGACCGAACCAGACGAGCTTGCCCTCCCGGCTCGGGAACTTGGCGAGCACTCTTCTCCTCCCGTCGATGAGCATCATCGCCCGTGCTCCTTCGTTGATCTCGTACGTGGCCGTGACGCGGTCGCGCCTGCCGTCGCCATCGGGTGAGAAGACGCGCGGAAAGACGCGAACGATTCGAATTCGGGGCGCCGTCGTGTCCACGCGAATCGGATTCGGAAGCACGATCGTGCGCCCGTGACGCTCGAGTTGGACGCGGGGCCTGTAGAGCCCCTCGACGACGATGCGCTCGGCGTTGTCGCGCCCGTCCCACGTGTACGAGACGCGACCCGCCGGTTCACGCCGGTCGCGTACGAGGGTTCGAACCGACCGTCCGGCAGTGTCGAGCAGGTCGACCGTGATTCTCTCGCTCCGCCGTACGATGAACGAGATCACGGCAACGTCCCTCGCGCATTCGCACACCGGCGAGAAGACGCGATCGACCCTCGTTCCGGTGACCGGGCTTCGTTCGAGCTTCAGGCGCTCGGTCACCGCGAAGGCTGCCGCGGTCGCGCCCAGAAGTCCCAGGACGATCAGGAGCTGAGGCCACCGCGCCAACGCGAGAACGACTACGGCTCGAGCGCGCGCACGAGGACGAAAGGCTCGGCAGCCTCGCACCCACAGCTCGATCCGTGGAACGCGGCGGCCGCACGGATCGCCCGCTCGCTCCGCGGATGCGGGTAGTCGCGACGCTCCGTCTCGTAGTGGGCGAACGCGGCGACCTTGCGCTCGAGCGTCGCGGTCACGTCGACGAACCAGTTCGGCACGAACCAGTTCAGCGCGGGAGGGGTCCACTCCGTGCTCGAGGTCGGCGCGTACGTGAGGACGCGGCGCACCGGCTGATCCGGCACGGGCCTCGTGGCCACCGCGACCGAGTCGAAGAGCACGCGATGGTCGCAATTGACATCGGGCTGCGGCGTGTA
Source organism: Gaiellaceae bacterium (assembly GCA_035457765.1). Taxonomy (GTDB): domain Bacteria; phylum Actinomycetota; class Thermoleophilia; order Gaiellales; family Gaiellaceae; genus GMQP-bins7. The sequence continues at coordinate 10,054 of DATIBA010000094.1, forward strand.
GACGACCCGAGGAGCGAAGTCGCGGACGTGCTCCTCGACCACCCGGTTCACCTCCACATGAGGAAGCGTGTCGAGACGCATGTCAGGAAGGTCGAGGTGCACGTAGTCCGTGACCCCGAGTTCCGCGGCGGCTCGCACGGCCTCCCTTTCCTTGCGCGCGCGCGTCTCAGCGTCGCCCGGGTACTGCGTCGAGGACCCGTCCGTCAAGACGACGATGCGCACGTCGTCGCCGAGGTCAGTATGCACGGCGATCGTCCCGCCCATGCCCAGCACCTCGTCGTCGGGGTGAGCGGCCAGGACGAGGACTCTCATCGACCGACTCCGTCGGTCGATGAGAGTGGAGGGGCGTGAGGAACCGGAAGGTTCCCCTCGCTCTCGGGAAGAAGGGGGTACGCGCTCTTCTCGCAAGACCGGAGTTCGCGAGTGCGAACTCCGGTCGCGGACAATCGTGGGGAAACATGGTTTCCCCCGTGAACGCGAGCCGAAGGCGAGCATTCGTCACGGCTGGT
>DATIBA010000095.1:0-11761 GCA_035457765.1 Gaiellaceae bacterium
GAGCCGGGGCGCCAGCTCGAGGTGACGGAGGCGCTCGCGGAGATGCTCGGCATCGAGGGCACCGTCGAGCTCGAGTGGCGCTTCGCAACGAGCGGCTCCGGCTGATCCGCGCGCTCAAGGCTCCGATGGAGCCGCGCGCGAGGGATCGTGCGCCGTAGGATCTTCGTGCTCGACCCTGTGCGTGGCCACGGCTCCAACGTGAACCAACAGACACGTGAAGGGAGTCGGCGTCGGAGTCAGGCGTAGCCGACGCTCCGCACGGCACCCACCTGGCTGAGCCAGGTTCTCGGCGGCCGGGGCTCCATCGGCAGGGTGGAGCACGCCCGGAGTTCCGTTCGGTGACGTCGCCCTTCAGATGCTCGATCGGGAACAGCGTGTCGAGGCGGCGCGACTCGGCGGCGCTTGCCCACGTGTCCGCGCGAGCTCGAGCGTCGGGACCCGCTCGGGGGGCGAGCCCGACCGACGTCGCGGCATCACGAGCCCGCGCGCATGCGACCAACATCTAGCCTGGACGCGTGACGACGACAGACGTCTTCGGAGATGCGACCCGTGGCGGTGAATGGGCGTCCGTTCACCTCTGCGTGCGCGGAGATGTCATCGTCGAGGCCCACGCACCGGGCCTCGAGCGGGCGGTCACGGGACTGACGCTGCTCGAGGCGGCCGCGGTCACGGGGGAGCCGCTCGCGGTCGAGGCGCTCGCAGCCGCCCTGGGTCAGGTGTTCGTCGCATCGCCGATTACCGGACGCGCCGTCGTCGCGATGAGCGGAGGCGTGGACAGCGCGGTGGCGCTCCTGCGCGCCGCCCCGAACGCGGTGGGCGTCACCTTGCGCCTCTGGCAGGATCCGGCGGCTCCTCACGCCGAGCGCGCGTGCTGCTCGCCGGCCGCGGTCGCCGCTGCTCGGGGCACGTGCCATGCGCTCGGCGTTCCGCACGTCACGCTCGACCTGCGTGAGGAGTTTCGGCGAGCCGTCGTCGACCCGTTCACCGCGGGCTACGAGGCGGGAGAGACTCCGAATCCCTGCATTCGGTGCAACGGCGCCTTTCGCTTCGACGAGCTGCTTGCGTTCGTCTCGCGTGCAGGGGCCGACACTCTGTGGACGGGGCACTACGCGCGGGTCGTCGAGCGTGAGGGGAAGCTCCTCGTTGCGCGGGGCGTCGACGCGCGGAAGGACCAGTCGTACATGCTTGCGACGCTCTCGTCGGCGGCACTCGCACGAGTCCGTTTCCCGCTCGGAGCGCAGTCGAAGGCGGAGACGCGCGCGGAGGCGGCGCGGGCCGGGCTTGCGGCGGCCGGACGAGGAGAGAGCCAGGAGGCCTGCTTCCTCGGCGGCGGTGACTACCGCGGCTTCCTCGAGCGCGAAGGCCTACCGGCCGAGGACGGAGCGATCGTCGACGAGCACGGACACGTGCTCGGCGCACACGACGGGTACTGGCGGTTCACCGCAGGACAGCGTCGCGGCCTCGGGGTCGTCGCGGAGCGGCCGCTGTTCGTGCTGCGGACGGACCGAGAGACGAACACGGTCGTCGTCGGGCCCCACGAGTCGCTTGCGGTGCGCCGCGTCGTCGTCGACGGTCGCCTCCGCGTCCCCGTCACTCGCTGCGAGGTGAAGCTTCGCTACGGCTCACCGCCCGTTCGAGCCTCGGTCGCGCCGTCGAACGGCGGCTTCGCGCTCGATCTCGACGAGCCGGCTTACGGCGTCGCGCGCGGACAATTCGCCGTGCTCTACGACGAAGACGCCGTCGTCGGTGCCGGTGCGATCGAGGACGTTGCCTGAACGGAGCAACTAGGATCACGCCGATGACTGTCGTGGCCTCCACGGCCGGAGACGTACTCGACTACGCCCTTGCGGTGTTCTTCGTGGTCAGCGGCGTTGCGTTGGCGTACATGCTCGTGCGAATGGGTGGGACCTTCGCGCGTCTGTCGTCGTTCATCAAGGGGTCGGAGCGCGATCTTCTGCCCGTGATCGTGAAGGCCGGCGGCACCGTCGACCGGGTGAACGACCAGCTCGACAAGCTCGACGTCGTGACGGACAGCGCGGTCTCCATGGCGGACAGCGCCGACACCGCCGTCCGTGCCGTGTCGACCGCGATCACAGCGCCGGTGAAGAAGGTCTCGGGACTCGCCGCCGGTGTCTCCCACGGTGTGGCCGCCTTCCGTGCACGCCGCGACGTGGGCGAGGCCGTGCACGTCGCGAAGAACGCGAAGGCGAACCGCGAACAAGAGCTCGACGAGGAGCTGCGAAGCGCGGGCGGAGCCGGGGCCGGGGACGTGCCACCGGCTGCCTAGGCGCGACGGAACCCACTCGTAGAATCCCCGCATGCGCACGACCGCAGAGCTCCGAGAGGGCTTTCTCGCGTTCTTCGAGGGGAAGGGGCATCTGCGTGTTCCGTCGGCATCGCTCGTTCCTCGCGCCGACGACCACTCGACGCTCCTCACGACTGCCGGGATGCAGCCGCAGATGCCGTACTTCCTCGGTCGCGAACCGCCGCCGGCACTCCTGACGACGACCGCGCAGAAGTGCTTCCGCACGCCGGATATCGAGGACGTCGGGCTGGACGGCCATCACCTGACGTTCTTCGAGATGCTCGGCAACTTCTCGTTCGGTCAGTACTTCAAGGAGGGAGCGATCGACCTGGCCACGGAGTTCGTCCGGGACCGGATGCGGCTCGACTGGGATCGAGTCTGGATCAGCGTCCACGCCGGTGATCCCCAGCTCGGCCTCGGGCCCGACGAGGTCACGATCGACCTGTGGCAGCGTGTCGGGGTCCCCGCGGAGCGGATCGTGCCACTCCCGACCTCCGAGAACTTCTGGTCGGTCGGTGGGCCCGGCCCGTGCGGGCCGGACTCCGAGCTGTACTACGACTGGGGTGCCGAGCACGGGTGCGGGGAGCCCGACTGCGCGCCGGGCTGCACGCGCTGCGCGCGCTTCCTCGAGTTCTGGAACCTCGTCTTCATGGAGTACGAGCTACACGTGGATGGCGCGCTGACGCCACTCCCGGCCCAGAACATCGACACGGGCCTCGGCCTCGAACGTGGGAGCGCCATCCTCCAGGGCGTGATGTCGGTCTACGAGACCGACGGCTACCGCGAGATCATGGACTGGATCGCAGCCGAGTCCGGGGTCGCGCACGACGACTCGCCGGCGGCCACGAAGGCGCATCGCGTGCTCGCCGATCACGGACGCGGCATGACCTTCCTCGTCGGGGACGGCGTCACCCCGTCGAACGAGGGGCGTGGCTACGTTCTGAGGAGGATCATCCGGCGGGCGGTGCAGCAGGCGCAGCGCATCGGACTCCGTGACCTCCATCGGCTGACGTCGGTCGTCGTCGAGCAGATGGGCGACGCCTATCCCGAGCTTCGGAGCCAGGCCAACGAGATCGCGCAAGTCGTCAAGCACGAGGAGGAGCGCTTCACGGAGACGCTCGAGCGCGGTCTTCGGCTCTTCGACGAGCTCGCCGGTGGCAAAGCGATCTCGGGCGAGCAGGCCTTCGTGCTCGCGGCGACCTACGGGTTCCCCCTCGAGCTCACCGTCGAGCTCGCCGAGGAGCGCGGGCAGACGGTCGACGTCGACGGCTACGGGGTCGAGATGGAACGGCATCGAGAGGTCTCGCGGGCCGGCGGGTCGCGCGAGCTCCAGCGCGCTGCGGACTTCGCCCGCTCAGCGGGCTTCGAGACCGTGTTCGTCGGCTACGCGAAGACGGACGTCCTGACGCAGATCGGGGCGCTCGAGGAGGTCGAAGAGGGCCTCTTCCTCGCCAAGCTGCGGGAGTCCCCCTTCTACCCCGCGGGCGGCGGGCAGGTGAGCGACCACGGAGTGCTCGAGCGCGACGACGGATCCGGTCTGCGGGCGGAGCTCGTCGAGGCGTACCGGTTCGACGACGACCAGGTGCTCCTGCTGCGTGGATCCGGTTTCGAGGAGGGGGATCGAGTTCGCGCACTCGTGCCGTGGAGTGTTCGCTTTCCGACGATGGCGAACCACACGGGAACCCATCTGCTCCACCAGTCCCTTCGAGATGTCCTCGGCGATCACGTCCGGCAGGCCGGGTCGGCCGTACGCCCGGACAAGCTCCGCTTCGACTTCACGCACGAGCACGCGCTCACGGCCGTCGAGCGTGAGGCGGTCGAGCGTCGAGTCAACGAGAAGATCTTCGAGAACCTCCCGGTCCGCGTCTTCGAGACGCCCATCGACGAGGCGCGGCGTCTCGGGGCGATGATGCTCTTCGGCGAGAAGTACGGCGAGATCGTGCGCGTCGTCGAAGTCGCCGGCTACTCGACGGAGCTCTGCGGAGGTACGCACGTGTCGTCCACCGCAGAGATCGGACCCTTCGTGATCCTGTCCGAGGGGTCGGTGGGCGCGGGCGTCCGCCGCATGGAGGCCGTGACCTCGGGTGCAGCCTGGGCGGTGTTGGACGAGCGCTCGCGGGAGGCCGTGGCGCTGCGCGCCGAGCTGGAGGCGCTGCGGAAGGAGGCTCGGCTCAAGGCTGTGCCGGCCGCGGCTCGAGCTTCGACCCCGGATCCGGACGTCCGGGTCGAACGTGGCATCAACATCATCGTTCAGCCCCTCTCGGGCCTCGACGCCGACGAGCTGCTCGCCCTCTCCGACCGCTACAAGCAAAAGCACGCGCCCGCCGCGATCGTGCTCGGCTCGCGCGAGGACGGCAAGGTGCATCTCGTCGCGAACTTCGACGCGTCCGTCGCCGAGCGGGTGAGCGCGTCCGACGTCGTGCGACAGGTGGCCGCGATCGTCGGCGGGGGCGGTGGCGGGCGCCCGACAATGGCCAGAGCGGGCGGCAAGGACCCCTCCAAGCTGCCCGAAGCGCTCGCCGAAGCCGAGCGGCTCATCCTGGCCTCGCTGTGAGAGTTCTGGCGCTCGACTTCGGTGCCGCGCGAACGGGCGTCGCCGTCTCCGATGCGACAGGGACGATCGCGCAGCCGCTCGACGTGATCGAACGCGCGGCGAGCCGCGACGGGCTGGCGAAGATCGCCGAGGTCGTCCGCGAGCACGACGTCGGGTGCGTCGTCGTCGGGCTGCCTCTGACCCTCGGAGGTCGGCGCGGGAGCCAGGCTCTCGAGACCGAAGCGTTCGTGCGCGAGCTGCGTCAGGCGCTCGACGTGCCGGTCGAGACCTACGACGAGCGCTTCACGACCACGCTTGCGTCGAAGGGGGCGGGCACGGCGCCCGAGGATGCGAGAGCGGCAGCCCACCTCCTCGAGAGCTATCTCGCACGGACGGGCACCCGGTGAGAGGAGCGCTGTGGGCGACCGCGATCGCAGTACTCGTCGCTGCTCTCGTCGGCTGCCGCCACGAGGATCCGCCTCCCCCGCCGGTCGAGACGGTACCGGCCCTCGAACGTCTGCGCATCATCTTCCCCGAGGGCTTCACGCGGCGAGAGATGATCGAGCGAGTCGCTGCCGTCCGCGAGATCGCCATCGACCAGCGACGGGTCACCCCCCGGCTCACCGGCACGGGATACGAGCGGGCGAGCGCGCGCGCGGTGCCGCCGCGGGCCTTCCGCAAGGACTGGGGCGGAGGCTCCATCGAGGGCTTCCTCTTCCCTTCGACGTACGAGTTCAGCCAGTTCACGCCCTCGGCGGAGCTCGTCCGCGGCCAACTCGACGCCTTCTCTCGCGAATGGAGGAAGGTCGACCTCCGGTACGCGAGACCGAAGAACCTGACACCGTACGACGTCCTCATCATCGCGTCGATGATCGAGAAGGAGACGGTAGCTCCGGAGGAGCGGAGGCTCGTGGCTGCGGTCATCTACAACCGCCTGCGTCTCGGCATCCCACTCGGGATCGACGCCACGATCCGATACGGACGCAACGTCCCGGGGACGGAGTCGCTCAAGCGGTCGGATCTCGAGAGCGACGATCCCTACAACACCCGTCTGCGCCTGGGCCTTCCGCCGACGCCGATCGCGAACCCCGGGCTCGCATCGATGCGCGCGGCTGCGAGCCCGGCTCGCGTCGGCCACCTCTACTTCGTCCGCAAGCCCGACGGCGTGCACCACTTCTTCACCGCGAGCAAGGCCGAGTTCGACCGCAAGAGCTGCGAGTACGGCTTCAGCTGCTGACGCGGCGATCGTCCGAGCAGATGAGGACTCTAAGCGGACGACGGGCTTGAACCCGCGACCCCGGCTTGGGAAGTGTGCCAGAGCTTCCCCTGCGTGCCCCGCGGCTACCCGAGGTCGCATGGTTGAGCAAGACGGCTCCACGGCATTTCCTCCCGGTTCCACGGGCCGAGCGTGTCTCGGCGTCAGCCGGCCTGCTCCGCGCGGTCGTCCGGCCATGCGCGGTGCAGCTCGACCGCCTCGAGCACGGACGCGATGCGATGGAGCGGGTCGGGCCTCGGCCCGGTACGCCTGGCTTCGCGAAGCGGTGCACCGACCGAGCCGGGCGAGCGTCGCTCGACGCCGTCGGGAGGCCGCGCGGCCGCAGGACGAGCCGTCCGGGGCGTCACCTTCCACGTCTTCTCCCCCATCAACTCCTTGAGGTGCGCCGTACGGACGATGACGTTCTTGAACTCGGTGTAGAAGAACAGCGACGCGACCAGGGAGAACGCGAACCAGCGCCGGTGCGACTTGATCGAGGGGTGGGCGAGCTTGGCGGCGAACAACACCTGGACGGGGCCCGCCGTAAGCGTGAACAGCGAGGTCACTACGAACACGGGAACGAACCAGTCGATCGGCGGCTCGCCGCGAACCATCCAGAACGCCATCAGCGGGAAGATCTGGAGCGAGACCCAAGGGTAGATCTCGCGCCAGGCGAGCAGGTAGACCGCGCCCACGCGGCTCCGGAGCGACGCTCCCGGGCGTCCGAGCATCGGCAGCAGGTGGCGGAGCGAGACCTGGTACCAGCCCTGCGCCCACCGCATCCGCTGGTTCCAGAGGGCACCAAGGGACTGCGGCGCGAGCTCCGTGGAGACGAGACCGGGATCCGACACGATCGTGCCGCCCGCTTCGACGACGCGCATCGACGAGTCGATGTCCTCGGTCAGCATGAAGCCCCGCATCCGCTTGCGCTTGAGCACGTCGGTGCGCCAGTAGCCGTTCGACCCGCCGAAGATCCCGAAGCCGTGCAGCCGAGCGCGGCCCGGGTGGCTGACGGCGTAGATCGCCTCGAACTCCGTCGCTACGAGCCGGGTGACCCCGTTCGTCCCGCCATTCCGGACCACGCAGTGGCCCTGGACGACGTCCGCGCCGTTGGCCAGCCAGCGCGCGGCACGGCGGAACGCACCCTGGTCCGGATGGTGGTCCGCGTCGAAGACGCCGACGATCGTCCCCCTGACGCGGGCCAGGGCGGCATTGACGTTCTGGGCCTTTGACACCGAGCCGACGACGCGAAACGGCTCGAAGCGAGGATCGCGCTCCGCCATGTACTCGAGCTCGTTCTCGACCGGAAGCGGGTACGGCGTGTTGTACGCGAGGATCACCTGGAGCTCCGGATAGTCCTGGGCGAGCAGCGACTCGACCGTCTCCATGACAGTCTCCGCCTCGTTCGGGAGATACGCGGCGACGACGGCCGTCGCAGTCGGAAGCACGGCCGGTTCCGCGGGCGGCCGCGGTCGACGGAGCGCGGCGATCCCTTCAGCCCAAATCGCGAGCGCCGTGATGCCGAGGGCGACCACGATCACGAGGTAGGCGGTGCTCGAGATGTCGAAGCCGAGGCTGTCGAAGGCCCAGTACGCGGCGAACGGCACGAACAGGCAGAGCAGCTGCTGCACGACGATCTGCGCCGGCGTCACGGCCCGCTGCAGAGCGGAGAGCGGGCGGCGCGAGCGCTTCGCGTGTGTCGGTGAAAGCGAGCGCTTCCAGACGGTCGGGTGGAGGTCGAGCTGCTCGGCCTGGTGCATCATCGCCACCCACGCGCGTTCCTCGAGCGCCTCGCGCGTCAGGCCTCTCTCCGCCCGCGTGTAGCCGATAATCGGCGTCACCGAGACCGGCTCCCCTGCCGCCGTGAGCTCACTGGAGACCAGGAGTCGCACGAGCCGTTCGAGACGACGGTGTGCGCCTTGCGTCGTCGTCGCCGGCATGAGAATCGCGAAGACCCCGCGCGTGTGACCGACGTAGTCGATGCTGCGGCTGTCGCTCTCGATGAGCGCCACGACCTGGGTGACGACCTCGTCGTGCGCGCGCGCGCCGTAGTGCGCTTCGAGCTCGGGCAGCTCCTCGAGCTGGACGAGCGCCAGCACGCACGGTCGACCGCCGTGCTCGAGGCGCTCGAGCTCCCGCCACACCGGCTCGGCGAACGATGCGGGCGTCAGGGCGCCGCTCACAGGATCCTGCGCGAGCTCGTGCCTCGAGACCGCCGGCCGCTCGATGCGCGCCCGCAGGCGCGCGACGAGCTCGTCCGGGTGGTGCTCGCCGGAGACGACGTCGTCGGCTGTCCGCGCGAGCGCAGCGACCGTGAGCTCCCGGGACGGCTGGACCGAGACGACGACGATCGGAAGGGTACCCCCGCCTCGGGCCGAGCGGATTCGGCCGATCAGGTCGAGCGCCCAGTCCGACGTCTCGGGCGAGGGCACGTCGATGACGAGGAGATGCGGAAACACGCGGGAGAGCTCCCGTGTTGCCCCCCGCATCGACTCGGCCGCGATCGGCTGCAACCCGCCCCACTCGAGGATATCCATCAGTTCGGCCCGGCGGGCCGGATCCGGCGCGACGACGAGCGCGGTCGACGCCGCGGACCCCTCTGCGCCCCGGGTGATGGCAGGCAGATGTGGGCCGCAGACCGCCACGAGTGGTGTATCGACCGAGTCGGAGCGCCGCTTGAACAACGCGCGCCTATCGAGCTGGACCGCCTGCTCGCGGAGAGCGGCGTGGGCGAGCAGGACGACATCCGTCGCGCGGTGGACGACGCGCGTGGCTTGGACTCTTTGTCCGCTCACTGGTGGGATGGACCGAGCCGCGGCCAAGGAGGCGCTCGCCTGGTTCGCAAACGACAAGACACTGTCTGCGAATCAACTCGAGTTCGTCAACCTCATCGTGAACCACCTGACGGAGCACGGCGTGGTTCCTCACCGTTCGAGACGTCGCGCATGGCTATCGGCGTGAGCGCCGGCTCGCCGAGCTCTGCTCGCGCGATCCCGAGACCGCGTTGCTCGACGAGCGTGGTTTCGACGAGAGTGTTCGCGGCGCGGTTCGCTCCGCGTTGGTCGACGGGACGAACCCGAGCGTTGTCGTCGTCGAGCTCGGAAACGACGGTCCGAGTTGGAGCGGTAGCCTCGGATCGCCCGAGGCGCTCGTCGTCATCGATCGGCTCCAAGGGCTTCTTCGCGCCGGCGACGAGCTTGCTCGCATGCGCGACGACCAGATCGCATGGCTCCTGCCCGAGTCCGGCCTCGAGGAGGCGGTCGAGGCGGTGAGCGGAGCCCGCCGCGCGATCTCGGATACGGGTACGACGTTGACCGCGGGAGTGTGCGACTTCGCGACCGCGGGTGATGCGCCGTCCCTCTACGCACTCGCAGACCAAGCGCTGGTGGAGGCGAAGCGACAGGGGCGCGGCACGACCGCGAGCTACACCCTCGGCATTCCGGAGATACTCCCGTCCGATGCCGGATACGGAGCCAGACCCCAACCGGGCTTATCGCAACCCACGGCGGAGCGAGCTCGCACGGGACGTGCTTCCGTGACGGCGATCGGCGGGGCGACGACGCTCGTCGGGATCATCGGCTGGCCGGTCGAGCGATCTCTCTCACCGAGGATGCACAACGCCGCTTTCGCGGCGCTCGGGCTCGATTGGGCGTACGTGCCGCTTCCGGTTCCTCCCGAGCGGCTCATGGAGGCCGTGCGGGGACTCGCCGCCCTCGGCTTCGCCGGCGCGAACGTGACGACGCCGCACAAGCTAGCGGTCGCCTCGCTCTGCGAGACCGACGCGCCTTCGGTCAACACGCTCGTGGTGCGCAACGGCCGGATCGAGGGATCGTCGACGGACGCGGCGATCCTCGAGGGTCTCCCGCACGTGAACCCCGTCGTCGTCGGTGACGGAGGTGCAGCGCAGGCGTTCCTCGAGGCCATGCCTCGCGCACGCCGGTTCGCACGGCGCGCGACGTGGCCTCCGGATGCGAGCGGCGCGGACCTCGTCGTCAACGCGACGTCCGTCCGCGACGAGGTCGTCGTGGATCTCGGCCCGGGGCAGACGCTCGTCGACCTGCCGTACCCGGAGACGGCCACGGCCCGGGCGGCCAGGGAAGGGGGAGCACGCGTGGTGACGGGCCTCGACGTGCTCGTGGCTCAGGGGGCCGTGTCGTTCGAGCTCTGGACGGGCCGCCCTGCACCCGTCGATGTGATGCGGGCGGCACTAGGCTTGCCCGTGTGACCCTTCAGCTCGTCACGGCGGGCGAGTCGCACGGGCCCGCCCTGGTCGCGATCCTGAGCGGCCTTCCGGCCGGCCTGCGTCTCGATCGCGACGCGATCGACTCGGACCTCGAGCGGCGGCGTCAGGGCTACGGGCGCAGTCCGAGGCAGAAGCTCGAGCAGGACGAGGTCGAAGTGCTCGCGGGTCTTCGTCACGGCGCGACCCTCGGGACGCCTCTCGCGCTCGTCGTGCGGAACAGAGACCACCGAAACTGGGCGTCGGGGATGAGTCCCTGGCCCTTCGAGGACACACCGACCGGGAAGGGAACGTCACCGGTCACGCTCCCGCGCCCCGGTCACGCCGATCTCGCGGGAGCGCTCAAGTTCGGCCACGAGGACGTTCGGAACGCGCTCGAGCGGGCGAGTGCGCGGCAGACCGCCGTCCATGTCGCCGCAGGCGCGGTGGCGAAGGCCTTGCTTCGCGAGATCGGGATCTCCGTTGCCGGCCGCGTCCTCGAGATCGGCGGCGAGTCGACCGAGGATGGCTGGAAGAGCGCGACGGACTCGGCACGCTCCGAGCGGGACACACTCGGTGGTGTCGTCGAGGTGACCGCGGACGATGTCCCGCCCGGCCTCGGCTCGTACGCCGACAAGGCCGACCGGCTCGACGCGCGCCTCGCGGCTGCGCTCATGGGCATCCAGGCGGTGAAGGGCGTCGAGATCGGGGACGGCTTCGCGCTCTCCCGCACGCGGGGTTCCGAGGCGCACGACGAGATCGAGCCCGACCGACGTCGCGCGACGAACCGCGCGGGCGGAATCGAAGGCGGAATCACGAACGGCGAGCCCGTCGTCGTCCGCGCAGCGATGAAGCCGTTGCCGACGCTCATGCGCCCGCTCCGCTCCGTCGACCTGGCGAGCGGGGAGCCCGGCCAGGCGCTCGTCGAACGAAGCGACGTGCAGGCGGTGGAAGCGCTCGCCGTGGTCTCGGAGGCCGCGGTCGCGTGGGAGCTCGCCCGCGCCGCGAGGGAGAAGTTCGGCGGCGACGCGCTCGTCGACTTCACGGACGCACACTCGGCGTACCTGGAGCGGATCGCGTGGCCGCGCCGCGACACGGCCGGGTGACGTTGCCCGACAGAGCTCCGAACGCGCTCGATCGTCACGTCGCGCTCGTCGGCTTCATGGGCGCAGGGAAATCGACGCTCGGCCCCGTGCTCGCGGAGCGCCTCGGCCGGCCGTTCGTCCCCGTCGACGCGCTCGTCGAGGAGCGGGCGGGCCTGTCCGTCGCCGAGCTGTTCGCCGGGAGAGGAGAGCCAGCCTTCCGTGAGCTCGAGGAGCAGGCGGCGCTCGACGTCCTCTCGAGCCGGCGGCTCGCCGTCATCGAGATCGGCGGAGGCGGGCTCGGCTCGCCGAGGACCCGCGAAGCCCTTGCCGAGCACGCCTTCACGCTCCACCTGCAGACGACGCC
>DATIBA010000096.1:0-22019 GCA_035457765.1 Gaiellaceae bacterium
GCCGCGTCGAAGGCGCCCCGCCACCGGACGGATAGGCGTCGATGGCGGCTAGAGGCTAGTTGTCGCCCGGGAGCATCGAGCCGGACGGGAAGCGCTCCGGCCCCCGGAACTGGAACGCGTCGAAGAACGACGAGAAGGCGCCCTCGTCGAACGCCGAGCACTTCGCCAGGTAACCCTTCGAGGCCTCACCCTCGGCGACCCAGGCGCCGAGGGCGACCTTGTCCCCGAGCTTCGGATAGGGCGCGAGCAGCGTTCCGTTCTTGTGCTCTTCGTAGAAAGCTCTCAGCTCGTCGACGATGGAGTCGGAGACCTCGTCACCGTAGAAGATGTAGATGCCGCCGTGCTCGAGGTTGTGGATGACGCGCGCGAGCTGGAGCGGCTCGCCGTACTCTCCCCAGACCACGGTCCCGACGTTTCCGCTCGTATCGAAGCCGAAGTGGGGACCGTTCGTCGGCGGGTCGGTGTTCCACTCGGCCGTTCCGTCCTCCGTCAGCGAGTGTCTCCCGGCCTCGGCCTGCACGGCCTGCAGCGTGCAACCGGCGGCCTCGAGATCCGCGCGCACGGCCGCCTGGTCCGGGACACCTCCCCCACGTCCGACCGCCGCGAAGAGGACGCCCACGACGGCGAGAGCTGCGACGGCGCCACCGAGCAGCAGCAGCTGCCGCGTGCGGGCGGAGTCGTCCGAGCTGGTTGCGGCGCGTTGCTTCGGCGCCTTCACGCGAGGCTTGTCGGCCATGCCGCGGGCGAATGTAGCAGCAGCCCCTTTGCGCCCCGGTTGCGTCAAGAGCCCCCAGCAATGAACGGCCATGTCGCCTTGCGGCGGGCGATCATCACGCTAGAAGCTCAGGCGCCGTCCGCCGGCCCGATTACCGTTCGTCGACCCGATGGTCATAGTCGCCCTCATCGCTGGCCTTCTCGTCGGCGCCCTCGGTGTCTACCTCGCCGTGCGTCCCGCGCTGGCCGAGCGGCGGAGGAGGACCGAGGACGTGATCGCGCTCGAGCGTGGGCTCGCCGCGGCGGAAGCACGGCTCGAGGTCGCGGAGGAGTCGTCGGACGAGCGGCTCCACGCGGCCGTGAAGTCCGCCTCGCTCGAGGTCTACGCGCAGACGAACTCCGCGCTCGTCGAGCTTGCCACGACGAAGCTCGAGGGAACGGTCAAGCCGCTCGAGGAATCACTCCGCACCGTCGGCGAACGTGTTCGAGAGCTCGACCGCGCACGCGCGCAGAGCTACGGCGAGGTGAGCAGACGCCTTGCCGACCTCGGCGAGCAGACCGCATCGCTGAGGAACGCACTGAGAACGCCGCACGTCCGCGGCCGCTGGGGCGAGATCCAGCTCAGGCGCGTGGTCGAGATCGCCGGGATGCTGCCGTACTGCGACTTCGCCGAGCAGGTCACCACCACGACCGAGGAGGGTCGGTTGCGGCCCGATCTCGTCATCCAGCTCCCCGGTGGAAAGCAGGTGGTCGTCGACTCGAAGGTCCCTCTCGACGCATACCTCGAGGCGCACGAGACAGGGGACGAGGACGTTCGTCGTCAGCGCCTCCTCGATCACGCTCGACAGGTGCGTGACCACCTCCAGAAGCTCGGTGCGAAGTCCTACTGGCAGCAGTTCGCCGACAGCCCCGAATGGGTCGTCATGTTCCTTCCCGACGAGGGCTTCTTCAGGTCGGCCTGGGAACAGGATCCGGCCCTCGTCGAGGACGGGGTGCGCGCCCGCGTGCACATCGCCTCGCCGACGACCCTGATCGTTCTCCTGCAGGCCATCGCCCACGGGTGGAAGCAGGAGAAGATCGCCGAGGACGCGCGCGTCGTCCACACTCTCGGGCGCGAGCTCTACGAGCGGCTCACCGTCGCCGGAACGCACCTCGCGAAGGTCGGAGGCAGTCTCGACAAGGCCGTGGGCGCATACAACGAGACCGTGGGGTCGCTCGAGCGGCGCGTCCTGCCCACGGCTCGAAAGCTCGCACAGACGACCATGTCGGACCGGGAACTGCCGGACCTCTCGGCACGCTCGGCCCACACGGTGCCGCTCCAGGCACCCGAGCTGTCCGAGGACGGCCCCAGGCTCGCGATCCTCGCGGGCGACGCCGATGCCGCGTAAAGGGCACCACGGGAACAGACGACCGCCCGCAAACGTTCCAGATCACACGCCCCGCGAGCCCGCGGGGCTAACGTACGAAAGAGGAGAAACGCGTGAACGACGTCCGCGACGTGATCATCATCGGAGGCGGCCCGGCCGGGTACACGGCGGCCCTGTACACGGCTCGCGCCAACCTGAATCCGCTCGTCATCGAAGGCTTCAACTGGGGCGGGCAGCTCATGATCACGAGCGACGTGGAGAACTACCCAGGCTACGCCGACGGCGTCCTCGGCCCGGCCATGATGTCGGACTTCCGCCGCCAGGCCGAACGCTTCGGCGCAGAGTTCTTGACCGACGACGTCACGAGCGTCGATTTCTCGGAGCGCCCTTTCCGGATCCGCGTCGGAGGAGACGAGTACCGGGCGGAAGCGGTCATCGTCGCGACGGGCGCAAGCGCCCGGCAGCTCGGGCTGGGCTCCGAGGAGAAGCTCCAGGGCCGCGGCGTCTCGTACTGCGCGACGTGCGACGGCGCCTTCTTCCGCGACAAGGTCGTCGTCGTCGCTGGAGGCGGTGACTCGGCGATGGAAGAGGCGACCTTTCTTGCGCGCTTCGCGCGCAAGGTCGTGATCGTGCACCGCAGGGACGAGTTTCGTGCGTCGCCGATCATGGTCGACCGCGCGCGAGCGAACGAGAGGGTCGAGTTCATTCTGAACGCCGTCGTCGAGGAGGTGCTCGGTGAGGCGGAAGGGCATGTGACCGGCGTCAGGCTGCGTGACACGCTGACCGGCGAGGCGCACGAGGTCGAGGCGGACGGGCTCTTCGTGGCGATCGGACACGATCCGACGACTGCCCTCTTCCTCGACTGGCTCGACCACGACGAGCAGGCCTACCTCGTGACGGAGCCTCGCTCCACGCGGACGAACATCGAAGGCGTCTTCGCCGCCGGAGACGTGCAGGACCACACGTACCGCCAGGCGGTGACCGCAGCCGGCTCCGGAACGATGGCCGCCCTCGACGCACAGCGCTGGCTCGAGGAGCAGCGCCATCGCCCCGAGGTGGCCGCCGCCTCGGCGTAGGCGCGACGTCTGTTCCGACCGCGGTCCCCGCTACCCTCGTCGAGCGGTGGCTGCGCGCTGGCTCGATCTGATCGATCCGACCTCGGACGAGGTGCTCGCAGTGCTCCCGGCGCATGTCGACCCGGAAGTCGTCGAGACGCTCGCGACACGTGCCGGCGAAGGACGAGGGCCGCGACCCGTGATCGAGGGGCACGGCGCATACGTCTTCGGCGTCCTCATGGCCGCCCGACCAGTTCCCGACGAGGACCGCGTCTCGTACCAGGAAATCGACTTCGTCGCCTCGCCGGATCTCCTCGTAACAGTCCGAAAGACTCCGCCGGACGGGATTCCGTTCGACGTTGCAGGAATGCGCCCCGCCTCAGAGCAGGATGCGTCGACAGGGGAGCTCGTCCACCGCCTCGTCGACGACGTCGCCGACAGCTATCTCGAAGCGCTGGACGCGGTCTACGCCGAGATCGAGGAGCTCGAGGACTCGATAGACACATGGTCGGCGAGCCGGGTGAGGTCACGCATCTCGGAGCTGCGGCACGAGCTCCTGCACAACCGGCGCACCGTGGCGGCAACCCGGGCGGCCGTGCGCAGAGTTCTCGACGGCAGAATCGAAGTCGGGGATCATGCGCTCTTTCCACCGGCTGTCGAGCGGCTCTTCTCCGACTCCTACGACACTCTCGTGCGACTGACGGAGGAACTCGACATCGCTCGCGATCTTCTGGCCGGTGTGCGTGACCATCACCAATCGAAGATCGCCGAGGGCCAGGGCGAGGTGGCCAAGACCCTCACCGTGATCGCATCGCTCGTGCTGGTGCCGTCGCTGATCGTCGGCTACTACGGGCAGAACTTCGAGTCTGCATTCGACGACAGGTACTGGTCGATCGGATTCTCCACCGGGCTCATCGTCGTGACGACGCTCGTCCAGCTCGCGCTCTATCGCTGGCGCCGCTGGATCTAGCAGCGAAGCCGCGACGACGGGCAGAGATCCTCGAGTACACAGTCCTCGCAGCGCGGTCGGCGCGCGTCGCAGACACGGCGTCCGTGCCAGATGAGGAGGTGTGGGAAGCGGGCCCAGTCAGCCCGCGGAACGATGCGCTGAAGATCGCGTTCGATCTTCGCGGGATCCTCCTGGCGCGTCAGCCCCAGACGCTGAGAGAGCCGACGCACGTGCGTGTCGACGACGATCCCTTGTGCGCGACCCAACTCGGAGGCAACGACGTTGGCGGTCTTCCGCGCCACGCCGGGGAGCATGACGAGGTCCTCGAGCCGGGTGGGGACACGGCCGTCGAACTCCTCGACGAGCATACGCATGGTCCCCTGGATCGCCTTCGTCTTCTGACGGAAGAAGCCCGTCGCGTAGATGTCGCGCTCGAGCTCCTCGGCCGGTGCCGCGAGGTAGTCCTCCGGTGTCCGGTACTTCTCGAAGAGCACGGGAGTGACCCGGTTGACGTTCACGTCAGTCGTCTGGGCGGAGAGCATCACCGAGACGAGGAGCTCGAGGTCCGAACGGAAGCGGAGCGCGATCCGCGCGTCTGTGTGCTCGGACGCGAGGCGATCCACGATCGGGCCGATCCGTTCCCGCCGCCTGCCGAGGCCACGCCGTCGAGCCTCCGCGACGTAGCTACGGGGCACGGAGCTTTTCGAACTCGGCCGCTGCAACATCCGGAGCGGGCGGGTTGGCGAGGAGCTCGAGCCGTTGCTCCTCGACCGGCGCACCGAGCTCGCGGATAGCGCTGATCGTTCTCTCGACGTCGTACTCGGTGTGACGGAACGCGACGTCCGGCCCGAGTAGCGCCCAGAACGCGCCGGCGCGCCCCTCGTACGGCATGCCGACACTCCCGGGGTTGACGACGCGCAGGCCACTCGAGAGCTCTCGGTCGTACTGCATGTGGGTATGGCCGCACACGAGAACGTCGGCATCGACCGGGCCGAGCACCGCGATGAGCTCCTCGTCGGGGGTGAGCTGCGTGTAGATGGGCTCGTCCGAGACGGGCGTCGCGTGACAGACGAGCGCCCGCCCGAGACCGTCCACCTCGAGCTCGAGAGTGAGCGGCCAGCCGGCGACGGTGGCGAGGCGGTCCGCACCGAGGCGTACCTCGTTCCACGCTGCTTGACGGCTGTCGAAATCCCGAACCTCCTCGAGCCGGTCGGCATTGCCCCGGACGATCCGCGCACCGACCGCATCGAGGCGATCGAAGACTTCGGCAGGCCATGGCCCGCTGACGCAGTCCCCGGCGACGACGATCGCGGCGACTTCCTCCTCCCGCTCGACGTCCGCGAGGACGGCTTCGAGGGCGGGGAGATTGCCGTGGATGTCACTCAACGCCGCGATGCGCATGTCAGGAAGCCACGCGGACGCCCGGCAGTCGGGGGCCCGCACAGAGGAGGTCGAGTGCCGGACAGTCGGCGCAGACGAACTCGCCGGGAGTGGGCTGGAACGTTCCATGGCGGATTCGAGCAATGGCAGCCGAGAGCTCGGCCTCAAGGGCACCGGTGTCGTCCACCGTGAACGTCTCGGAAACGACGTCCTCCGGTCGTTCGAGGAACTGGTACACGACCTCGACGTCGCTCGCACCGTCACGGAGACAGGCAAGCGCATACACGAGTCGCTGCACTCGATACTCGTCCCCGGCGATCGTCGCGGGATCCGCGCCCTCGAGCGCATTCGACTTGTAGTCGACGACGAGAGCCTTCTCGCCGTCGCGCCAGAGGACGTCGAGACGTCCGTGGAGCAGGACGCCGTCCTGTTCGAACGCGAACGGACGCTCCGGGCGAGCGCCTGGAAGGGCCGCCACCCGGCGGGCAAGGGCCGACGCGCAGTACGCGTCGACGAGGCCCGCGATCCGGTCGAGCTCCGAATCCGTCGCAGGCGGATACCACGCACGCACTGTCGTCTCGAGCTGGCTTCGCGGCGGTGAGACGGGTGCGTCGAGCGGGATGAGCTCGAGAAGCCGATGGACGGCGTCTCCGACCTCCGTCGCCGCGAGCGCGTGCTCTCGCTCGTCGCCCGTGCCCGCATGCGCTCGAGGCGGAAGCCCGAGGACGCGCTCGGCGAAGTACCTGTACGAGCAGCGCTCGTACAGCGCGAGCGCGCTGTAGGAAAGACTCCGTACATCGTGGAGCTCCGGCGCCGAGATGCCCGGGAGCTCGGGCAGCCTGACGCCGGCACGCAAGCCCCCTGTCGGAAGCTCGTCGAAGAGCATCAGCTGGCCGGGCTGCTCGATCTCGTCCACGACGGGTTGGTGTGCCGGGGGCGTGTAGCGATCGACGGCCAACAGGAACCGCGCCTCGCCGCGCTCGAGCTCGATCGGCTTGTCGTCTGCGGCTCGGACGACCTCGTGAGCAGCGATGCGGTCCAGCACCCAGCCGATGGGTGTCTCGCGATCGGCCGCTCGTTCGGGATCGATCGCACCGGAGACGATCAAGCGGTCGATCGCCCTCGTCATGGCGACGTAGTAGAGACGGAGCCGCTCGGCGCGCTCCTGCTCGCGGCCAGCGTCGAGAACCTCCTCGAAGCCGAACACCGGCCGACGGTCCCCGCGGGTCGGGTGCACCATCCGAAAGCCGAAGCGGCCGTCCGACAGAGCCACGATCTCGTCCGCGCCTCGAGGCCCGCCGACATCCCTGCCGGCGTCGGCGACGATCACCGCCTTGAACTCGAGCCCTTTCGCGCCATGGATGGTGAGGAGGCGAACGGCGCCCGCACCCTCTTCCTCGGCCACCGCCTCGAGCTCCTTCGCACCGAGCGCCTCCTGTTCGGAGACGAACCGGACGAACCCCGCGACATCCGCGCCGCGAATCGCCTGGTAGTCGCGCGCGAGGCGCCCGAGCTTCAGCAGGTTCGCGTACCGGCGTGAGCCGTCCCAACGTGCGAGAACGGCCAGGTCGTAGTCGTGATCGGCCAGGATCCGCTCGCACAGCGCCTCGAGCCCGACGCGCGTCGACGCTCGTACCAGCCGCTCGTATCGCTGGAGGAACGCGCGGAGGAGTCGCTCGTCGTCGTCGGATACGTGCTCCGGCGTTCCCCGCTCGAGCGCGGTGAACAGGGGCCGGCGCGGAGCGTTCCGCCGAAGCAGCACGAGCGCGTCGTTCGAGACACCCACGAAGGGCGATGCGAGGACGGTCGTCAGGGCGACGTCGTCGTAGCGGTTGTGAATGAGGCGCAAGTAGGCGAGGAGATCCGAGACCTGCTGCTGGCCGAAGTACCCGCGCCCCGTGGCCCGGTAGGTCGGCAGACCCTCCTGTCGCAGCGCCTCCTCGTAGCGCTCGGCATCGGTCCCAGCGGCGAACAAGACGACGATCTCGTCCGCGGTCGCCTCGCCGGTGTCCACGAGCTCGCGCACGCGGCCCGCTATCGCGCGAGCCTCCCCCGTCCGCCAGTGCTCGCCGGTGTCCCGATAGCTCGACTTGTCGGTGACGAGGAGCTCGACGGGGTGTCCGAACACCGGGTCGGCGAACTCCGCCGAGGCCGCAAGAGGTTGGTACTCCTCACCGAACGCGCCTCCGAAGAGGTAGTTCACGGCGGCGAGCACCTGCGGACGCGAACGGTAGTTGCTGCGCAGAGCGAGGAGGTTCGTGGCCTCCGCGCGTCGCTCGCGGAAGACGTCGACGTCTGCGTGCCGGAAACCGTAGATCGACTGGAACTCGTCCCCGACCGTGAAGACATCGGTGAGGTCGGGGTGGGCGACGAGGTCGATGAGCTCGCATTGCAGCCGGTTCGTGTCCTGGAATTCGTCGACCATGAGAAGCCGGAAGCGAAGCTGCATCGCATCGCGGATGTCGGTCTGGTCGCGCAAGAGGTCGCGCGCGGCAAGCTGGAGGTCCTCGAAATCGACCGACGACTCGCGGCGTTTCGCTGCTGCGTACTCGGCGGCGAAACACTCGAGGAGCTCCTGGAGGAGATCGCGGTCATGAGCCGCAAGCTCCTCGAGGCCCGCGCGCTCCGCAGCTCTGCGCGCCTCCTCGAAGGACGCCGCCCTGGCGCCCTTGCACTGGAACGCCGACAGGTCGACGAGCCGCTCCGGTGGCGACCCCTCGGTGACGACCCGGAGCGCCTCGCCCGAGTTTCGGCGCTGAGTCGGCGTCGCCGACTCGTCCGCGGCGAGCACTGCCGCTTCCGCGCGCAGCCGCTCGATCGCGTCCGCAAGGCCCGGGCGCTCGCCGAGCTCGAGCACGAGCTCTCGCCCTGCCGATCTCAGCGTCTCGTAGACGCCAGTGAGCATCCGCCGAAGCCCGTCGGCCCGGTACGTCGCGAGCAGTCGCAGGCGCTCCGGATCGCCGTTCGAGCAGAAGCCCTCGAGCGCTCGCGCGAAGGCCTCACCACGCAGCACGGCAGCACCGGCGTCCTCGAGCTCGCGAAAGCGCGGATCGAGGCCGGCGGCAAATGGGTACGTCCTCAGCAATCGGCTGCAGAAGCCGTGAATGGTCGAGATCCAGGCACCGTCGAGCTCTCGCGCGAGATCAGGTCGACCGCGCGTCCGGAGCGCGGAACGGATGCGGCCCCGGAGCTCACCAGCGGCCTTCCGCGTGTACGTGATCACGAGGATCGACTCGACGTCGATCCCGCGATCGCAGACCGCGCGCACGTATCGCTCGACGAGAACCGACGTCTTCCCGGTTCCCGCGCCGGCCAAGACGAACACGGAGCCGGTGGCCTCGACCGCCTCGAGCTGCTCGTCGTTCAGCGGGGCGCTGATCTCCACGACGGTCATGCCCGCCCCACCCGGCACATCGGCCAGAGGTCGCACCAGCTCGGACACCCGTCGCCCTTGGGGTCGTGCTGCACGTCGCCCGCGCGGATGCGGAGGGCGTTCGCCGAAGCGCGCGCTCGGGCCGACTCGACCTGCGCCCAGAACGATTCCTCGTCGAGGTAATCGTCCCTCGCGAAGCCCGGAAGATCCTCGCGCGCGCTCTCCCGGAGCATTCCGCGCGTGATGCGGCGTCCGGCGAGCGCGCGATACACGCCCCCGAGCGGCTCGACACCGACGAGATCGCGAAGCGCGAGCACGTAGAGCGGGATCTGCAGACGAAGCTCCCGGTCGATGTCGCGGGCAGAGTGAGCGCCCTTCCCCGACTTGTAGTCCTGCACGATCCCTCGGGCGCTGTAGGGGTCGACGTCGATCCGGTCGATCTTGCCCGAGAGCCATAGGCCGTCGCCGAGCTCGAGTCCGCGCTGAAGCTCGGGCGCGGCGCGATCCGAGCCGAACGAGACCTCGAGCTTCCGGGGGACGAACGCAACCTCGGATGCCGCCTCGTCGCGGATGAACCCCTCGAGATCGGCGAGCAGCGTATGTCGAAGCTCCGCGGCTTGCAGCTCCGTGAGGTCGAGGCGCACTCCTGACTCGAGCGCATCGTCCAGGCAACGGCGCACGAGCTGCAACGCCGCGTCGACGTTGTCGAGAGTCACACGCTCGGCGTCGAGTTCGCGTGGAAGCGCCGAGTAGAAGCGGTTCAGCGCCGTGTGCACGACCTGCCCGCGCAAGATGGGGTCCGGCTCGGCGTCGATCCGCTTCGGATCGACGACCCGCTCGAAGAGCCAGGCGGACGAGCAGTCGGCGAACCGCTCGAGCTCGGTGGCGGAGAACATCGTTCGCCCAGACAGGGTGGCGAGAACGGCCGGGTTGCGAAGCTGCGTCCGGCGGTCGAAGGCCTGGCGCGCGCGCTCGAGACGTCGAGTCCAGCCGTTCGCCTCCGCGAGCGCCGTCGCGCCGTCGCGATCTTCGACCGAGAGGCGCGCGACGGCTCGAAGACGCTCGCGCTCGCTCGGTGCCGACTCGATCCCCCACGTGAGCGCCGACAGCGGGCGGCGGCGGGTCGCGCGAGCGACCTCGCTCCCGTCGAACAGTGCTCTCACGTCTTCCCAGAACGGGCTGGGCTCACGAGGGACTCCCTCGTCGTTCGCGCTCTCGCGGACGAGCACGAGTCGTCGCCTCGCCCGCGTGCACGCCGTGTAGAAGAGGTAGCGGTCGCGGGCGACGGCATCGGTTCGCTCGAGCCTCGCCCCGAGCTCGCGCCTCAGGTCGTCGTCGAGAAGCGGCGAGGGCCGGGCTCGCCGCGGAAAGCGTCCCTCCTCGAGGCCGAGGAGGAACACCACGTCGAAAGCACGAGTCCGCGCTCGCTCGTAGTCCAGGATGGCGACGCGCCCACTCTCGGCGTTCGCCTGCGGCTGCACGTTCGCGCGCTCGAGCGCGGCGACCAAATCCTCTTTCGAGAGCGGCTGACCGTCGAGCTCGGCGAACGCCCCGAGCTCGGCCAGCGTCCGCTCAGCCGTGCGATACGTCCGCGCGTCGACCTGGGCATCCTCGGAGGTGGGCGGAGACGTGACTTCCCACGCGTTCCGCACCATCGTGTCGAGCAGCGCGCGCGCGCCCGTCAAGGGATCGGGTTCCGCATGGAGCGCGACGAGCGCGGGAATCGGAGCTCCCCGCAGCCGCTCCGCTTCCTCCTGCACGCGCGTCGGCTCGCTGACGGCACGACCACGCAGCCGACCCTCGACGAAGTCCACGGACCGCCGCTCGAGCCCCGAGTACGGCGAACGCAGAAAGGCGAAGAGCTCGCCGCGGCTGCCGTCGAGCCAGCCGAAGCGCAGCAACGCGAGAAACGCTCCGCCGAGCGGGGTGTCTCCGAGTCGTTGCGCATGCTCGGTCACGTGCGGGATGCCGAGTTGGTCGAACGCCGTTCCGAGCGGCGCACGCCACCGCTCGGCGGACTCGCAGACGATCCCGATCCGGCCCGGAAGGGTCCCGGCTCCGAGAAGAGCAACGAGCTCGCTCGCGACGAGCTCGGCAGTCCCTCGAGTCCCTGCGCCTTCGAGAAAGCGGAGCGATCCGTCGAGGCTCGGGCCGATCCGAGGATCGTCCGCGAAGAGCTCCCGCTCTACGTGCAGCAACGGAGCCGGCGCAGGCCTCGTGGAAGACGGGGAAAGCTCCTCGATCCTTCCGGAGGCAAGCGCCGCCAGGTCCTGGACCGTGCGCTCGAGGGCCGCGAACGCGGCCCTCCCCGGCTCGTACGGAATCGAGACGGTCACCTCGGTTCGACCGGCCAGCGCTTCGAGAAGCGACCACTCTGCTGCCGTCAGATCCTCGAAGCCGTATGCGAACACGGGTTGACCGCTCCAGGAGTCGAGATCGCTCCGAAGGCGCTCGACGGCCGTTCGTCGGACGACTTCGCGGTCCCGAAGCCCGAGTCGGTCGAGCTCCGAGCGGTACGCATGCGCGAGTTGGGCGAGATCTCCGTCGAGACGACTCGGGTCGAGGAGAGCCGAGTCGAGCTCGGCGAGCGCGAAAAGTAGCGTCTCGGCGAAGCCGCGCGTGGTTGCCGACGAGCCGAGGTCCGGGATCTCGCTTGCCGCGATCGCGCGTCGCACGGCGAGCGTGCGCTGGACCTCGGACGCAACGTCGGATCGACCGGGTTCCCCGGCGATGTCCGCGAACAGATCGTCGAACGTGCCGATGCGCCCCGCGAGGAGCGCCGGCCGACGCTGGATCAGGTCGCGCTCGACCTGCTCGATGTCGAGGCGGTTCGGTACGACGAGCCATGGATCTCGATCGAGCACGTCGAGGTATCGCTCGAGGAGCAGCGCGATCTTGCCGGCGTGCGCCGGGCCGACGACGAGAGCAAGGCCCATTTCGCCATCGTAGTCCTGGTTCTGGATGCCCTTTCGTACGCGGCGAACCGACTTCGCGCAAAGAGCGCGGAACTCGGAATGGGGTCGGACCGGCGGTGTCCGACCCCCAAGACTCACTCGTCCTGCCAGTCCCGCGCGTCACGCCTCAACTCGGAGCGCCTGGGTCCCGGCGACCGACTCCGATGCTCCCGCACGGGGTCAGACCCTACGAGTCCGACCGCGTGCTGCTACGCGACGGCCTTGGGCCGGCGACCTCGGCGGGCAACCGACTGGCCGGGCATTTCGGCGGCGCAGTTGTCGCAGAGATCGGCTTGCTTCGATCCCCGACGAGCGTCGGTGTAATTCAGCCGCATGACCGCACCCCTGCCCTCGGCGACTTCGCTCGAGCACTTGTCGCACACGAGGATCGTCTTTCTTGCCACGTTTCTCTCCTTTGCCTTCGCTCTACGGGGAGCGAAGCGTAGAAAAACGCCGGTGAAAATACAACCGCAAAGATTCACCGTACTTTTCTCCCGAACATCGGTCACAGTAGGATTTCGACGTGCAGACGATCGTCGTCCTCGAAGGCGACCAGACCGGACAGGAGCTGCTCGAGGAGGCGCTGAGAGTCCTCTCTGCCGACGTGATCGGTATCGAGCTCGGCTTCGTCCGCTTCGACCTCACGCTCGAGAACAGGCGCGCGACCGAGAACAGGATCGTCTACGACGCCGCGACCGCGATCAGAGAGCACGGGTTCGGCCTGAAGGCCGCGACCATCACACCCGAGGCCGCCGGCGACGTCGGCTCACCGAACCGCATTCTGCGCGAGGAGATCGGCGGCAAGGTGATCGTGAGGACGGGACGTCGAATTCCCGGCGTCGTTCCGCTCGGAGGCGTGCATGCGCCGATCTCGGTCGTCCGGATGGCGGTCGGCGACGCCTACGGCGCGACGGAGTGGCGGGAAGGGACGGGCGACGATGAGGTCGCGCTCCGCACCGAACGCATCGAGCGCCGGATCTGCCACGCCGTCGCCGAGTTCTCCTTCCGGCAAGCGGAGCGGATGGGCGCAAAGGTTTTCGGCGGGCCGAAGTACACCGTGAGCCCGATCTACGAGGGCATGCTCAAGGAGGAGATGGACGAAGCGGCCGCCCGCCATCCCGACGTGCCGTACGAGCCGCAGCTCATCGACGCGACGTTCGCGCTCCTCATCTCGTCGAGCGGCGCGCCGATGGTGATTCCGGCGCTCAATCGGGACGGCGACATCCTCTCCGACCTGGTGCTACCGCTCTTCGGCTCCATCGCGGGCTCCGAGTCGTTGCTCGTGGCCTTCGGAGACGACTACGTGCCGAACGCGCTCATGGCCGAAGCCGCCCACGGAACGGCGCCTGCGCTGCAGGGAAAGGACGTCGCGAACCCGATGGCGATGATCCTCGCCGGCGCGGTGCTTCTCTCGCACGCCGACCCGGAGCGGTGCCAGACCGCAGGACGGGCAATCCGGGAGTCCTGTCTCGAGGCGGTAGCCGAAGGCGTCCGCACCGCCGACCTCGCCGGCCACTGCGGGACGCGCGCCTTTACGGACGAAGTCATCCGGCGCACGACGACGAAGCTCGAGGTCTGGGCATCGCTCTAGCAGTTCGGTCCCCGGCGGTCCTGTCCCCACCGTAGAGTTTCCGACCGCCATGCGAGTCGCAGTCCCGAGGGAGACCACTCCCGGCGAGCGTCGTGTGGCGCTCGTTCCCGAGACGGTCTCCAAGCTCCGAGCCGTGGGCTTCGAGATAGCGGTCGAGCGCGATGCGGGAACGAATGCCGGGTTCTCCGACGGCGAGTACGTCGATGCGGGTGCCGAGCTCGGGGATGTGGTCACCTCTGGCGCGGAGTGTGTGGCACGCGTCACACGACCTTCTGCCGAGGACGTCGAGACGATGCAGCCGGGCACCGTCCTCATCGGCTTCCTCGACCCACTCACCGACACCGACGGGATTGCCCGCCTGCGGCAGCGAGGAATCGTCGCCTTCGCGATGGAGTCGATCCCACGAATCACTCGCGCTCAGGCGATGGACGCGCTGTCGTCGCAGGCGACCGTCGCCGGCTACAAGGCAGTTCTGCTCGCGGCCGACCGGGTGCCGAGGCTGTTCCCGATGCTGATGACGGCGGCGGGAACGATCGCTCCGGTACGCGCGCTCGTGATCGGAGCCGGCGTCGCCGGACTCCAGGCGATCGCAACGGCCCGCCGCCTGGGTGCGGTCGTGTCCGCTTTCGACGTCCGGCCGGCGGTGCAGGAGCAGGTGGAGAGCCTCGGCGCGTCGTTTCTCGACCTCGGCGTCCGCGCGGAGGAGACAGCCGGCGGCTACGCGAGCGAACTCACGCCCGAGCAGCAGGCGCAGCAACAGGCCGCTCTACAGGAGCGGATTCCCGACTTCGACGTCGTGATCACGACCGCGGCCGTCCCCGGTCGTCGGGCGCCGAGGCTGATCCCGGCGAGCGCGGTCGAGGCCATGCGCCCGGGATCGGTGATCGTCGACCTTGCGGCCGAGACGGGCGGGAACTGCGAGCTCACGGTTCCCGGTGAGGTCGTGGAGCATGCTGGGACGACCGTGATCGGGACGACGAACCTGCCCTCGTTGATGGCGTTCCATGCAAGTCAGCTCTACTCGCGCAACGTCGCAGCGCTCCTGCTGCACCTCGCGCCAAGCGGCGAGCTCGTACTCGACTGGGACGACGAGATCACTGCCGGGGCATGCGTCACGAGAGCGGAGAGCGCCTGATGACCGAGCTGCCGCTCGTCATCGAGCTGACGATCCTCGTCCTGGCGGCGTTCCTCGGCTTCGAGGTCATCTCGAAGGTCCCCACGATGCTCCACACCCCGCTCATGTCCGGGGCCAACTTCATCCACGGCATCGTCATCGTCGGCGCGATCATCGTTCTCGGCACCGCCGACGACACGTTCACGAAGACCGTCGGCTTCGTCGCGATGGTGCTGGCGACTGCGAACGTCGTCGGTGGCTGGTTCGTCACCGACCGCATGCTCGGCATGTTCAAGCGCCGGCCCGAGCCGAAGCAGGAGAAGAGATAGTGGTCGCTTCGGCAACGACCGGCACGCTCTCGCCGCCTGCAAACCCTCGCATGCCGGCGTCCTCGGTCGCACCCGTATTTGCCCGATACGGGCGCTCCCTGCGTCCTTGGCCTGCTCGGTTATCGCCGGCCATAGGGCACCGTCGTCACCGGAGAGACCACCAGTGATCTCCGATCCCGACGTCGTCGGCCTGCTCTACCTCGTGACGATCGTGTGCTTCGTGATCGCGCTGCGGTTTCTCTCGTCCCCGAAGCACGCCCGAAAAGGAAACTGGGTCGGGGGCGCGGGGATGCTCGTCGCCATCGGGACGACCCTCTTGCTCGACGGCATCGGCAACTGGGCGCTGATCGCCGTCGGCGGTGTCATCGGAACCGTCGTCGGCGTCGTCGGGGCGCGCAACGTGCGCATGACCGCGATGCCCCAGATGGTCGCGATCTTCAACGGGGTCGGCGGGGGCGCAGCCGCACTCGTCGCGCTCGCCGAATGGCACCACGCGGCCGGCCCTGCGTGGGACGAGACGACGTCGATCGTGCTGTCGGCGCTCATCGGCTCGATCTCGTTCGCGGGGTCGATCGTCGCCTTCGCGAAGCTGCAGGAGCTCCTGAGCGGGCGACCGATCGTCTTTCCGGCGCAGAACGTCGTGAACGTGGTCGTCCTGCTCGCCGCCGCCGGACTCGGCGTGGCCGCGATGGCCGGTGCCGATTCCGAGTGGGTGCTCTGGGCGCTCGTCGCCCTCGCGCTCGTCTTCGGCGTCATGTTCGTCCTCCCGATCGGCGGCGCGGACATGCCTGTGGTGATCTCGCTCCTGAACGCGTTCACCGGGCTCGCAGCCTCCGCGACGGGGTTCGTGCTCGACTCGACGGTGCTCATCGTCTCCGGAATGCTCGTGGGCGCTGCGGGGACACTGCTGACCCTCCTGATGGCGAAGGCCATGAACCGCTCGGTGGCAAACGTCCTGTTCGGTGCGTTCGGCCAGGTGCAGGCCGGAGCCGGTACCGCACGCTCCGACGACGGGCGCACCGTCCGCGCGACGAGCCCCGAGGACGTGGCCGTGCAGCTCTCGTTCGCACGCAAGGTCATCGTCGTCCCGGGCTACGGGATGGCCGTCGCGCAAGCGCAGCACGACGTTCGGCAGCTCGCGGACATTCTCGAGAGCCGGGGGGTGGACGTCAGGTACGCGATCCACCCTGTCGCCGGACGCATGCCTGGGCACATGAACGTCCTGCTCGCGGAAGCGAACGTCCCGTATACGCAGCTCGCGGAGATGGACGAGATCAACCCCGACTTCCCGCAGACCGACGTCGCGCTCGTGATCGGCGCCAACGACGTCACCAACCCGGCGGCGCGCAGCGATCCCGCGAGCCCGATCTACGGGATGCCGATCCTGGACGTCGACAGGGCCGCGAGCATCGTGGTGCTGAAGCGGTCGATGAACCCGGGGTTCGCGGGCATCGACAACGAGCTCTATCTCGATCCGAAGACGACGATGCTCTTCGGAGACGCCAAGGACTCCATCCTCAAGCTCATCACCGCCGTGAAGGCGGCGTGATCAGGGCGTCCGACGCCTGAGCGTCCCCGCCCCGAGCGCGAGTGCCAGCACGCTCACGGCGCACACGACGAGGACGTCGAACCAGAAAGCCGCCCCCAAGTCGGGATCGGTCGCGGCACGCTCGAGCGCGTCGTACGCATACGTGAAGGGCATGAGCGCGGACAACCACTGGAGCCACTCGGCCATCTCGTCGCGAGGCACGAGCAGGCCGCAGAGGAGAATCTGGGGGAGGATGAACGCAGGCATGAACTGCACCGCCTGGAACTCGGTGCGGGCGAAGGCACTGAAGAACAGGCCGAGCGCCATCCCCAGGACCGCATTCGCGACCGCCAACGCGATGACGAGAATTTTCGAGTTGGCTGCCGTCAGATCGAGAAGGCCGAAGCCGACGAGCGACACGATCGTCGCCTGCACTGCGGCGACGACCGCAAAGGCGGTCGCGTAGCCGAAGAGCAGGTCGAGCTTCTCGAGCGGAAGCGTGAGCAGTCGTTCCAGCGTTCCCGACGTTCGCTCGCGCAGCATCGTGATGGACGTGACGAGGAACATCGAAACGAGCGGGAAGAGACCCAGCAGCGGCACGCCGACCCGCTGGAACACGGACTGTCTGTCCGCGAAGAGCTGGTCGACGAGGATCACGAGTGCGCACGGGACGACGACGATCAGCGCGATCGTGCGCGGGTCCCGACGCAACTGTCTGAGCACCCGCCCCGCGGTTGCTTTCGTCGCCCGCGCGCTCATTCGCGCCCTCGCTCGACGAGCTCGAGGAAGGCTTCGTCGAGATCGTCGTGGCCGGTCCGCCGGAGCACCTCGTCCGGCGTCGCCTGCGCCAGAATCGAGCCCTCCCGCAGAAGGACGAGGCTGTCGCACCTAGCGGCTTCGTCCATCACGTGACTCGAGACCAGCAAAGTGGTCCCCCCGGCGGCGAGCTCGTGGAAGAACGCCCAGAGATCGCGGCGCAGCAGCGGGTCGAGTCCCACCGTCGGCTCGTCGAGCACGAGCACTTCGGGCTCGTTCAGGAGCGCCGCCCCGAGGGACACCCTCGCCTGCTCGCCACCGGAGAGCGTACGGACGACCTGGTTTCTGTGGGACGAGAGGCCGACTCGCTCCAACACTCGGTGACTACGAGCGCTGTCGACGTCGACGATGCGTCCGAAGTACGCAAGGTTCTCGTCGACCGTGAGGTCGTCGTAGACCGATACCGACTGCGTCATGTAGCCGACACGCGATCGCAGTGCTCGGGACCCGGCCGAGAGACCGAGGACGGTGACGGTTCCTGCTTCGACGATCTGGGTCCCCACGATCGAGCGGAGGAGCGTGCTCTTTCCGCTTCCGCTCGGTCCGAGCAGGCCGGTGACGGACCCGGGCGCGACGTCCAGGTCGATCGCGTGCAGCACTTCGCGCCCGCCGCGCACGACACGGAGGCCGCGAATGGACACCGCCGGGTTCATCGAGAACGCGAGTCAATCAGAGCGGTACGCTCGACGCGTGATTCCTGTCTTCACAGCGCGGGACGTAGACATCGCGGTGAGCCCGCACGAGGCATACGACGCGGTTCGCGACGCGTTCGTCGCGTACACGCGAGGCGAATGGTCGATGTCGCCGAAGGTCTACCTCACGAACTACCCGGCGGGCGACTTTCGTGCCATGCCCGCGATCGGCGGCGGCCATGCGCTCCTCAAGTGGGTCACGTCCTTTCCCGGGAATCCCGGGCGGGGACTGCCGACGGTGGCGGGCCTGGTCGTGCTCTCCGACGCCGAGGACGGCCGTCTCCTCGCCGTCCTCGACGCGGGAGCTGTCACCGCTCTCCGCACCGCCGCCGCCGGCGTGCTGGCTGCGAACACGTTGTGTCGGCCGGAGGCCTCCTCGTACGCCGTCATCGGCTGCGGAGTGAACGGTGCCGAGGCGGTGCGCATGCTCATGGCGCACGGAGCACAGCCGCTCATCTGGGACGTCGACGAGAGCCGGCGTCGCATCATCGGCGAGCAGCTCGGCGCTCGAGTGGCTCCCAGCGTCGCCGAAGCGCTCGCCTGCGAGGTGGTGCTCACGGTTACTCCTGGGGCGGAGATCCTCTATCCGGAAAGCTCGCTCGAGCCTGGTCAACACGTCTCGCTCATGGGCGCCGACGGCCCCGGGAAAGCCGAAGTCGCGGTCACAGAGCTCGGTCGAGCCCGTCTCTTCTGCGACGACTGGGAGCAGGCGAGCCACGGTGGCGAGCTCGCTGCCGCCGTGGCCGCCGGCCTCGTCCGGCGCGCGGACGTCACCGAGCTCGGAGCCGTGCTGGTCGGCGAGGCAGACGGGCGGCGGAGCGCGGGCGACATCACCCTCTTCGACTCGACCGGCCTCGCGATCCAGGACCTGGCGGTCGCGAAGCTCGCGTATTCGAAGGCCGACGAGCTCGAGTTGCAGACTCTCAGCCTGTAGTCCACCGCTCGGCACGGACGGGGGGTGATGTACCCGCCGTTTCCTGCCCCTCTGACCAGGGGAGATCCATACCGATGAGGCTGGCAGCGCGCCGGGTTGCGTGGTTCCCTTGAGACGTGCACAAGGGCGACCGACTGACTGCGGCAGAGCCCGAGGCCCCGTACGCCCCCGAGATCGACCGGGTCGAGCAATGGCGCCAGGAAGAGCTCGAGCGGGCAGGATACGACTCCAAGAGCGCATTCCTTCTCGCTGTGAGCCTCGAAATCGACCTCCACGGCGCCGTCGATCTGCTCAAGAACGGTTGCTCGGCGGAGCTCGCCGTCGAGATCCTCCTCTAGCTGCCTCTTACGCCGCGAGGAGTCTCGCAGGCTCGAAGAGATCGAGCAGCGGGTCGCGGTCGCCGAGAATCGCCTGCGCGACGAGCCGTCCACAGGCGAAACCCAGCACGTTGCCGTGCCCCGAGTAGCCGCCCGCGACCCAGAGGCCGTCCTGCCCCGGCACGGGCCCCACCACCGGAAGGAAATCGAAGACCATCCCGAAGATCCCCGCCCAACGGTAGTCGACGCGCACACGGCGTCCGAGGTGCGACTCGACGAAGCGATCGAGAGCGTCCTGCACGACCGGAGTCGTCACCTCGTCGGCCGTGAACTCCGTGTCCAACGACACGTCCCGGAAGCCGCCCGCGACGATTCGGCCGTCCGTCGCCTGGTGCCAGTAGTCGAAGCCGTGGCGTCCGTAGTGCGGAACCTCGAAAAGTCTCTCGCCGATGGGCTCGGTCGCGATCACCTGGCCTCGCGTCGGGACGATGAGTCCCTCGAGATCGCCGAGGAGCCCGCTCGGATAGCCGTCCGTCGCGACGACGACCGTCTCGGCCGCCGTCTCACGTAAGGAGCCGACTCGAGTGTGCTGGCGGATCTCGACCCCGGCGTCTGCAGCTCGCGTCGCGAGGCGCCGGACGAGCCGTGCAGGGTGCAGCACGCCGTCGGGTGGGTGGAAGATCGCGCCCGGATACCTTCCGTCGAGCGGCGCCGGGAGCTCGTCATGCCACTCCGCCGCGAAGCCTCCCGCCCGGAGCGCCTCGTACTCGGCTCGGAGCTCCTCCCGCTCCTCTTCGTCCGCGGCCAGTCGAAGGCTTCCAGTCGGTCGAAAGGCGTCTCCTGCGACCTTCGCGAGCTCAACGAGCGCGGCCTCCGTCCACCGCCAGAGGGTCGCCGTTCGCTCGCTGCCGATCGACTCGACGAGCACCGGGTACGGAGCGGAGCCCCCTCGCAGGGCGAACCCGCCGTTGCGACCGCTAGCTCCCCCAGCGACCTCGCGAGCTTCGTAGAGCCGCACGCGCTTGCCGGCCTCCGCGAGCGCGAGGGCGCAGGCACAGCCCGTGATTCCACCCCCGACGACGGCGATGTCAGGGGCCCCGTCGAGGCGGACGGCCGAAAGCGGATCGTGAGGCTCGGCGAGCCAGTACGAGACCGTCGTCATCGAGTGCGATCCTAGTGGCGAGCACCTACATCGCCGCTCGATAGACACCGTCCTCGAGCGTCACCCGCCCGGCAAGCTCGAGCTCGAGCAGCGACGCCGAGAGCGGCGCCGGCTCCAAGCCCGCCACACGCGCGATCTCGTCCGCGGTGAGCGGACCGTACTCGAGCACGGCCGGCAGGGCACGAGCATCGGTCCCGAGAACTGCTCGAGACAGCTCGACGGGAGTGATCCCGAAGAGCTCGAGTACGTCGGCAGTGCGCGCGACGGAGCCGCGCCAAAGTTTCAGGAGGGCATTCGTTCCCGCGGACAGAGAGCTCGTCCTCTCACCAGTTGTTGGCGGCACTGTTCGAGCCGATCCGTGTTCAGGGGCGAGCCTGAAGGCTGGATCAGCCCGCGCACAGTCAGTGGTGCGAGGAAGCGCGACATCGGCGGATGCCTCCTCAGACGACGAACGTGAGAACGAGGATCGCGACGACGAGACTCTGGACGCTGTGCACGACGATCCCGATCCAGGCGCTCTGGTACCGCTTGGACGGATACGCGAGCGCGAACGTGTCGATCACCAGCGTCGCGGGCATGACCCACGGCATGTGGACGTGGTAGAAACCGAACAAGACGCCGTTCGCAACCCAGTCACCACGTCCGAAGACGTCGTTCATGCGCGGCAGGAGCAGCCCGCGGAAGAGCAGCTCCTCACCTAGAACGGTGTTGAAGATCTGCATGAGAATGATGAGGCCGAACCAGCCCCAGGCACCGCTCAAGAAGCTCTGACCTGCATCCGAGTCCAGAAACGCTGCGAAGTCCCTGTCCTCCGGCACGCCGACGGCTGGGAGCATCGACCCGACAGCGAACAGCACGATCAGCGGGATCAGGATCAGCCACAGCCTGCCGCCGACGCGGCCGCTCCGCGGGCTCCGCGGCGAACGGAGCCAGAGCGCATCCTTGAGCCTCGACCAGCGGAAGGTGTGCTGCTCTCGCCAGACGAGGACGGCGACAAGGAAGAACTGCCAGATCAGGCCGACGGTGAGACAGACGAGCAGAGCCTTCGCCATGGGCACGTTCCCGGTCCCGCTGAAGTTGTCCTCGAGGGCCGGAGCGACGAGCCACGCCAGCACTGCCATCGGAAGAACCGCTGCCGCCCACACGGCGAGGATCTGGGCGAGGGAGTACTGCCTCACCGCTGCGTACCGCTCAACGTCTTCCGCGGGAGCCGTAGTCGGACGAACCGCCGGCACGGCGACGCTAGGAGTCGACATACGCGATCACCTCTCTGAAGCCAACGAAGCTGGCGCGTCGGCTGCACCAAGACATCAGCGACGCCACCTATTGCCTATTGTGGTTAATCCGAAGATGCCGGGGGTACGCCGACTGCCCCGTTGATCCCTTGTGGGCGGCCGCTCTGTTCGAGCCGATCCTAGAGGGCTCCGCGATAGACACCGTCCTCCAGCGTGACCCGGCCTGCGAGCTCGAGCTCGATGAGCGCAGCCCCACCCTGAGCCGCCGCCAGCCCCGACGCTCGCATCAGCTCGTCGGCCGTGAGCGCGCGCTCGCGAAGCATCGCCAGGAGCGCGTCCGCCTCGGGCCCGAGCGGAGAGCTCGGCGGCCCGGCTGGATCAAGGCCGAAGAGCTCGAGCACGTCGGCGACGCGCGTAACCGGAGCCGCCCCAAGCCTCAGGAGGGCATTCGTTCCCGCGGACAGAGAGCTCGTGGTCTGACCCATTTTTCGCTGCGGCGCTGTTCGAAC
>DATIBA010000097.1:0-19366 GCA_035457765.1 Gaiellaceae bacterium
AGGTCGAAAGGGCCATCGCCGTCCACGCGACCTGCCAGGAATGCCGGGACCTCGCTCGCCCGGACGTTTCCAGGGTTCGTCCGCGACGTGTGCAGCATCGTCCCGCCGCTGCGGTCGATCGTCCGGACGACCGCACGGTCGAGGTGCTGAGCGTTGGCGGCCACGCTGGCCGGGTCGTCCGGATCGCACTCGAGGAGTCCCGCCCACCCGCGGCGGATCCCGACGACATCGTGTCCGGCGGCGGTG
Organism: Gaiellaceae bacterium; assembly: GCA_035457765.1. GTDB lineage: Bacteria > Actinomycetota > Thermoleophilia > Gaiellales > Gaiellaceae > GMQP-bins7. The sequence goes on from DATIBA010000097.1 coordinate 247, forward strand.
ACCCGCGTCACGAAGGCCTTGATGCACGGGTTGAGGCCGGGGACGTCCCCGCCTCCGGTGAGAACGGCCAGACGCATGTCGACGGCAGACTACTCGGGCCCGTCTCGCACCCGGGCGTATGCCGGAGGTGGGGGTCGAACCCACACGTCCCTTGGGACACGGGATTTTGAGTCCCGCGCGTCTGCCAGTTCCGCCACTCCGGCTGTTCGGACGATCGTAGCGCCGGCCGCGCGACGGGCATCCTCGGAGCCTCGGGAGTCCGGGCCAGCGTTGCGGCTCGGTTGCCCCGGTACGCATATCGGTTGCGTTCGAAGGCCGGAGGGCAGATACTTCCGGCGCTGATCGGTCATCCAGGTGAGGAGGAACAGATTGACTGCAAAGAAGAGTGTGCTTGCCGTTCTCGGGCTCCTCGTGGCCGCTCTCGCGTTCGTCGCTGCGGGCTGCGGCGGCGGGGACGGCGGCGGAAAGACGTTGAAGATCGTCTCCGACCTGCCGCTGCAGGGCTCCGATCGCGTGCAGACGACCCAGATGAACGAGGCGATTCAATTCATCCTCGAGCAGGCCGACAACAAGGCGGGCGACTACACGATCGAGTTCGAGGCGTTCGATGACGCGACCGCCGCGGCCGGCAAGTGGGACGAGGCGAAATGCGCCGAGAACGCCCGCACCTTCGTCGACGATGAGTCGATAGTGGGCAACATCGGGACGTACAACTCGGGCTGCGCCGCGATCGAGATCCCGATCCTGAACGAGGCTGGTCTCGGGATGGTCAGCCCGGCGAACACGTACCAGGGTCTGACGGTCGCAGGGCCCGGGACGGAAGCGGGTGAGCCCGACAAGTACTACCCGTCCGGCACGCGCAACTACGTGCGCGTCGTGGCCCATGACCTCTTCCAGGGGAAGGTCGGCTCCGCGTTCATGAAGGACGACCTCGGCGTGACGAAGGTGTTCATCCTCGACGACAAGGAGCTGTACGGGAAGGGCGTCGCGGACGCGTTCGAAGGCGCGGCGAAGGAGATCGGCCTCGAGGTCGTCGGCCATGAGGGCTGGGACAAGGATGCGCCCAACTACACGGCCCTGATGACGAAGATCAAGGCGACCGGGGCGGACGGCATCTACCTCGGGGGCGTCTCGACGAACAACGGCGGCCAGTTGGTCAAGGACAAGGTCGCGATCGTCGGTGACAACGAGGCGGTGAAGCTGCTCGTCTCCGACGGGTTCGTCCTCTCCTCGCTCTTCGAGGAAGGTGGAATCAACAACGTCAACGGTGCCTACGGAACCGCCCCGACACAGCCGCCGGACAAGCTGACGGGAGCCGGCGCGCAGTTCATCACCGACTTCAAGGCGAAGATCGGCGCGGACACGAACATCGAGGTCTACACGGTCTACGCGGCAGCAGCCGCGCAGGTCCTCCTCGACGCGATCGCCCGCTCCGACGGGACGAGGGAGGACATCGTCGCGAAGCTCTTCGAGACGAACCTCTCCGACAGCGTGTTCGGGTCGTTCTCGTTCGACGAGAACGGCGATCCGGCCGCAGGGACGGAGTCGATCTACAAGGCCGAAGGCGGCTCCTGGGTCTGGCAGCAGGCCAAGGCGGCGGCCGGGTAAGGGCAGTACCGCGTTCCACGTGAAGGGGCCGGGCTCGAACCGGCCCCTTCACCAGTTGACCGATGACAGAGACTCCGGTCCCCGCACCTCTCGCAGTCCGGAAGCGCCCGCCGGTCTCCGACCTACTGCGCTGGTTTTTCGGGGCGCTGATCGTCCTCGCCCTCGGCTACTGGCTCATCGGCGAGGCGATCGACGACCCGCAGCGGTTCGCGCAGGTCACGGTCATCGGGCTCTCGAACGGGATGATCTATGCGCTCGTTGCGCTCGGGTACACGCTCGTGTACGGGATCATCGAGCTCATCAACTTCGCCCACGGCGACAACTTCATGCTCGGGAGCTTCCAGGCCCAGTCCATCTTCGTGGACGGGTCGTTTCAGATCCCGCTCCTGTTCGGCACGCTCGCGATCCCGCTGGGCACGGCCGTGTCGGCGACGTCCTCCGGATGGGCAAAGGCGTACGCGATCGGCGCCGCCCTCGTGCTCGGGATGCTCTTCTGCATGATCATCAACGTCACGATCGAGCGCATCGGCTACAAGCCGCTTCGCGCCTCACCCCGACTCGCGGCCCTGATCACGGCCATCGGCTTCTCGTTCATCCTCCAAGGGATCGGTCTCTCGTGGAAGGGCGCCGGGCGCGTCCCGGTACCCGAGCTGATCCCGGCGACGCCGGTGGTCGAGGTCGACGGCGTCGTCTACTACACGGTGAAGGACCTCATGGTCCTCCTCATCACGATCCCGGTCCTGTTCGCGCTCACGTACCTCGTCAAGGCGACGAAGCCGGGCAAGGCGATGCGCGCGACGGCCCAGGACCGCGACGCCTCCGCGATGATGGGAATCGACGTCAACCGGACGATCGCGTTCACGTTCGCGCTGGGCGGCGCGCTCGCCGGGGCGGGCGGGGTCGTCTACGCACTCTACGTCGGCACGACGTACTTCCAGCTCGGCTTCCGACTCGGCCTGATCGCCTTCACCGCAGCCGTGCTCGGCGGTATCGGGAACCTCACGGGCGCGGTTCTCGGAGGCATCCTGCTCGGGCTCATCGCCGCGTACAACGACGGCTTCGGGGACGCCCGCTGGACGTACAGCGTGATCTTCACGATCCTCATCATGATTCTCGTCTTTCGCCCGTCCGGTCTCCTCGGCGAGCGGGTCCCCGAGGGCCAATGACCGAGACGGCGCCGCGTGCGCGGGCAGAGCGCGCTTTCTCGGGCTGGAAACGCTGGCTCCCGTGGGTGCTGATCGCGCTCGTCCTCACGTATCCGTTCTGGTTCGACGTCACGCCGTTCAGCTACCTGACCCTGGACGCGCTCGGATTGAAGCAGGACGTGATCGTGAGCATCGGCGTGTACATCATGCTCGCGCTCGGATTGAACATCGTGGTCGGCTTCGCGGGCCTGCTCGACCTGGGCTACGTGGCGTTCTTCGCCCTCGGCGCGTACGCGGTGGCCTGGTTCGCCTCGGACAAGTTTTCGGGAGTGAACGTCCATCTGGGGTCGACGGCGTCGGAGGCGATACCGGGGATCCACCTCAACTTCTGGTTCGTCCTCCTTCTCGCAGGGGCCGTCGCCGCGATCGCGGGCGTGATCATCGGCTGGCCCACGCTGCGGCTGCGGGGCGACTACCTGGCCATCGTGACGCTCGGGTTCGGCGAGATCATCCCGGACGTCTTCCGCAATGCGGACAAGCTGCCCGTCCCGGGGGGCCTGCAGGGCGGCCCGCCCTTCATCGACTTCACGAACGTCAACCTCACGAACGGCGTTCGCGGCGTCCGCCAACTGGACAGACCTGGATTCGGAGACGACCTGGATTCCGCTACCGGAGGCTTCCTGCCCGACCGGTTCTCGGCGAACGAGCTCGAGCCCTGGTACTTCACGATCGTCGCGCTCGTCCTCATAACGGTCTTCGTCATCAAGCGCCTCGAGCGGTCGAAGATCGGACGCGCGTGGGTCGCGGTCCGCGAGGACGAGGTCGCGGCGTCCGCGATGGGCGTGCCGCTGATGCGGACGAAGCTCTGGGCCTACGGGATCGGCGCGATCTTCGGCGGCATCGTCGGTGCCTACTACGGCTCCTTCATCGGCTCGGTGTTCCCGACGAGCTTCTTCTTCAACATCTCGATCGTCGTCCTCTGCATGGTCATCGTGGGAGGGATGGGGAACGTCTACGGGGTGATCCTGGGGGCGATCCTGATCCAGTACTTCAACGTGACGGGTCTCGACAAGATCGGGGAGAGGGTCAACGACGGCATCGACCTGGTCGGGATCGACCAGTCGATCGAGGTCCCGAAGTACAAGTTCCTCATCTTCGGGATCCTGCTCGTTTCGATGATGCTGCTCCGTCCCGAGGGCATCATCCCGAGCGCGCGCCGTAAGGCGGAGCTGCACGAGGCCGAAGAGGAGGGTCCCGAAACGACGTACGGCGACCTGTACGACGTGCGGCGGGGAGCCACGTGACGGACGCCCAGGATCCGTCCTCCAGCGGCAACGGCCTCCTCCTCGACGCGCGCGAGGTGCGCAAGGAGTTCGGAGGACTCGTCGCGGTGAACGACGTCGACTTCACCATTCCCAAAGGGAAGATCGTGAGCCTGATCGGCCCGAACGGGGCGGGCAAGACGACGTTCTTCAACTGCCTCACGGGCGTGTACAAGCCGACTGCCGGCGAGGTGGCGTTCCACGGCGTCCGGATCACGGGTCTCCCCCCGCACAAGGTCACGAAGCTCGGGATGGCCCGCACCTTCCAGAACATCCGCCTCTTTCACAACATGAGCGCCGTCGAGAACGTCCAGGTCGCAATGCACGGTCGCCTGAAGGGCGGGATCCTGGCGTCGATCCTCCGCACGCCGCGCATCAAGCGGGAGGAGGCCGACGCCGAAGCTCGTGCCCGCGAGCTGCTCTCGTACTGTGGCCTCGCTCGCCGCCATCACGACGAGTACGGGAAGAACCTTCCATATGGCGACCAGCGTCGTCTCGAGGTGGCGCGGGCACTCGCCGCAGAGCCCGTGCTCCTGCTCCTGGACGAGCCGACGGCCGGGATGAACCCGCAGGAGACGGCCGACTTCATCGAGTTCGTCCGCCGGCTCCGTGACGAGAAAGACCTGACGGTCCTGCTCATCGAGCACGACATGAAGGTCGTCATGGGCGTCTCCGACCGTGTGAGCGTGCTCGACTACGGCGAGAAGATCAGCGAGGGGACGCCGTCCGAGGTGCAGCACGACCCGCGCGTGATCGAGGCCTACCTGGGGACGGCTGCGACCGCATGAGCGTCGCCCCGCAAGTCCTCCTGGAGCTGAAGGACGTCCACACGTACTACGGGACGATCCACGCCCTCAAGGGCATCTCGCTCGATGTCCGGGAAGGGGAGATCGTGACCCTGATCGGGTCGAACGGAGCCGGGAAGTCCACGACCCTCCGCTCGATCAACGGGCTCAACCACCCTCGCACGGGCACGATCGTCTTTCGCGGGGAGGAGATCACGGAGTTGCCCGCGCACGAGATCGTGAAGATGGGGATCTCGCAGTCGCCGGAGGGACGTCGGATCTTCCCTCGTATGTCCGTCGTCGAGAACCTCGAGATGGGCGCCTACCAGCGCCAGAAGGGTGCCGACTACGACGAAGACCTCGAGCGTGTTTTCTCTCTCTTCCCGCGCCTGCACGAGCGTCGCACTCAGAAAGGGGGCACCCTCTCCGGAGGGGAGCAGCAGATGCTGGCCATCGGCCGGGCGCTCATGGCGCGACCGAAGCTGCTCCTGCTGGACGAGCCGTCGATGGGGCTCGCCCCGATCTTCGTCGAGCGGATCTTCGAGATCGTGGTCGAGATCAACAAACAGGGCACACCTGTTCTCCTCGTCGAGCAGAACGCCCTCATGGCACTCGAGGTCGCAAACCGAGGGTACGTCCTCGAGACCGGCAACGTGGCACTCGCCGACGACGCGAAGGCTCTCCGGGAGAACGAGCAGGTCCGCAAGGCCTACCTCGGCGAGACCTAGTCAGCCGACGAGCAGCGGCGCATACGGCGGCGCGAGCAGGATCCCCACGCGAGCACGCCCGCCGGCGACGCCGTGGGCGATCTCGAGCGCGCTTGCGAGCGAGTGGCTCGGCACGAATCCGAGCGTCCGCGCTGCGATGGCATCCCGCGAGCCCGCGACGATCACCCGGCCGAGGCGCTCGAGCGCCGGTGCGCAACCCGCCCAGTCCACGTGGGGGAGGATCGGGTGGCAGGCTCGACCGGCCCGATAGGCGTCGATCGCCCGAGCGTCGTTCGCGGCCGCCTGCTCCGCCCGCTCGATCGCGTCGGGCCTCCTCGCGCCGAGCGCCCCGAACAGCTGCCGGTACGGATCCTGCGTCTCGTGCGCGAACGATCGGAGCAGCGAGTGGACGAGGACGAGCGTGCCGCCGGGAACGATCGGGAACGCGTCGCGCCACAGCCGCAGGACGAGTCCGAGTGAGATCGCGGCGGACGTGATGGGATTGAGCGCCTCGCGCGGGTAGTGGGAGCCCGCCCAGGGGACCCCCACGACGAGCGCGTCGAGCGGCTCCGGGAGGCGGACGGCGCGCAGCTCGATCGACCGCAGCAACGCCTCCGCGTGCGCGACGGACGGCAGTCCCGCGTATGCGGCGATGGCCGAGAGTCGGCGCCCCTGGTCGCGCAGGATGCTCCTTCTCACTCCGCCCGGGAGGACTGAGTAGAGGCGCCGAAACGGCGACCGCACGACGTGCTCGAGCGATGCGTCGTCGTGCGGATAGCCTCGAAATCTCCCTGTCAGCCGCGGATGGTCGAGGCTGAGCGAGAGGCCGATCAGCGGAACCCGCTCGGCGATCGCCGACTCGACCTCGACCGCGATCTCCCACTCGGGAGCGCCCGAGGCCTGGAGAAGCGAGTCGATGCTCGCCGTGCGACGTTGCGTTCCGGCGTCGCACGATGCGAGGAGTGCTCCCGCCCCACCGTGAAGGGCGGTCTCGGCCGCGGTGGCGACGAGGACGAGATCGGTCTCGACGAGCGCGCGATGAGCCCGCATGTCGCCGGCGAGCGGGACGAGGTCGGCGGACTCGGCGTCGTGGACGACGACGCTTCCGCGGAACGCCCGCGCTTGCGGCGGTGGCAGGAGACGCTCGAGCTCGCGCTGCCGGAGGCGCCGGCCGAGCCCGCCCGCGACGAGGATCGTCTGCCGCTCGTCGTCGATGCCCGTCTCTTCGAGTGCCGCGATCACGGCCGCGAGAGCGTCCCGGCGCGGGTCGAGCGCGACGCCCGGGAGAGGAAGAGCGGGCGGCTCGACGACGATCGTCGCGCGCCCTCCACGGGTCGCGAGCGCGCGCAACGATGGCCCCGAGAGCGGGAATTGCAGCGCATCGAGCGCCGCTGGCCCGGCGTCGACGACACGCGTCGGAGGAGGTGGTGGGCGGATGACGACGTCCTCGTCGCCGGCGGGACAGACGACGACACGCGAGCCCGAGAGGAGGGGGACACGCCGCACGCGACCAGGGTAGATACGGTTGAGAGGTGACATCCTTCCTGCCCGCCGAGCAGCTCCGCGCACACCTCGGGCGCTGCTCGCAAGGGAGGCGAGCGCGACGCATCGTGCCGCGAGCGGCCTCGGCCAAGGGCGGAGCCGGGCTCGGCCCGGTGAGAGCCAGTGCCGGCGAGGTGCGCGCGTGAGTCCGAAGACGCTGACCGGGGAGGAGCTCGAGCTCGACGACGCCCCCGTCAGGGACGCGGAGCTCTTCCTCGTGGACGGGAACAACCTCGCGTACCGCGCATTCTTCGCGCTCCCCGAGGAGCTGCAGACGACCGACGGACAGCCGACGAACGCGCTTCTCGGCTTCACGAACATGCTGTTCAAGCTCCTCTCGGACTACCGGCCGCGCGGTGTCGCCGTCGCCTGGGACACGAAGCCCGTGCACCGCAAGGAGATCGACGCCGAGTACAAGTCCGAGCGCCGCCCGATGCCCGATCTCCTGCGCGAGCAGTTCCCACACTTCCGTCCGATCGTGGAGGCGTTCGGGTATCGGAACCTCGAGTTCGAGGGTTGGGAGGCCGACGACGTCATCGCAACGCTGGCGACGCGCGCCGACGAAGCGGACATCAAGACGTGCGTCGTCTCGACCGACCGTGACGCCTTCCAGCTCGTCTCCGAGAACGTCTGCCTGATGATGACCCCACGCGGCGTCGCGGACGTCCACGTCTACACACCCGAACGTGTCGAGTTGCGCTATGGGGTACGCCCCGACCAGGTGCCCGACTTCATCGGGCTCAAGGGTGACCCGAGCGACAACATTCCGGGGATTCCCGGAATCGGGGACAAGACCGCAGGACAGCTGATCGCGCAGTACGGGTCTCTCGAAGGCGTGCTCGAGCACGCGTCGGACCTCTCTCCGGCCCGCTCGAAGGCCGTATCCGAGCACGCGGAGCAGGCGAGAGCCTCGAAGCTCCTCGCGACGATGAGGCGGGATCTCGGGCTGGACGTCGATGCAGACGACCTCGTCTCCCGCCCGCCGGACCGCTCGCAGCTGAAGGAGATCTTCCGCCGCTTCGAGTTCCGCGCCCTCCTCGGCCGCGTGGACACGCTGGACGAGGCGCTTCCCGCCGCGGAACGCGTCGTCGCGGAGTCGCAGGCGATTCGCTGGCGGGAGGGTGAGCTTCCTCCCAGGACCGGTCGTGTGGGGATCGCTGCCGATACCGGGCGCGTTGCGATCGCTACGGACCGCGAGGTGGTGGTCGCTCGTTCCGATCGCCTCGCAGCCGCGCTCAGCGACTGCGAAGTGGCAGTGCACGACGCGAAGCCGCTGCGTCTGGGCGTGCCGGTTGCCGAGGACACGATGATCGCGGCGTACCTGATCGACCCGGCGCGCGCCGAGTACCTGCTCGACGACCTCATGGCCGAGTACGGGATCGAGCTCGAGCCGGATCCGCCCGCAGAGGAGGAGACTGCGGCGCTGGTCAGGCACGCCGAGGCGGCGCGCCGCCTGGCGAGCCCGCTCGCCGCGAAGGTCGCGGAGCGGGGCTCCGAGCATCTCTACCGCGAGATCGAGCTTCCGCTCACCGTCGTGCTCGGTGAGATGGAGGACGCGGGCGTCCGCATCGACACCTATCGGATGGGCGAGATCACTGCGCGCCTCTCCGACCGGATCGAGGAGCTCGAGGCCAGAGCGTACGAGCTAGCGGGCGAGGAGTTCGTCCTCGGATCGCCGCAGCAGCTCGGGCGTGTCCTCTTCGAGAAGCTCGGGCTGACGCCCGGCCGGAAGGGGAAGACCGGGTACTCGACGGACGGGAAGGTGCTGAGGGCGATCCGCGCAGAGCATGACATCGTCCCGGCGATCGAGGAGTGGCGCGAGCTCACGAAGCTCGTCAACACCTATCTCGGGCCGCTGCCCGCGCTCATCGGAGACGACGGGCGGCTGCACACGACGATCAACCAGACGGTCGCGGCGACGGGCCGGCTCTCGACATCGAGCCCGAACCTGCAGGCCATCCCCATCCGGACCGAGCTCGGCCGCGAGATCCGCTCCGCGTTCGTCGCGGAACCCGGGCACCGGCTCCTCTCCGCCGACTACTCCCAGATCGAGCTTCGGATCCTCGCCCACGTCTCCGGCGAGCCGAAACTGCGTGAGGCCTTCCAGCGCGGCGAGGACATCCACACGGCGACCGCGGCCGAAGTGCTCGGGAAGGACCCCGCGACGCTGACGAAGGACGAGCGCAACGTCGCGAAGATGATCAACTTCGGCATCGTCTACGGGATCTCGGCCTTCGGACTGTCCGAGAACCTCGACATCCCGAAGGAGCAGGCGCAGACGTACATCGATGCCTACCTCGCTCGCTTTCCGCTCGTGCAGGCCTTCATCGCCCGGACGATCGCCCAGGCGGGCGAGGACGGCTACGCGACGAGCTTGCTCGGCCGGCGGAGGCCCATCCCGGAACTACGGGCGTCGAACCGTCAGACGCGCGGCTTCGGCGAGCGCGTGGCCGTCAACTTCGTGATGCAGGGCTCGAACGCCGACATCATCAAGATTGCGATGGTGGCGATCCACCGTCGTCTGCGCGAGGAGGGGAGGGGCGCTCGCCTGGTGCTGCAGGTGCACGACGAGCTCCTGCTCGAGGTGCCGGACCCGGAGGTGTCGTCCGTCCGCGAGCTCGTGCGCGAGGAGATGGTGGGTGCGTACGCGCTCGACCCAGCGCTGGCCGTGGACGTGGGCCTCGGAGACGACTGGGCGGAGGCGAAGTCCTAGACGAGACGTGCAGCCCGGGCACCCCGCCCCGAACGTACGTGCTGTGGATAACGCTGTCCGATTTCGACCCCTGGCAGGCGGGAGAAAAGGGGTTATGAGAAGGCTGTGACCCGGCTATACTCCGCGCTCCGATGCCGAACGACATCGCAGAGAAGGCTGCAGTAAGCGAGGATGGAGTGTGGGTTCAGGGGCCCGACGGGGAGCTCGTTCCGGACTACGAAGCCTCGTTTCCCGAGATCAACGAAGGGGAAGTTGTCCACGGCACGGTCGTGCGTGTGGACAAGGACGAGGTCCTCGTGGACATCGGCTACAAGTCCGAGGGCGTCATCCCGGTCGCCGAGCTGACGATCCGGCGTTCGGTGAACCCGGCGGACGAGGTCTCCATCGGCGAGGAGATCGACGCGCTCGTTCTGACCAAGGAGGACGCAGAGGGGCGCTTGATCCTCTCGAAGAAACGCGCCCGCTTCGAGCTCGCGTGGAAGCGGATCGAGGCTGCGGCCGAGTCGGGCGAGCCGGTCGTCGGCAAGACGATCGAGGTCGTCAAGGGCGGTCTCATCCTCGACCTTGGCGTCCGCGGCTTCCTTCCCGCCTCGCTCGTGGACATCCGGCGCGTCCAGGACCTCGACGAGTTCCTCGGGAAAGAGCTGCGCTGCAAGGTCATCGAGCTCAACCGCTCGCGTAACAACGTCGTCCTCTCGCGGCGCGCCGTGCTCGAGGACGAGCGCAAGGAGATGCGTCAGGCGATCCTCGACCGGCTCAATCCCGGCGACGTGATCGAGGGCCAGATCTCCAACATCGTCGACTTCGGTGCGTTCGTCGACCTCGACGGGATGGACGGGCTCATCCACATCTCCGAGCTCTCCTGGAGTCACGTGAACCATCCGTCGGAGGTGCTCGAGATCGGGCAGACCGTCAACGTGAAGGTGCTCGACATCGACCGCGAGCGCCAGCGGATCTCGCTCGGCCTCAAGCAGACGCAGACCGACCCCTGGCAGCAGGTCCTCGACTCGTACCGCGAGGACGACGTCGTCGAAGGTCGCGTGGCGAAGGTCGTCACTTTCGGCGCGTTCGTCGAGATCCTTCCCGGCGTCGAGGGTCTCGTTCACATCTCGGAGCTCGCGCCGCACCACGTCGAGAATCCGCGCGAAGTCGTCTCGCAGGGCCAGGCGGTCAACGTCCGAATTTTGGAGATCGACGGCGAGCGTCGACGCCTCTCCCTCTCGCTCAAGCGGGTCGAGGAGGGCGAGCAGCCCGTTCCCCGCGCAGATGGCGCCGAATCGGTACACACGATGCCCGATCTCAAGCTCTCCGAGGAGGCGTTCCCCTCCGCCGTTGCCGCGGAACTGGCAGACGACGTCGAGTCGGCGTCCGAGGCCGAGACCGAGGCGGAGCTGGAAGTCGAGGTGGACGTCGATCCGCAGCTGGAAGTCGAGGCTCAGGCCGACACTCTGGGAGACAGCGCCGAGCCCTCGGAGGAAGCGGCCGTCGAGGTCGGCTCCGACCAGGCCGACACGACCTGAGATGGGATCAGACCCCACGGGGTCTGACGCCAGTCCTCGCCCACTCGCGGTCGCCATCACCGGCGGGATCGGTGCCGGGAAGTCCACGGCGCTCGAGTGCTTTCGCCGACACGGCGCCGCGACGGTGTCGAGCGACGAGATCGTCCACCACCTCCTCGCGAACGATGACGGCGTCCGACGAGCGCTCGTTGCGCGGCTCGGCGAGGAAATCCTCGGCGTCGACGGGAGACCGGATCGTGAGCGGATCGCGCGCCGCGTCTTCAGAGATCGAGATGCGCTCGACTTCCTGGAGCAGCTCTTGCACCCACTCGTCTCGCGCGAGTACCTGACGTGGCGGGAGCAGCTCGCGTCGCTGCCGGAGCCCCCCGCGGTCTGCGTGACCGAGGTTCCGCTGCTCTACGAAGTGGGTGGCGAGACGCGGTTCGACAAAGTCGTCCTCGTCACGGCACCCTCGAAACTGCGCGAAGCGCGGCGCGGCGGACACAAGGACGACCGCGAGGCGAGGTTGATGTCGGACCGTGAGAAGGCGAAACGTGCCGACTTCGTCTACGTGAACACCGGAACGCCCGACGAGCTCGACGAATGGGTCGCAGAGGTCATGGCTACCCTGACCCGGGAGACCGTTTCGGACAGGGAGGACGGTGAGGCACGTGACAAGAGGTAACGGGCGCCGATCCGACCTTCTCTGCGGTGTCTGCGTTGCACGTGACCTCTCGTAGCTTGCGCCGCGCCCACACTCGACGGAGAGCACTCCCCTGCGGATCCTGACCGTCGCAGCATTCGCCGTGCTCGCGGTTGCCGGCGCGGCGGCGTGGGTGGTCGACTCCGAGCCCGACTGGTACCTGCGCACGCGCTACCCGCTCGAGTACGCCCATGTCGTGCGGGGCCATGCTCGAAACCACGGCTTCGATCCGGCTCTCCTCGCCGCCGTGGTCTACGTCGAGAGCCGATTCGATCCCAACGCGCGCTCCGAAGCGGGCGCGGTCGGTCTCATGCAGCTCCTGCCTGCGACGGCGAAGGGGATCGCGCTCCGAACCGGCGGAACGCGCTTCGTCGTCGCGGACCTCCGCGACCCCGAGATCAACGTCCGCTACGGCACGTGGTATCTCGACCACCTGCGCGACCTGTACGGCGAGACGCGGCTCGCGCTCGCCGCCTACCACGCGGGACAGGGAAACGTCGAGCGCTGGCAGCGCCAGGGGCTCGGCATCGCCTTCCCCGAAACGCTGGCCTACCTGAAGGAGGTCGAGAGAGTCAGGCGCGTCTACGAGAGGGCGTATCCGCGGGAACTGCGGGACTGATCGGGCGTTCCATTGCTCCCGTTGCTCTCGTGGGTCGAGACGAGCTCGCCGATCGTGACCCAGTCGAAGTCCCGGAGAAGCGAGCTCCACCGCGACTCGGTCCGCTCGAGGTTGAGGTAGTGTCGCATCCGCTCGCTCCGCTTCAGCCCGGTGAGCCGTGGCTGGCCCGCGTCGAGCTCCCACGGGTGGATGTAGAAGACGTACGGCTTGCCCGACTTGAGGATCCGCCTCACTCCGCGCTTGAAGACGGGGTAGGGAATCAGGCGAAAGTAGCCGCCCCCCGCCCACGGGAGCGCGTGGTCTCGAACCGGGAGACACGACAGGCTGACCACGGTGACACCGTCCACGCGCGTCACGGGATCTCTCCGCCGAAGCGCCGGTGGTCTCCCGTACCGGGAGTGCGAGATCGTCGTCGGGAACAACGAGGAGTCGTACTCGAAGCCCGCCTCTCGCAGAATGGGCAGGGCCCAGTCGGTCAACGAGAAGCTCGGTGCTCGATATCCGCGTACCGGTCGATACGAGATGTCCTCGAGCAGCGTCTTCGACCGCTCGACGTCGGTGCGGAAGGCGGCAGGGTCCGACTCGTGGATCAGCTCGTGGTCGTAGCCGTGAGACGCGATCTCGTGCCCAGCCTCCGCGATGCGACGGACGAGAGCCGGAACGCGCTCGGCGAGCGATCCCAGGACGAAGCACGTCGAGCGCACACCGCAATCCGCCATCAGCTGGAGCATTCGATCCATGGTCTTCTCGACGCGAAGCTGCCGAGCCTGCCAGGTGTCGCGGGGGACGACGCGGCGCAGGTTCTCGACGTGAAACCAGTCCTCGACGTCGATCGACATGGCCGCGACGCCGGTCGAGCCACCGCCCGGTTCGTTCGTGGCCACTAGCCGGACGACCGACGTCTGGCCGCCAGGGAAGGGAACCGACCCTGGCTAGCGCGCGCCACTTCGAGACAGGAGCACCCGGAAGGTCTTGAACACGATGAGCGCGTCGAGAGCAAGGCTTCGGTGCTTGAGGTAGTAGAGGTCGTACGAGAGCTTGGTGGCCGCTCCGGTGATGTCGGCCGTGTAGGCGAAGTGCACCTGGGCCCAGCCCGTGATTCCCGGCTTGAGAAGATCGCGTCGGCTCCAGAACGGCACGTGCTCGCCGAGAACCGCGAGGAACTCGGGGCGCTCCGGCCGGGGCCCCACGATGCTCATCTCACCGCGAACGACGTTCCAGAGCTGCGGGAGCTCGTCGAGACGGGTCGTGCGCAGGACCCGGCCGATCCGGGTGGTGCGAGGATCGTTCTCGCTGGCCCACACGGCCTGGCCGTTCTCCGCGTCAGGGACCATCGACCGGAACTTCAGCATCTCGAAGAGCTCGCCGGACTCCCCGATCCGCATCTGCCGGAAGAGCACCGGCCCCGGCCCGGAGAGGCGAATGAGCACGGGGATCACGAGCAGGAGCGGGAGCGTCACGACGAGGCCGAACGACGCGACGACGACGTCGAAGACCCTCTTCGCGCGCGCCGAGTAGTTCTGCCGGTTGATGTCGAGGACGCTCGCGAACCACGCGGGCGACACACTCCGACTCTCGACGCGGTGAAGGGCACACTCCTGGAACTCGAGCGTGTCGAGCACGTGGACGGACGACATGCCTGCATCGAGAAGTCGATCGACGGTGCGGGCGTGGGAGTCGGCCGAGCACACGAGCACGTCCGGACGATCACGCCGCAGGACCTCGACCAGGTTGCCGGTCCTCCCGAGAAACGGCACGCCGTTCGGCGACACGCCGTCTTCGACGACGCCGATGCACTCGTAGTCCGAGCCCCTCTGCTCGCGCAGTTCGCCGATGAGCTCCCGGGTCTCGTCGTCAGGCTCGACGAGAACGACGCGGCGTCGCGGGCTGAGCCCGTGGGCGACGACGGCCTGGAAGCCTGCCGAGAGCAGGAACACACTCCCGGCCATCACGACGAGTTCGCGCGGTGAGATCACGAGGTCGAGGACCCAGAAGTTGAGAAGCGAGATGAGGCCGGCGCCGACGACCGTGCCGATCAGCGCTGCGACGATCGGCTTGAGCTCCCGCTGCTGCGCGAACCGGGCACTCCGCCGCAGGCTGATGAGCCAGACGGCGGTGATCGTCGCAGTCAGACCGACCAGGCCAGCCCCTCGGACCGAGGTCTGGCCGGCGAGCAGCGCTCCCGTGAGAGCAGCGAGAAGCCCTGCCAATCCAAGCCTGGTCCAACGTTCGCGGTACCGCCAGCCCTTGCGACTCTGCGCATCGACTTCGAATGTCGGTCCGTACTCGGGAGTCGGCTGGGCGACGGTGTCGTGAGCAGCCACGCCGTCGTGAACGACGGCGTCGTGGGCAACCACGCCGTCGTGAACGACGAGCTCCTCGAGAACGGACACCCCATCGGGTACCACGACCCCCTCGTGAACGACCACCCGCTCCGGAACGACCTCGGTCAAGCCTTCTCCCCCCGCGCGAGATCGCACAGGGGGAGCAGCTCACGCAGGCATCCCCCAGTATCCGGAATCGGGAGCGAGCGCGACGATGAGTGAACGCGGGCACGGCGAAATACCGCCCGCGATCGTGACCGCTTCGCGGACGGGTCATGCCGACCCAAGGCCCCAGTCACCCCCCTAGTCCTCCCCCAACTTTGACTTCCCCTTCACAGGAGATTGCCCTTATCGAGGGATTAAGTCAACCCCTCGAAGGTCCTGAACATCTCGCAACGATCGCGACGAAAGAGGTCTCGGCCCAATGGGCCACCCTCACGACTTCCTCGCAAAGTACGGGGATTGCCGTCGGAGGCAACTTCGATCTGCCTTGCGGGACGCACGAAACCGCTCTACCCTCAACTCCGTAGCAACTGCTGCGAGCGGAGGGGACCGAGCAGGGGAGGAGGAAGTATGGCCAAGGGGAAGAGCTGCGTGCGCCTGGGTGCGCAGCCTGGCTGCGCGTGATCCGCATGGCAGCATGGGGGTCTACAGCGCGCTTCCGAGCACTCGGCTTGGTCGCTGCGGCGGTCGTCGGGACGGTCTCGGTCGTCTCGGCAGGGGCGGCTCCGAATGCCGGCCGCCAGCAGGCCGGCCCGGACACGGTGCGTCAGGTCCAGGTGCTCGAACACGACAGGACCGGAGTGGACGCGCCGACCGGGCTGGCCTTCTCTCCCTCGAGCAGATCCTTCTACGTCATCGGCGCACGCTCCGGCGCCGCGCCGGCCGAGACGGACGTCGTCAGGCTTGCGCCGTTCGAGCTCTCGCCCGAATCGGATCGTGCGGGTTCGGCGCGCATCGCCGCCGCGGTCAAGGATCCCGCCAACGTCGCGTTCGACGCACGCCACGGCAGGCTGCTGCTGCTCGACAACGCGGATCGTCTGCTCGAGGTGCGACCCGATGCCAATGGCGACCTCGACCCTAGGACGCTCGTCCGCCGCGACGCGCTGCGTCTCGATCTCCGCGACGCGCAGGGATTGACCGTCGACCCGGCGAGCGGCACCGTCTTCGTGCTCGATGCAGGTGGGCCTCGGATCCTGCGCATCGAGCCTGCCGTCGACGGGAACCTCGACGCCGCAGTGGTCACCGACGTCGACCTGAGCGCGAGCGGCCTGAGCGGAGGTCGCGGCCTCGCCTTCGATCCGTCCACCGGCCATCTCCATCTCGGGAGCTCACAGGGCCTCGTGGAGCTCACCGCGTCCGGGGAGAAGGTCGCTACGCGCGACCTGTCCGGGATCGCTCTCGCCAGGCCCTCGGGCATGGCCTTCGCACCGAGCGGGGACAGTACGGACGATCCGGCCGAGCTGAGCGTCTACGTCGCCGACTCGGGCAGCGCACAGGGCACCGGTCAGATCGTCGAGGTCTCGCTGGCCTCGTTTGCCGCACCCGCCGCGCCCGACTTCACGTCCTCGCTGGAGAACACGGTGAACATGGGCGGGCTCTCGCCTCCGAGCCCCGATCCCTCCGGCATCACGTACCTGCCTGACCCCATCGACAGGCTCATGATCAGCGACGGCGAGGTCGAGGAGACGGTCAACGGCGTCACCCACTTCCAGGGGTCGAACGTCTGGGAGCTCTCCCGGACCGGAGGCGTACTCCGCACGACGAACCTCTCGAACCTTCCGCCAGCGGTGGTTCCCATCTCGAACGAGCCGACGGGAGTGGCCTTCAATCCCAATACCGGGCACTACTACTTCAGCGACGATGGCCAGAAGAAGATCTACGACCTCAACCCCGGAGCGGACGGTCTGGTCGGCACGTCCGGCGACTCCTGGACGTCGTTCGATACGACGGCGGCCGGCAACGGCGACCCCGAGGGCGTCGCGTTCGACACCTTCGGGGGCCATCTCTTCGTCGCCGACGGCGTGAACAAGGAGGTCTACGAGTACACGACCCTCGGAACGCTCGTCAACCACTTCGACGTGGAGCAATACGGCGTGTCGGACCCGGAAACGGTCGAGTTCAACCGGGTGACCGGAACGCTCTTCGTCCTGAGCGACCGGAACAACAGCGGGCCCGACGCGCCGATCATCGTCGAGACGACGAGGAGCGGCGCCCTCCTGCAGACCATCAGCGTGTCTGCCTCCAATGGATTCAAGCCGGCTGGCCTCGCCTACGCACCGGCGAGCAACGGCTCCGGGGCCCAGCGGTTCTACATCGTCGACCGGGGCGTCGACAACAACAACGATCCGAACGAGAGCGACGGCAAGCTCTACGAGCTGACGGCGCCGCAGCCCAGTCAGCCCACAAACACGCCGCCCGTGGTGGGCGCCGGCCCCGACCAGTCCGCGACGCTGCCCGCGAGCGCGACTCTCGACGGCACGGTCTCGGACGACGGGAAGCCCATCCCGCCGGGGGCGCTCACGACCGCATGGAGCCAGATCGGCGGGCCAGGCGTCATCACGTTCGGCGATGACGCTTCGGTCGACACGACCGCGAGTGCGTCCATCGCCGGCGTGTATACCGTGCGCCTGACCGCGAACGACGGTCAGTTCTCTGCTTTCGACGACGCAGTTCTCACCTTCTCGGGCTCTGGCAGCGTCCAGAGCCTCGACGTCCGGGTGACCGTCGGCGCAGACGATGCCGAGGAGAGCACCTCGAACGTCGTGCTAGTCGGGAACGGCGACCTCGACATGATGACCGCGGACGAGGCGAACCTCGTCGTGGGTACGCGCTTCAGAGCGGTCACCATCCCGCAGGGCGCGACGATCACAAACGCCTACCTCCAGTTCACCGCCGACGAAGCCCACAGCATCTCGACCACGCTCGCCATCAACGGCCAGGCTGCCGACAACCCGCCGGTCTTCGCGAATGTGAACGCCGATATTTCATCGAGGCCGACGACGACCGCTTCCGTTGGCTGGCCGGTCTCGCCATGGCTGGGCGTCGGGGACGCTCTGCTCGCCCAGCGCAGCCCCAACCTCGCGCCAATCGTCCAGGAGATCGTCGGCCGATCGGGCTGGACGAGCGGCAACTCGCTCGTCCTCCTGGTCACCGGGAGCGGCACGAGGGTCGCCGAGTCGTACAACGGAGCGAATGCGGCGGCGCCGTTGCTCCACGTCGAGTGGACGACGGGGAGTGGCAAC
Organism: Gaiellaceae bacterium; assembly: GCA_035457765.1. Classification (GTDB taxonomy): domain Bacteria; phylum Actinomycetota; class Thermoleophilia; order Gaiellales; family Gaiellaceae; genus GMQP-bins7. The sequence continues at coordinate 18,459 of DATIBA010000097.1, forward strand.
GTCTCGCCCGTCATCACGTCCAACGGTGGCGGCCCCATCGCATCCGTCTCCGCGGCAGAGAACCAGACGTTCGTCACGGACGTCGACGCCACGGATCCGAACCCCGACACGCTCACCTACTCGATCTCGGGCGGGGTCGACGCCTCCCGCTTCGCGATCAACGGATCCACCGGTGTGCTGACCTTCATCACACCGCCCAACTTCGAGGCTCCGTCCGACGCGGGCGCGAACAACGTCTACGACGTCTCCGTCTCCGTCTCGGACGGCAACAGTGGCTCGGATTCGCAGGCAATCGCGGCCACCGTCCTCGACGTCAACGAGGTTCCTCCGGTCATCTCGTCCAACGGCGCCGGTAGCACCGCCAACATCTCCGTGCCCGAGAACACGACGGCCGTCACGACCGTCGCCGCGACCGACGGCGACTTCGACACGATCGTGTACTCGCTTTCCGCGGGCGCCGACATCGACGACTTCACGATCGATCCCGGCACCGGTGCTCTGACGTTCGTCACACCGCCCGACTTCGAGGCGCCAGCCGACGCGGCTCCGCCCTTCAACTCCTACGAGGTGACGGTCTCCGCCTCCGACGGCAGCCTCTCGGACACGCAGGCGGTGACGGTGGACGTCACCGACGTCGCCGGCGAGACGAACCAGGCACCCGTGGTCGACGCCGGCCCGGACCAGTCGGTCACACTGCCCGCGAGCGCCACCCTCGACGGCACCGTCTCGGACGACGCCCTGCCCAACCCGCCCGCCACGGTCACGACCACGTGGTCGCAGACGAGCGGCCCCGGCACCGTCACCTTCGGGGACGTGAACGCGGTCGACACGACCGCCAGCTTCTCCGCGGCAGGCACCTACGTGCTGCGCCTCACTGCCTCCGACAGCGACCTCTCAGCCTTCGACGA
>DATIBA010000098.1:0-4984 GCA_035457765.1 Gaiellaceae bacterium
GATGTCGCGCGTGGGCACGGACACGAAATCCACCTGCTCGACGTCGATCACGACGTGGAGCCGTTGATCGGCGCGTACCGGCGGTGGAGCATGAGCGCGTTCCCGTCTGGGTCGTGGAAGAACGCCATGTGGCAGACCCCCGTGTCGAGGATCTCCCCCTCGAAGTCGACGCCCTTCGCCTCGAGCTCGGACCGCGTCTCGGCGACGTCCGCCACCCGCAGCGCGATGTGCGCCGTGTGCGGCCCCTCGAACTCCTGGCCGACGTTGGTCGGGTCGACGAGGTAGAGGCTGACGTTGCCGGTCAGAAACTCGGGCCAGCCGCTCTCCTCGAGGTTCGGGCTCGGCAGGCCGAGCGTCTCGGCGTAGAACCGCTTCGACCGCTCCATGTCCCGCACCGGCACCGAGATGAAGTCGGTGCGCTCGACGATCAACCGACGGAGCCCTCCATCTGGAGCTGGATCAGTCGGTTCAGCTCGACGGCGTACTCGAGCGGGAGCTCCTTCGTGATCGGCTCGACGAAGCCGGACACGATCATCGCCGCCGCCTCGGCCTCCGAAAGGCCGCGGCTCATCAGGTAGAAGAGCTGCTCCTCGCCGATCTTCGAGACCGTGGCCTCGTGACCGATGTCCACGTCGTTCTCGTCGATGCGGATGTAGGGGTAGGTGTCGGTGCGCGAGTCCTCGTCGAGGATGAGCGCGTCGCAGACGACCTTCGAGCGCGCGCCGTGGGCACCCTTGGCGACCTCGAGGAGGCCGCGGTAGCTCGACCGACCGCCGTCCTTCGAGATCGACTTGGACGTGATCACCGAGGACGTGTTCGGAGCGACGTGGACGGCCTTCCCGCCCGCGTCCTGATGCTGGCCGTCGCCGGCGAAGGCGATGGAGAGCACCTCGCCGTGGGCGCCCTCGCCCATCAGCCAGATCGCCGGGTACTTCATCGTCTGCTTCGAGCCGAGGTTCCCGTCCACCCACTCCATCGTCGCGTTCTCGTAGGCGACCGCGCGCTTCGTGACGAGGTTGTACACGTTGTTCGACCAGTTCTGGATCGTCGTGTAGCGGCAGCGACCGCCCGGCTTCACGATGATCTCGACGACCGCGGAGTGCAGCGAGTCGGTCGTGTAGATCGGCGCCGTGCAGCCCTCGACGTAGTGCACGTAGGCGCCCTCGTCGACGATGATCAGCGTGCGCTCGAACTGGCCCATATTCTCCGCGTTGATGCGGAAGTAGGCCTGGAGCGGCATCTCGATCGAAACGCCCGGCGGTACGTAGATGAAGGACCCGCCCGACCACACGGCGGAGTTCAGCGCCGCGAACTTGTTGTCGTTCTGCGGGATGATCGTCCCGAAGTACTGGCGGACGAGCTCCTCGTGCTCGCGCAGGCCCGAGTCCATGTCGAGGAAGAGCACGCCCTTCGCCTCGAGGTCGGCCTGGAGCTTGTGATAGACGACCTCCGACTCGTACTGGGCGCCGACGCCGGCGAGGAACTTGCGCTCGGCCTCGGGGATGCCGAGACGGTCCCAGGTCTGCTTGATGTCGGGCGGCAGATCCTCCCAGGACTTCGCCTGGGTCTCGGTCGGCTTGATGTAGTAGTAGATGTTGTCGAAGTCGATTCCGGAGAGGTCACCGCCCCACGACGGCATCGGGCGCGCCTCGAAGTACTCGAGCGACTTGAGCCGAAAGTCGCGCATCCAAGCCGGCTCGTCCTTGTGCTCGGAGATCGCCGCGACGATCTCGCGTGTCAGCCCTCGTTGAGACTTGAAGAAGTAGTTCTCGGGGTCGTGGAAGCCGAACTTGTAGTCGTTGCCGATCTCGCCGACGACCTGGGTCTCAGTTGTGGCCACTACGACTCACCTCCCACCGGCTCCGGGGCGAAGGCCTCATAGCCCTCGGCCTCGAGCTGCTCGGCGAGCTCCGGCCCGCCTTCTCGCACGATACGCCCATCGAAGAACACGTGCACGAAGTCCGGCTTGATGTAGTTGAGGATGCGCTGGTAGTGCGTTATCACGACGGCTCCCATGTCGGGCCCGACGAGGCTGCGCACGCCGCGCGCGACGATGCGCAGAGCGTCGATGTCGAGACCGGAGTCGGTCTCGTCGAGCACCGCGACCCGGGGCGAGAGCATCGCCATCTGCAGGATCTCGACGCGCTTCTTCTCACCGCCCGAGAAGCCGTCGTTCAGGTACCGGCCGGCCATCTCCTTCGGCACCTTGAGCTGCTCCATCGCAGCGGTGAGCTGCTTGCGGAACTCGGGGATCTTGATCGCGTCGTCCTCCCCGTCGTTCTTCGCCTTGCGGACGGCGTTCACCGCGGAGCGGAGGAAGCTCGCCACAGTCACGCCCGGTACCGCGTGCGGGTACTGGAAGGCCAGGAAGAGCCCGCGCTGCGCGCGCTCGTCGGCCTCGAGCTCGAGAATGGACTCGCCGTCGAGGAGGATGTCGCCCTCCGTGATCTCGTAGGCGGGATGGCCCATGAGCGCGTAGGCGAGCGTCGACTTGCCGGACCCGTTCGGGCCCATGATCGCGTGCACCTCGTTCGAGCCGACGGTCAGGTCGAGGCCTCGGACGATCTCCGTCCCGTCCTCGGTGGCGACGTGCAGGTTCTTGATCTCGAGAAGAGCCATAAGTCCTGACTGAGTGGTGAAGCTTCCGGAAACGGCCTCACGAGCCGTTTCGTGACGTGGACAGTGTAGCGGCTGGGTCCGGGACGACCGGTCGCAGGAGGCTGGTATCCTGAGCTCATGCCCTTCGGAATCGGAATCTGGGAGCTCGTCATTCTCATGGTGGTGCTCCTGCTCGTGTTCGGCGCGAAGCGCCTCCCCGAGATGGGACGCTCCATCGGTCACGGGATGCGCGAGTTCAAGGACGCGGTCACGGGCAAGGAAGAGCCCGAGAAGACCGAGCTGACGCCGCCGCCGGCGCCCGAGAGCGCAGCTCCTCCTGCCGCGCCGCCGTCCGAGCCCGAGCGCGTCGAGACCGAGCGCGTCCCCCGCTAGGCCGCCATGGCCCGGCTGCCGCGTCGCCTCGAGCACGGCGATCGCGTCACGCTCGTCGAGCACCTCGACGAGCTCCGCTCGCGCCTGATCATCTCCCTGCTCGCCGTCGGCCTCGGCTTCGTCGTCGCGTTCGCCTTCCAGGACAGGATCCTCGAGTGGCTCGAGGCGCCGCTGCCCGAGGGCAAGACGCTCATCACCTTCGGCGTCACGGAGCCCTTCTTCACCTCGATCAAGGTGAGCTTCTACGCGGGTTTCGCCCTCGCCCTGCCCGTCGTGCTCTGGCAGGTCTGGAGCTTCCTCGCCCCCGCCTTTCAGGAGCACTCGCAGCGGATCGTGGCCGCCTTCGTGGCCATCGCCACCGTGCTTTTCGCCGCCGGGATCGCGTTCGCGTACTGGGTCGTCCTCCCGCGCGCGCTCAACTTCCTCACGACGTACAACGAGGAGTTCTTCCAGATCGAGATCCGGGCGAACTACTACTTCTCGTTCGTGACGCTGGGCCTGATCGGCTTCGCGCTGGTCTTCCAGCTCCCGATCTTCGTGCTGGCGCTCGTCCGACTCGGCGTGCTCAGCTCCGCGACGCTCCGGCGCAACCGCCGGATCGGCTTCGTCTCCGTCCTGGTCGTGGCCATCCTGCTTCCCACCGTCGATCCGGTCTCGCTCGCGTTCGAGGTCATACCGCTGCTCCTCCTTTTCGAGCTCTCGATCTGGGCCTCGGTCATCCTCGAGCGGCGGTGGGCCGCGCAGATCGAGGCCCGCCGCGAGGCGTACGCGAGCGGCGAGCAGTAGTGCCGTCGACGGTCTACGCCGCCGACTGGGTCGTCCCGGTCGAGGGAGAGCCCATGCCCGAGGGCGGGGTCGCGGTCGAGGACGGCCGGATCGTCGGGGTCGGCCCGGCGGCCGAGCTTCCCGGCGAGCGGCGCACGTTCCCGGACGCGGTCATCGTCCCGGCCTTCGTCAACGCCCACTCCCACCTGGAGTACGCCGTCTATGCCGGCTTCGGCGACGGCTTCACGTTTCCGCCGTGGATCGACCTCCATGTGACCCGGAAGCGCCGGCTCCGGGAAGGCGATGCCGTCGCCATCGCCGAGCTCGGAGCCGCCGAGTGCCTCCGCTCGGGGATCGCGACAATCGGCGACGCCAGCTTCACGGGCGCCGCGGCGGTCGCCTGCGCGCGGCTCGGGCTCTCCGGGATCGTGTACCTGGAGGCCTTCGGCGACGAGCCGAACGCCGCTCTCGACCGCTTCGCCGAGCTGCGCGAGAGCGTTGCCGGCGTCCTCTCGGACCGCCTCGCCGTCGGCGTCTCGCCGCACGCGCCGTACACGACGTCGGTCGAGGTCTACGAGGCCTGCTCGGAACTCGGTCTCCCGCTCGCAACTCACCTGGCCGAGAGCGAGGCGGAGCAGGAGTGGTTGCTGCACGGGACCGGGACGATGAGCGCGGCCGCGGAGCTGCTCGTCGCGCCGGCCGGAACAACCGGTATTCGCATGCTCGCGGACCGGGGACTGCTCGGGCCGGGTGTCACGGCCGCGCACTGCGTTCACCTCGATGCGGAGGAGATCGCGCTCCTGGCCGAGCACCGCGTCGCGGTCTCACATTGCCCTCGCTCGAACGCGATCCTCGGCTGCGGGGCTGCCCCGCTGGCGGAGCTCCGGGCGGCCGGAGCGGTCGTCGGCCTGGGAACCGACAGCCCGGCCTCGACGCCCTCGTTCGACATGTTCGAGGAGATGCGAACCGCTGTGTACGTGGCCCGCGCGCGCGCGCGCCGGCCGGACGCGCTCTCGGCGAACGACGCGCTGGAACTCGCTACTCTTGGCGCAGCGCGCGCGCTCGGACTCGAAGAGGAGACGGGCTCGCTCGCCGTCGGGAAGCGCGCCGACCTCGCCGTCGTCTCGCTCGCCGGCTCGCCGTTCCTCCCCTGGGAGGAGCCAACCACCGCCGTGGTCTTCGGCGGCTCGCCCGACAGGGTGCTCCTCACCCTCGTCGCCGGCGAGGT
>DATIBA010000099.1:0-4262 GCA_035457765.1 Gaiellaceae bacterium
TCGACTCGCGCTGCTCGAGGAAGTTGAGATCGGTGTTCGTCGCGACGAGGTACGCGATGATGCCAACGAGCAGGCTGAAGGCGAAACCCAGGACGAGCCCGCGACCGCCGAGCCAGAGATCGCGGAGCTCCTGCCCGAGGACGACGAGCCAGCCGGGGCTCGAGCGCTCGCCTCGGGCCCGGTCCCGAGACTCGACGAGTTCCGCCATCGTCAGGCGGCCTCGGTCATCGCGAGGAAGGCGTCGGAGAGGCGCGCGCCTTCGAGTTCGAACGCACGAAGCTCCACCCCGGCGTCGAGCAGGACACGAACGGCGAGGTTGAGCTGGCCGCCGTCGTCGTCCGCCGTCCGGGAGAAGACGACCGTCAGCCACCCCGCGCGGCCGTCGGAGCGCTGAACGTCGTCGATTCCCGTGGCACCGGTGAGAGCGGCGATCGCGCTTTCCAGGTGCTCGTCCGCGACGTGCACCCGGGCGGTTCTCGGCGCTGCCGCCTGGCGAACGATCTCGGCCACAGTGCCCGAGGCGGCGACATGGCCGCGGTTCAGGATCAGGACGCGTGAGCAGTTCTCCTCGACCTCGGCCAGGAGGTGCGAGCAGAGCAGGACGGCGGCTCCTCGCTCGGATGCGATACGGCGGACGTTCCCGAGGATCTGCCTCTGACCGGCCGGGTCGAGGCCGAGGGTGGGCTCGTCGAGGAAGACGACCCGGGGTTCGTTGACGAGCGCGCGGGCGATCCCCAGCCGCTGCCGCATGCCGCGGCTGTACGACGCGATCAGCGAGGTCGCTCGTTCGGCCAGGCCCACGTCTGCCAGGAGCGCGCGTGCGATCGACCGCGAGCTCGGTCGCGAGTGGCCGTAGAGGCGTGCGTGAAACCGCAGATACTCCTCGCCTGTCTGACGCTCGGGATAGCCCGCGCTCTCCGGAAGGACGCCGACCGAGCGGCGGATCTCCGCCGGCCTCGTGTGCGGGATCCCCGCGACGGTGAAGCTTCCCTTCGTCGGCGAGAGGATCGTCGTGAGCACACGGATGGCCGTCGTCTTGCCTGCGCCGTTCGGGCCGAGCACGCCGAGGACCTCTCCCTGCTCCACGGTGAACGTCAGGTTCTCGACGGCGACGAGCGAGCCGTAGCTCTTCGCGATCGCGTGTGCCTCGATCGCGGCCGTCACCTCGTCCTCCACGTCCGGTCCGCTGTGGGTGTGTGCGTCAGAACGGCTCTCGATCCCCGTGTCGTCGTTCCCAGAAGCCTTGCGGAGCCTACGCTAGAGGCGGAAGATGAACGAACGATGACAAGCGGAATTGCCATGAAACGATCATCTCGCATTCATGAGACATTGGGAGGATGGAGTGGTCCACCAACCTACGGGAACGGATCCATGCGCGTACTGATCGTCGAGGACGAGCTGCGGATGGCGAGCCTCATCCGCCGGGGGCTCGCCCAGGAAGGCCTGTCCGTGGACGTGGCCATGAGCGGCGAGGAGGCTCTCTGGATGGCGCCGGCCACCCAGTACGACGCGATCGTTCTCGACGTGATGCTTCCGGGGATCAGCGGGTTCGAGACCTGCCGGCGCCTGCGGACGAGCGGCGTCTGGGCGCCCGTGCTCATGCTCACGGCGCGGGACTCCGTCGAGGACCGGGTCGCCGGCCTGGACATGGGCGCCGACGACTACGTCGTCAAGCCCTTCGCGTTCGCGGAACTGCTCGCCCGGCTGCGCGCGCTCGTTCGCCGAGGGGATCCCGAGCGCCCGAGCGTGCTCGAGGCCGGCGAGCTCCGGCTCGATCCGGCGACGCGACGCGTGTGGCGCGGTGACACGGAGATCAAGCTCTCGAGCAAGGAGTTCGCCGTCCTCGAGACATTCATGCGCAGGCCGGACGAGGTGCTCACACGCCTCCACCTGCTCGAGCACGCGTGGGACTTCGCCTACGACAACAAGTCGAACATCGTCGACGTCTACATACGGCATCTCCGACGCAAGATCGACCGGCCGTTCGGCCGCGCGTCGCTCGAGACGGTTCGCGGCGCGGGGTACAGGTTGCGCACCGACGACGGAGTGTGAACCGGGCGCCGATACGGGTCCGTGTCGCGGCGGCTTTCGCCGTCACGATGGCGGTCGTACTCGTCCTCGCGGGCAGCATTGTCTACGTCCGGCTCGGCTCGCACCTCGCGAAGGTGATCGATCTCCAGCTCCAGGTGCGGGCGCAGGATCTCGGGGTGTTCATCCGCGAGCCAGGCGCGAGCCTCGCCGAAGCAGGCGGAGTCCGGTTCTTCGAACGTGGAGAGAGCTACCAGCAGCTCCTCGCGGCCGACGGTCGTGTCCTGCAAGCGAGCCCGCCTCTCGGCGACGCGCCTCTCCTCAGTCCTACTGAGCGCCGTCGTGCGCTCGTCGCTCCGATCTTCACGAACCGTGACTCGGTTCCGGGACTCGACGAGCCCTCGCGGATCCTCGCGACCCCGGTCATGCATCGAGGCGAGATGGCCGTGCTCGTCGTCGGCCAGACGCGGGAGGAGCGAGCCGAGACGCTCCGCAGCCTCCGCAACGAGCTGCTCGTCGCGGGGCCGCTCGCACTCGTCCTCGCCACGCTGTCGGGGTACCTCCTGGCAGGACTCGCCCTGCGCCCCGTCGACTCGATGCGCCGTCGCGCCGCTTCGATCTCCGCCGAGACGCCAGGCGAGCGCCTTCCGGTACCGGAGACAGGTGACGAGATCGAACGCTTGGGCCTGACGCTCAACGAGATGCTCGCACGGCTCGAGGCGGCCCTCCAGCGGGAGCGTGCGTTCGTCGCCGACGCCGGCCACGAGCTCCGGACACCCCTCGCTCTGCTGCGCACCGAGCTCGAGCTCGCGCTACGCCACGGGGGCTCGGCCGGGGAGCTCCGAGAGGCGATCCGCGCGTCGTCCGAGGAGGTCGACCGGCTGGCCCAGCTCGCCGAAGACCTGCTGCTGATCGCGCGCTCGGAGGAGGGACGGCTCGCCCTCCGGACCGAGCAGCTCGATGGAGGGGAGCTCCTCGACTCGGTCGCGCGACGCTTCGAATTGCGCGCGGAGGAAGCCGGCCGCCGGCTCGGCGTGGACGGGGCGCCGAGCCTCGAGTTCGTCGGGGACCGGATCCGTCTCGAGCAGGCGCTCGGAAACCTCGTCGAGAATGCGCTGCGCTACGGCGCCGGGGACGTGCAGCTTTCGGCTTCGACCGTGGACGGCGTCGTCGAGCTTCACGTGACCGACGAGGGCGTAGGCTTCCCCCCCGAGTTCCTCGAGCGGGCGTTCGAGCGCTTCACGCGCCCAGATGCCGCACGCCCGCGCGGCGGCACGGGTCTCGGGCTATCGATCGTGCAGGTGATTGCCGAGGCTCACGGCGGTGTGGCACGGGCCGCGAATCGTGACGGCGGCGGCGCGGACGTCTGGGTCGCGGTACCGGCCGACGGGCCGCCGCCGCGGTCCGACTGAGTCGCGGCGCGTCTACTCGTACCGAAGCGCAGCGATCGGGTCGAGCCGTGCTGCGCGGCGGGCGGGGTAGTACCCGAAGAAGATCCCGACCACGAACGAGACGGAGAACGCGAGGACGAGCGAGCGCGTGCTGACGAGGGTCTCCCAGCCGGCGAACACGGTGATGAGGCGCGTCGCGCCCAGCCCGGCGAGGACACCCGCCGCCCCTCCGAGGACGCTCAGGAAGAGCGCCTCGATGAGGAACTGCATCTGGACCTTCCAGGGCGTCGCGCCGACGGACTTCCGGATGCCGATCTCGCGGAAGCGCTCGTGCACGGACACGAGCATCATGTTCATGATCCCGATCCCACCGACGAGGAGCGCGATTCCGCCGAGGGAGAACGTGAGCACGCGGAACGTGCTCGTCGCGCGCTGTGCCTCCTTCACGATGGTCGCCTGGTCTTCGGCCGAGAAGTCGTCCGGGTACGAATCGGGCAGCTTGTGCTGCTCGCGCAGGAGATCCTCGAGCGCTCCGATGGTGGGCTCGATGTCGGCCTCGTTCTCGACCTGAAGATCCACGTGTACGACGTTCGAGCCTCCGAGCATGACGCCCGTGAGGACCGGAAGGGGGATGAAGATGCGGTTGTCGAGGTTCTCGTCCGCGAGGGAGCCGCGCCGGGCCTGGACGCCGACGACCTCGAACTCCCTGGTTCCGACGCGCACGGTCTTGCCGATCGCGCTCTCGCCGGGGAAGAGCAGGTCCTGCGCGTCGAGACCCACCACCATCACGCTCCGCCCGAAGTTGACGTCGGCGTCGGTGATGAGCCGCCCTTCGGCGGCCTG
>DATIBA010000100.1:0-2857 GCA_035457765.1 Gaiellaceae bacterium
GGGGTCGAGGGGAGGCGGTCACGGGCCTTTCACATCGCAGGTACGGGTTGCCCCAGGCAACACTCCTGGCCGGAATCGCAGACTCTGGCGTGACGGCGGTTTCGAGAACCAACTCGATCGCCTGGTCCTCCGAGACGGGACTGAGGAGAGCGGTCCTGTCGCGCCAGATCGGTGCCGCCAGAGGGTTGAGTTCGACGCCCTCCTCGAAGACGAGCTCTTCGCTGGTCTCCGTTCGCTGCCGAACACGGAAGGTCACACGGGGGGGGCTGGAATCGGCGGGAGCTTCGACGAAGAGGGCGAAGTGCACGCGGCAGCCTTCTCCGGCTCCAGACTGATCCAACTCCAATTCCAATTGACTCGGTGCTCCGGCGAGGAGTGCCGCTCGAAAGTCCCCGTCGGCTTCGAGCACCTTGATCGGAACCGCGTCCCTGGGTGCACGGCGAAGTAGATCGACGTAGCGGTCCGCGGTCATCGAGCTGCGGGGGTCGAAGCGCCAGCACCGCCCGCACTGCAACAAGCCCAGGGCGAGGCAGCAGAAGCCGATGGCCGTGGCGCGGATCCCAGCACAGCGGCGAGATCGCGCCCAAGACCCCAATACGCCCCCCTGACTCAAAGCGTCGTTGGCGGCTCGTATCACCGCTCACCCCGGGGGACCAGCGTATCGCATGCGACCTGTCGGTCGCGACCGTCACCTCCCGGTGCGCTCCGGAGTCGCCTAGCTAGGCTGCATCGACGATGGACTACCGACGCAATTGGGGGGATGTCCCAGAAGGTGTTGATGCAAGGGGATGAAGGTGGATAGAGCAACTTCTTTTCTGTAAGAGCGGTTGGGGAGGCGGTTCACTCGCTCTCCAAGGTCAGGTAGACCCGTCCGGTCTCCCACTCCTCGCTGATCTCGGCGGCCATCGCCGAGACGAGTCGCAGCAGCGACGCCTCGTTCGGGAACAACGTCGCGACACGCGTTCGCCGGTGCAGCTCCCGGTTGACCCGCTCGAGCCCGTTCACCGTGCGCAGTCGCCGGCGATGGGGCTCGGGCAGCGCGAAGACGGTCAGGCCCTCGTGCAGGTTCTCCTCGATCCACTCCGCGAGCCTGGGCGCGGGTCGGCGGTACTTCTCGACCAGCTTTTGGATCCGCTCCTCGGCCTCGGCGCCATCCGTCGCGTTGAAGACCGAGCGCAGATCCCGCGCCACCTCGGTCCGCATCGCGACCTGGGGCACGTAGGCCTGCGCGTTCTGCTGCAAGTGGAACTGGCAGCGCTGCCAGGGGAGGTTCGGGAAGACCGCCCGTCGGGCGGCCCGCAGCCCGGCGTGGTCATCGCTCGTGATCGCCTTCGTCACCTCGAGCCCGCGCTTCCTGAGCGACTCGAGGAACGCCCGCCAGTGGACCTCGGCCTCCGACAGCGACACCGAGACGCCGAGCAACGTCCGCTGGCCGTCCTCGCGCACGCCCAGCGCCAGGAGCACCGCGCAGTCCACCACCGAGCCGCCGTGGCGGACCTTCTCGTAGCGTGCATCGAGCACGAGGTAGCGGCAGCGCCCGAGCGGCCGTTCGCGCCAGGCCGCGAGCTGCGCGTCGAGCTCGGCCGCGGCCCGCGAGACTTCGGTGCTGGTCACCTCCAGACCACAGAGCTCGCGCGTGATCTCGGTGACCCGCCGCGTCGAGACGCCCTGGACGTACATCTCGGCGATCGCGAGCTTCAGGGCTCGCTCGCTGCGAAGCCCCCGCTCGAGCGACTTCGGGTAGAACCCGATCGGCTCCCCGTTCGGCAGCGGCCGAACCTGCGGAACCCGCAGCGCGAGCTCCCCGACCCGGCTCCGAACCGTCTTGTCCTTGAAGCCGTTGGCGTGGCCGATGCGCTCGCTCGAGCGCTCGCCCGGGGCGGCGCCGAGGAACGCGGCTCGCTCGAGCCTCATGGCCTCGTTCATCAGCGTCTCCATCGCCTCCGCCATGGCACCCAGTCCGTGCTCGGTCAGCACTTCCAACACGTGCCCGATCGCTGTAGGCTCGCCCTCGTGGTGGGCCATCTCGCTGTCCCTCCTTCTCGGTCTCGCAACCTCGAAGGAGAGCGGGTTCGGCCCGCCACCTCAACCCCGCACAGGAACGCGGCGGCTCTTACAGAAAGAAGGATGCACTAACTGAAGGTGGCGGCTCCTTCACCGTCCGTGTGATGCGGACGGGGTTGCAACACCACGAAGGAGCCACCATGGCCAAGCATTCCACGAAGAAGTCCCCTCGCCAAGACCTGGTCGTCGTGAACGCGGCGACCGTGCAGATCCCGCTTCCGCTGCTGTCGGCTTTGGAGGACGCGGAGAGCGCGTTCTTCGGGCTGTGCGTCGAGACGGGCAAGCAGGTCCTGGCTGCGATGATGGAACACGACCGGATCGCCCTGTGCGGCCCTGCGGGCCGCCACGACGCCGATCGGCAGGCGATCCGGGCAGGAAGCAGCGAGAGCGCGATCGTGCTCGGAGGTCGGCGCATCGGCATGCGGCGGCCGCGGGTGCGATCCGTCGAGCAAGGCGAGGTTCGGCTGCCGAGCTTCGAAGCGGCCTCGAACAGGGACCCGCTCGACCGGCACACGCTCGAAGCGATCGCCTCGGGTGTGACGATGCGGCGCTACGCGAGAAGCCTCGAGCCGCTTCCGGTCGACGAGCCCGATCGGTCGACGTCTCGAAGCGCCGTGTCCCGGCGCTTCGTGGCGCTGACGCAGCAGCGGCTGGCGGAGACCTTCTCGAGGCCTCTCGACGACCTGGACCTGCGCGTCGTGATGGTCGACGGGATCGCCTTCCGAGACCACTGCGTGCTGCTGGCCCTGGGCGTGGCTTCCGACGGAGCGAAGCACGTGCTCGGGCTCTGGGA
>DATIBA010000101.1:0-8907 GCA_035457765.1 Gaiellaceae bacterium
GGTGAGCTCGTCGACGAGCTCCGGTGCCCGCTCGACGAGCCCGGATTTCACGACGACCTGGTCGAAGCCGGCCGTGTGCGCACGCTGGAGCCCCGCCTTGTCCGTGTGGTTCGTGAACCCGAGGATGGGTATGTCCGGCCACGCGTCCACGACCTCCTCCGGCTCGACGCGCGCAATGTCGGCGATCACGAGGTCCGGCGCCTCCACGCTGTCGCTCGTCACGAGCCGATGGCCCGGAAGCAGACCCTCCAGTTTCCCGCGGAAGAAGAGGTCGACCCCGACGAGCAGGATCGTCGCCACGCTTCCGAGACTACCACTGGGCCAGGCCGGAAGCCGCTCGTACCCTGATAATCGGCGCCCATGGGGCTCGACCGTGGACTCGAGCTGATCCGTTCCGAGGCGTACTTCGAAGCGCACGAGGAACTCGAGGAGGAGTGGCGCGCGGCGACCGAGCCCGAGCGCGACTTCCTGCAGGGGATGGTTCACGTCGCGGTCGCGTGGTATCACGCGCACAGGGGCAACAGACCGGGCTGCGAGCGTCAGCTCGAGAAGGCAGAGCGACGGTTGGCTCCGTATCGGCCACGACACCGCGGCGTCGACGTCGACGTCGTACTCGAGGACATCGCCCGCGCGCGCGACCTCGTCGAGCAGGGCTTGCTCGACCTTCCGCGTCCACGCCTCTGATCAGAAGACGGGCTCGATGCCGAGCCACTCGAGGAAGCGGTTCAGGTACACCCGAAGCACGTAAAAGCGCTCGAAGAACAGCAGCAGGCCGAGCGCAACCATGATCGCCCCGCCGGCGACCTGGATCGAGCGATAGTGATCTCGGAGCCAGCGAAACGCCGCCATCGCCCGCGTGAACACCGCCCCGGCCAGGACGAACGGGACTGCGAGCCCCAGCGAGTAGATGCCGAGGAGGGCCGCGCCTTCGAGCACGGTCTCGGCCGAGCCCGCGAGAACGAGGATCGCCGCGAGAACAGGCCCGATGCACGGCGCAGCACACACGGCAAACGCGCCGCCGAGAAGGATCCGCGAGCCGCGGCTTCGCGCTCCCTGGAGCAGGCTGGCCCCCATCAGCTGCTCGGGCCAGGGCAGGAGCCCCATGAACGCCAGCCCGAACACGACGAGGACGAAGCCACTGATCCGCTCGAGCAGGAACTGGTCGGCGAAGAGTCTTCCGCCGACGAGCGCAGCGCCCACGCCCAGCAGCACGAAGAATGCCGAGAAGCCGAGGACGAACGGCACGCTCGCGACGACGACGCGGCGGGCGGTTCCCGGCTGACCGAGCTTGTCCGCATCGACGGCGGAGATGGCGGACAGGTACCCGGGAACGAGCGGGAGGACGCACGGCGAGAGGAACGAGACCATCCCTGCCAAGAGCGCGACCGGAACCGCGGCCCAGCTCACGACGGGCTCAACCGTCGAATCGGGCGAGCTCTTCGTCGACGAGCCGCTCGAGCTCCGGGTCGAGCGTACGCGCGTCGGCGCGCGGCTCGCGGCGTCGGCTCCACGTGCGGAGCAACACGCCGACGACAACGGCGCCCGCGATGAGCGCAACGAGCGGAAGGAGCCAGGCGAGGAGACCGAAGCCTCCCTTCGGAGGCGTCGCGAGCACCCCGGGCCCGAACTCGGCGACGAGAGCGTCCTTGATCTCCTGCTCGGTGTCGCCGGCCGCAATCCGTATGCGTAGGAAGGTCTTCATCCGCTCCGCAACCGGTGCCGTCGACTGGTCGAGGGTGGTCTCGCACACCGGACAGACGAGCTCGGCCTCGAGGTCGGCCGCATTCGGCGCCCCTACGGCTGACGCACCTCCGCAGAGCACGAGCAGAACGAGGACGGCGACGAGGATTCGCGCCATCACGCCAGCGCCCGCTCGATGGCTGTTCGCAGCCGTGCCCTGTCCTCCTCCGCGTTGACCGCACCGGCGAACGCCTCGACGACCGTTCCCTCGCGGTCGAGCACGAAGGTCTCCGGGAAGCCCGTCACGCCGTATCCGCCCAGCGTGTCGCCGGGACCGTCGTACACGATCGGGAACGTCAGGCCGAAGCGCCGGACGAACCGACGCGCATCGCGGCGGAAATCCTTCGCATCGAGCCCGACGACGACCAGGCCTCGCTCCCGGTGCTGTCGCCACACCTGCTCGAGAAACGGTGCTTCCTCCTTGCAGGGGATGCACCACGACGCCCAGACGTTGAGTACGACGGCCTTTCCCTCGAGTGACGACAGCGCGAGCTCGCCTTCACGGTCCAGGCGCTCGAGCGTGAAGTCGGGGGCCCGAGGGCGCTCGCCACGATTGGCGGCAGCAGCGAGATCGCCACCCTCCTCCGTCAGGAGCGTCCAGGCGAGCAGGACGAAGAGCAGTGCCACGAGTCCGACCGCCACGCCCTGCGCGACGAGCTGCGCGCGCCTCGCCACGTTCCTACCTCACCGCGCGACGATGAAGACCGGCGTCCCGATCTCCACGCGCCTGAAGAGCCACTCGGCATCCGGAATGCGCATTCGAATGCAGCCGTGCGACGCCGAGTACCCGATCGAGGCGGCGTCGGGCGTCCCGTGAATCCCGACGTACGGCGCCGAGATCCCCATCCACCGTGTTCCGAGCGGGTTGCCGGGCCCCGGTGGCACCGGCTGCGAGTCGGCGGCCCACGGAGACGGCGGCGGATACCACCACGGGTTGCGCTGCTTCGTCACGACCTCGTAGTCGCCGAGCGGCGTCGGGTAAGACGCAAGGCCCGTCGCGACGCCGAACCAGCGCACGAGCTTGGCGTCGTCGAAGAACAGCAGCCGGTTCGTGCCGCGAAGGATCACGATCGCCTCGTCGAGCTCCGCAGTCGTCACCTTCGGCCGGAGCACGGCGAACGGGAGCCTGATCGGGGTTCGGCTGTTACGAGCGAACGCCGCGCGAATGCCACGGGAGGTCGCGACCCGCTTCAGGCGAATTCCGTCACGCGACTTGACCGCCCGCGGCTTCACACCGTCGAGGGCGATTCGCGCTTCCACGGGCGGTACGTCGAACTGCTTGCCGAGACGTTCGATGTAGTTTCGAACTCGAGCACGCGGGACCTCGACGTCGAGTGGCACACTCGCTCCAGGCCGCGCAACCCGCGCTCGGCGAACAGCCTTCGGCACGTTCGGCC
Source organism: Gaiellaceae bacterium (assembly GCA_035457765.1). Taxonomy (GTDB): domain Bacteria; phylum Actinomycetota; class Thermoleophilia; order Gaiellales; family Gaiellaceae; genus GMQP-bins7. The sequence continues at coordinate 3,138 of DATIBA010000101.1, forward strand.
GTGCTCCGAGGGCACTCGGCTGCACGCGGATCTCTCGGTTCGGGCTGGCGACGAGGACGAGCGGACGCGCAAACGCCCTTCGCACGACTTCGCTCGCATGCTCGGGCATGAGGCCACCGACCTTGACACCGCCGACCGTGACCCCGAAGGCGATCGGCGCCGGAGTCGGCGGGGGCTGCTCGACCGGCGGCTCCGTGGGAGGAGGCTGCTCGGTGGTCGGTGGAGGATCCGTGGTCGTGACCGTCGTGCCCGTGTCGGCACCAGCCTTCGCGGCGAGCGCGAATGCCGACGCGAAGCCGACGAGCGCGCACGCCGCGAGGAGACCAGCACCGATGGCGCGAGCCCAGATCCTCACGTTTCCAGTGTAAAGAGCCCGCATCAGGATGAGTAGCCATGTCGACATTGCGGCGCCGGACGGCGCGATACCGCGCCCTCGGTCCCACCCATATGACTCGATATGTGCGCTCCCCTGTGTCCTTGTCTCACGCCCTCCGGCATCCGCATCTCGACGGGTGCTCATCCTGGTGCGGGCTCGGCGAAGATACGCGGATCGTTGGTCACAACGGCGTCGACGCCCGCGTGGTCGACTCGGGCGAGATCGCGCGGGTGGTCGACCGTCCACGCGACGACGGCGGCCCCGCGAGCGTGCGCTCGCCGAACCACCGTCTCCCCGACGACCGAGTGGTGGAGGACGAGCACGGTTGCGCGAGCAGTCGCGAGGGCAAAGGGTGCGGCGAACGGAGCGATCCACCTCAAGATGCGCAACGCGATCCGCGCGACCGGTGCGCCGCGACCGCGCTCGGTGATCCCGAGCACGCCGCGCGGGACCGTGATGCCCACACGAAGGCCCGGATCGATGCGCGCCAAGGATCGCACCGTCCGAAAGGAGAACGAGCTCACGAGGCTGCGCTCGACGAGCTCGAACCGGCGAAGGGCCGCAGCGATCTCCGCCTCCTTGCCACAGGTCTTGAGGTCGAGATGGAGGCCGACTTCTGGGGCCTCGTCCGCGAAGAACGCGAGCGCCTCGTCGAGTGTCGGAAGCTCGGGACAGATATTCCTGAGCGCCTGTAGCGACTTTTCCCGCACCGTGCCCGCCGCGGAACCGTGGCTCACCTCGCGAAGATCGTCCGAATGCGCGATCACGAGCGCACCGGAGCACAGATCGAGAACGTCGAACTCGACGAGGTCGACACCCACCTCGATGGCGGCTCGGAAGGATCGCAGCGTATTCTCGGGCGCAAGCTCGGCGGCGCCTCGATGACCGATCCTGAGCGGCCGACCTGCACGCCGCTCGAGCAAGATCACGGGGGCCTCGTCGGGAGGTAGTCCTCGTCGAAGCGGCCGCCTTCGGCTGCGTACGCAACGATCATGCGGTCCGTCACCCACTCGACCGGGGCGCGATCGTCCGTCCACGCTCGACCAGCGGCTTCGACCGGTCGCACATCGCGTGCGAGCAACTCGCGCAGGGGCTTGAGATCGGCCGGCCCGGGCCCGAGACGCCGTCGGATGTCGCTCGCAGCGAGAGGCTCGGTCAGCCCGAGCACGAGGGTGTTGAAGCGAAGGGCGGGCCATTCGAGCACCAGCGGCAACTCAGCGGCGAGCGTCGTCCCGATTGCCCGCACGAGCCTCTTGTCGTCCGGTACCGCCGCGACGTTGAGCGCGACGATTCCACCCGGTGTCAGGTGCTCCCGAACGAGGCGGAAGAACTCGCGGGTCGCGAGGTAGAACGGCACATACGGCTGGTGGTAGGCGTCGACCACGATCAAGTCGTACTCGACGTCGGTCGAGCGCAGGAACGGACGGGCATCCTCGTCGTGAACGGTGAGGCGCGGATTCTCGTCCATGGCGAAGTAGCGACGTCCCACGCGACTCACGGCCGGATCGAGCTCGACGCCGTCGATCGCCGCCTCCGGGTAGTAGACGCCGAGCGCGCGCGCCGTCGTGCCGGCTGCGTTGCCGAGAATCGCCACGCGTTCGAGCGGACGATCGAGCAGTGGCGGAATGGCGAGAAACGCATCCCAGACACCGCCGGTGAGCACGCTGTCGGGGCGCCAGACGGAGTGCACTGCCACGCCTTCGTTCAACGAGAGGAGCCGCCTGCCGTCCGATCTCTCGACGACCTGGATGTACTGGTAGTACGACGTCTCCTCGTGTAGGAGCCCAGCCTCACCCTTGACCGCGCCCGGCGGCACGGCCACGAGAGCCGCGAGCGCGACGGCGACGGCGACGTAGCGTGCACCGAGCAGGAAACACGACGACGCGGCGAGCAGCGCCGCAATGGCGACGAACGTCCTCTGCGTACCGATTGCCGGGATGAGAACGAGCGCAGACAGGAACGTGCCGACGAGCGATCCTGCCGTCGAGAGCGCATAGAGACGCCCTGCGACGGCGCCGGCGGTCTCGATGGACGAGACAGCAAGACGAATGGCGAACGGCGACACCATCCCCAACAACACGACGGGAGGCGCGCAGAGCAGCAGGACCGCGAGGAAACTCCCGATGACAGCCCCTGCGGAGGCGTCGTCCAGCCCCTTGACGGTGAGATCGAGGAACGGCTTCGCGACGAAGGGAATCGCGGCGACGGAGACCGCCGACGACAGGACGATGAATCCGAGGAGAGACGGCCTCGGTCGCTTGTCCGCGATACGACCGCCGAGCCAGTAGCCGACGGCAAGTGCCGCGAGCACGATCCCGATGAGGTTCGCCCAGACGATGGTCGAGGAACCGAAGTACGGGGCAAGCAGTCGCGAGGCGGTGATCTCCGTCGCGAGAGCTCCGATCCCAGCGCCGAACACGAGCGCCCCGAGCGCGAGGCTCCGTGGCCCCTCGTGCGCCGCCTGCGCGCGCAACCTAGAGCCCGAAGACGCGTTCGATCTCGCCGAGTGTTTGCACGGCGAGAACCGCAGTCACCGCGACGACGAATGCGAGCACGACCCAGAAGCGGAGACCCGCCCACCGCCGTTCCCGGTGCCGCTTCGCCTTGGCCGCTCGGCGGGCCCGGTGGAGCCGATACGCGCGCTCCACTGCTCCCGGATCGAGGGGAGGGTCTTCCCGAGAAGGAGTACTCGGGGGAGAGGACGTCGGCGCGACCTGAGCCACCTTCGGGATTCTAGGAACAGAGCTCGCCATGTGCAGGCTGTCCAGCCGATGCGAAGCCATATTCTTCCGGCATGGAGGGCTCAGGAGGCCCCGGTCGCGTGAGTCTTGCCGATCTCAGAAGCCTGTCCGGCGTCGGCGGTCGGCTCACGTTCCTGTTCGGACTGCTCCTCGCGCTGTCGGCGCTGACCGGCTGGTACACGGGCGAGGGCAACGGCACGACGGTCTCGGTCATCGGCTGGCACACGGGGACGATCGGAAAGATCGTTCTCTTCCTCGGTCTCGCGGCCGTCCTGCTCATCGTGCTCAGAGAGGTAGGCGTCGACATGCCCGCCGCCGTGCCGGAGAGCCTCGTCACGATCGCGGTCGGGTCGGTCGCGACGATCCTGGTTCTCGTGCGGCTCATTTCGATCCCGGACAGCTTCTTCTTCGCGAGCCGCGGGATCGGGATCTGGATCAGTCTCGCCTGTGCAGTCGGGATCGTCTGCGCCGGTCTGCTCGAAGCCTCCGAGGAACTCTGACCTCGCGCTCCTGGCCGCCGGCCGCCCCAGAAGCGCGAAGCTGCCGGTGTCAGGGAGCGGTGACCGTAACCGTCACCGTCCGTAGGGGCCCACTCTGAGGCAGCGGCGAGAGCGTTCGGACACTCGTCACCGTTGCGCCATCCTCGGGGCGCTCGTCGAGCGTTCGTGCGAACGCGATACCGAAAAGGAACGCGAGCGCAAGCGCGATGCCGACGAACAGTAGGCGCAGGGCGCGAGCGGAACCACGAGCTCGCGCGCGTTGTCGTCGCTCGTACCGCTCAGCCATCGTCACGGCGCATAGTCCAATGCTCCGCGGGCGTAGAGATGGAAGGCAGCGCCCTCGACGAGTGCGAGGTTTCGAGGCCACCCGGGTGCGGCCCCCTCGGCAAGTGCCTCGCGTACCCAGACGTCCGCGCGAGCGTACTCCTCCACGAGCTCGCGCAACGTGAACGTCCCTCCTACCCTACGTCGGAGCTCGTTCGACACCGCTTCGAGCTGACGGCTCAGGTGCTCGCGGCGAGACGAATCGTGCATTGCCTCCGCAAGTGCGCGATGCGCGCCTTCCCACTCGAGTCGCGCACTCTCGGCATCCACGGTCACGTCGGAGGAGAGTAGTCGAGCATGCGGAGAGCCTCCGAGCAGCATTCGACCGGAGGCCACGGGGGTTGCACCTCGGCGCGAATCCGGTCGCCGAGCTCATAGCCTGGTCGAGCCAGGGCGTAGGCCACGTGAGCGTGGAGGCACTTGAGCTGCGCAGGCGAGCGGGTCCCCCCGATCCCGAGATCGAGAGACTCACCGCCGTCCAACCTGACCCCACCCGAGGATGCGAGCTCGCGCCGAACCCGGCGCTGCTCGTCGGTCGCACGCTCGAGCGACCGCGCGAGCTCAGCGTCGTCTCCCACGAGCATGGTCCAGCGCTCGACACCACCGGCGGCCTCCAGCCGTGCGAGCGCAGCGACGAGGTAGGTGCACGTGAGGTAGTACGTCGTCGGAAACGGCTCACCGCTCGTGTCGTACGGAGACTGCTCGGTGACTGCCGGAAGACCGTACGGGCAGCGCTCGACAACGCGTCGGAACGCGCGTGGCTCTCGCCCGAGCTGGCGGGCGACCACGGCTCGGTCGTCCATCCGAGGGAAGACTACGAGCGCCGGTCTCGCGCAGCGCTGCGGGCCTGCCGCCAGGCCGGAATGCCCTTGACGACGAAGAGCTGCTCGCCCGGCTTCACGTAGCCGCTTCGACGTGCCTCGCGCTCCGTCGCCTCGACGCTCATCGAGTTGACGAGACGCAGCTCGAGTTGCGCGCGAGCGACCTTCAACGCCTCGACCTCCGCCCGTCTCTCGGAAAGGTCGTTGCGGGTCTCGAGGTAGGACGCGAGCGGCCGGTAGTAGAGGTAGACGGTGATCCCGAGGATCGCGACGAACCAGAGCGCCCGGACTCGCCGGCGCTGAACGCGGGGGTGCGTCTTCGTCCTCCTCGCAGGAGCCTGTGCCCTCGCCCTCCCTGCCACGACGCCAGGTTCCACGTTGGGCATCCAATACCTTGCAGTCTCGGTCCTGGCGCGTCAGTCTCGTGGAGGCATCAGGCTCGTCGGCGTGAGACGTACGGACCCGCGACGAGCGCGCCGGATCGCGCCACGAGCGCCGTCAGCCGGCGCAGAGGCCGGCTCCGCCGGCCAGGAGCGACCGGCCGCCCTGTTGGCGTCAGGCGATGTCGACCTTGATGACGTTGGTGGACCCGGGAATGTTCACGGCGGTGCCGGCGGTGAGGACGACGCGGTCGCCCGCGTCGACGATCCCGGCCTCCCGCGCAGCCTCGATGGAGTTCCGCCAGAGGTCCTCGACGTCGCTCGACTCGGGGATCTCGAGAGGAGTCACACCCCACTCGATCGCCATGTGCTGGAGCGACGTGACGACGTGGGTGAGTGCGACCACGGGTCGTCGAGGGCGCAGGCGGGCAACTGCCGACGCCGTGCGACCGGTGAAGGTGGGTACGAGAATCGCCTTCGCGCCAAGTGCCTCTGCGAGGTCACAGGCGGCGTTCGACATCGCGCGGCCCACTGTGGGCTCCTCGGCTGCGGCCGGGAGTTGATGGCGGTAGCCGAGGCTCGGCTCGACCGCACGCGCGATGTTCGCCATCGTCGCGACCGCCTCCAC
>DATIBA010000102.1:0-41143 GCA_035457765.1 Gaiellaceae bacterium
ACGGGCGCGTCTCATCTGGGATTGCTGTCTGCGCCATCGCAGCGAAGGTGGGACTGATCTGCTCATACACGGCGGGAGGCTCACCGCGGAGTCGCGTCCGCAAGTATGTCCCGCCGGCAAGCGTCGCAGACTCGAAACCGAGTGCCGCTGGGTCGTCCTGCTCTCCAAGCTGAACGCAGGCGCGGTACTCGGATGTGGAGACGTCGAAGACGCCGAAGAACTTGCGACCGCGCAGATCACCGACTCGTTCCTCCAGACGTGCCCACGCCTGTCTGATGGCTCCGGGCTCGTAGTGAACGGCACGCACGAACATCACCATGGTCTCTTCGCGTTCGATCAGGTCCGCGGCGATCTCATCAGCCATCGGCCACACCCTAATTGCTCGGACTTCGAGCCAGGACGCTCGGGTGATACCTAGGTCCGTCGTTGGGTACTTCAAGCGGCGAGGGGTTAGTCAGGTCAGGAGCCCCGACGACGCGTTGAGCGGGAGGCCGGGCCGTCGGCCAGACTCGCCCTGGTGGCCGCAACAGCCGCCAAAGATGCCCCCTCGGCTCCCAGTGCGACCGCGAACTCCGTCAACTCTTCGTCCGAGTAGCGGTCGAGCCACCAGCGCATCGCGGCGTCACGCTCCTCCAGGGTTGGCGAGTTGGGTCGCGAGTTAGGCCGAGTGCTGGCGACTGTTCAGGAGCAGAGTGGGCGTGGTGATGACGCACGAAAGCCGCATGGTTGCGCCTGCTGACGACTGGAGAGGACTCGCGAGGTCAACATGGCAAGCAGACGCTCTAGCCAACTGAGCTACATCCGCGAGGGTGGCCGATAGAGCCGCGGCTTGGTGCCGACTCTCACCCGCCCTGGGCACCGACCGGCATCGGCAGCACGACGACCTGGGACGAGACTATTCGCCGAGCTTGTCGCGGAGCAGCGGCACGACATCGTCCGGCTCGGGGTAGCGCCCGAGCATCGACTTCGTGAACACGAGTTCGCCGTCCACGTGCACGTCGAAGATCCCGTTCGCGCCGGGCACGATCTCGAGGGACTCGACCATGCCCTCCCACTCCTCGAGCATCCGTGCCGCCAGACCGGCGGCGTTCGGTCGGGCGCCTCAGGGAACGCAGTACTCGATCCGGACGTGGTGTCGCTCGGCCATGGGGACGATTGTCACAGAGAACGGCTCACGTCACGGGCGGTCGGCCGCGTCCAACGCCTCGTTGACGAGGCTGTCCGCGAGCTCGTTGTGCTCCCGCCGCACGGCCGTGTACGTGACCACGTGGATTCGGCGCGCCAGCCGCGAAGCATCGAGAAAGAGCGCCTGCAGCGCGCGGTTCTTCACCTTGTACTCGCCTCGCATCTGCTTCACGAGGAGCTCCGAGTCGGATACGACCTCGAGCTCCTGCACGCCGACCTCCGCCGCTCGCTCGAGCCCGGCAACGAGGGCCGAGTACTCGGCAACGTTGTTCGTCGCGACGCCGATCGCCTCCCCACGCGCATCGAGGACGGTCCCGTCCTCCGCCTCGAGGACGTAGGCATACGCGGCCGGGCCCGGGTTCCCGCGCGAGCCGCCATCCGTGTAGAGCGTGGCCTTCACGCGTCGAGCAACGGGTAGACGTCGTACGCAGGCTCCTCGTAGGGGTGCGCGTCGCGGAGCGCCGCGACGACGTCGTCGAGTGCGTCTGCCGGAACGACCGTCTCGACACGGAGCTCGGGCACGTGCTCCTCCGCTCCGGACTCCCCGACAGACGGCGAAGTCCCCTCCGCGCCGAGGAACGTCCCCGTGCCCGCCGTGTACCACGAGCAGCGTTCGTATTCGCCGATCGTCCCCGCGCCTGCGTCGAAGATCGCCTCGCGGGTCGCGTCGAGCGCGTCGGCCGGCACGAACCAGACGAGCTTGACGCTCGACACGGGTCAGACCCGTGGGGTCCGACCCCGGTCGCCGTGGAACCCGGCGACGCTCACTGGTTGTCGATCTGCGCGCGCTGCAGCGTCCCCGAGTAGTCGACGTAGACCGACTTCCACTCGGTGAAGACGTCCAGCGCGGCCTGTCCCGCCTCGCGGTGGCCGTTGCCGGTGTCCTTCGTCCCGCCGAACGGGAGGTGCACCTCGGCGCCGATGGTGCCGGCATTGATGTACGTGATCCCCGCCTCGAGGTCGCGCATCGCGCGGAACGCCCGATTGACGTCGCGTGTGAAGATGGAGGACGAGAGCCCGTACGCGATGCCGTTCGAAACCCGCACGGCCTCGGCCTCGTCGCGCACGCGGATGAGCGAGAGGGTGGGTCCGAAGATCTCCTCCTGGGCAATCCGCATTCCCGCCTCGACGTCGCCGAAGATCGTCGGCCGGTAGTAGAAGCCTTTCGCGAGATCGCCCTCGCTCGCGATCTCTCCGCCGGTGAGGAGCGTCGCCCCGTCGTCGGTCCCGACCTGCGTGTACGAGTGGATCTTCTCGAGCGCGGCGACGTTGATGACCGGGCCGACGTCGGTGTCGTCTTCCCAGCCGGGCCCGAGCCGGAGCGCCTCGGCTCGCTCGACGAGTCGGGAGGCGAGCGGCTCGTACACGCTCTCGTGCGCGATGACGCGGCTCGCTGCGGTGCAGCGCTGTCCCGACGTGCCGAACGCCGACCAGAGGATCCCGTCGAGCGCGAGATCGAGATCCGCGTCCTCCATGACGATGATCGCGTTCTTCCCGCCGAGCTCGAGGTGGACGTGCTTCAGGTGGTCGGCGGCGTTGCGCATCACCGTCACGCCTGTCTCGCGTGAGCCCGTGAGGGTGATGACGGGAACGTCCGGATGCCGCACGAGACGATCTCCGACGGCACCACCACCACCATGGACGATGTTGACGACGCCCTTCGGGGCACCCGCCTCGTCGAGCAGCTCGACGAAGCGCTGGCCGAGCGCGGGCGTGTCCGTCGCGGGCTTGAAGACCACGGTGTTCCCGGCGACGAGCGCCGGCGCGATCTTCCAGGAAGGGATCGCGATGGGAAAGTTCCACGGCGTGATGACGCCGATGACGCCGATCGGCATCCGTACGGACATCTGGAACTTGTCGCGGAGCTCGGACGGCGTCGTCTGGCCGAAGAGCCTCCGGCCCTCGCCACCCATGTAGTAGCTCATGTCGATCGCTTCCTGGACGTCGCCGCCGGCCTCGGCCTTCACTTTCCCCATCTCGTGGGTCATGAGCTCGGTGAGCTCGGCCTTGTGCTCGGTGAGGAGCTGCGCGAAGCGGAAGAGGACCTCGCCGCGCTTCGGCGCGGGGACGAGGCGCCAGTCCTCGTACGCCTCTCTTGCGGACGCGACCGCGCGATCGACGTCCTCCGCGGCCGAGCGCGGGAAGGTCCCGATCAGCTCGCCGTCGGCCGGGCTCGTGGAGTCGAAGGTGTCGCCGGACGCGGCGTCCACCCACTCGCCGCCGATGTAGTTCTGGGAGTTTCGAATGCTTGTCGTAGCCATTCGGCCAGTCTAGTGCCCGACCCGATGGGAGCAGGAGGTTGCCGAGGGGAAGCAGGCGATCTAGCCTCGTTCGCGTGCCGGTCTGCGCAAGCTGTGGCCACGACAACCGCGAGGGCGCGAGATTCTGCGACACCTGCGGTCTCGCAGTGAGTGCTGGGCCCGCAGGGGCGAAGGAGCAGCGAAAGACCGTGACGGTGCTCTTCTGCGACCTCACCGGCTCGACCGCGCTCGGCGAGACGCTGGATCCCGAGCGCCTGCGTACCCTGCTCGCCCACTACTTCGAGCAGATGAAAGGAATCGTCGAAGGCCACGGAGGCAGCGTGGAGAAGTTCATCGGAGACGCCGTAATGGCCGTGTTCGGCGTGCCGCTTCTACACGAGGACGATGCGCTGCGCGCAGTGCGGGCCGCCGTCGAGATGCGCGACGGGCTCCCCGAGCTCGGGCTGCAGGGACGGATCGGCGTCATGACCGGCGAGGTCGTGACCGGGACGGAGGAGCGCCTGGCGACGGGCGACGCCGTGAACGTCGCGGCGCGGCTCGAGCAGGCGGCTGCGCCTGGCGAGGTGCTCATAGGTGCACCGACCCTCGCGCTCGTTCGGGAGGCGGTCGACGTCGAGGCGGTCGAGGCGCTCGAGCTGAAGGGCAAGACCGAGCCCGTTCCTGCGTATCGGCTCCTCCGCGTCCGCGAGGCGCCCGAACGACGACACACGACGAGGTTTGTCGGGCGCGAGAGGGAGCTCGCGGTCCTGCGGGACGCCTGGCAGCGCGCACGAGCCGAGCGGCGCTGCGAGCTGGTGACGCTCGTCGGGGACGCCGGCGTCGGCAAGTCTCGGCTCGTCGCAGAGACCCTGCCCTCGAGTGAAGCGACGATCGTCCGCGGACGCTGTCTCCCCTACGGCGAAGGGATCACCTACTGGCCCGTCGTCGAGGTGCTGAAGGAGCTCGACGCACCGCCCTCGGGCGAAGCTGCCGCGGTCGCAATCCGCTCGCTGCTCGGTGAGTCGGAGACACCGACCTCGTCGGAGGAGATCGCCTGGGCGTTCCGCAAGACGCTCGAGCAAGCAGCCTTGGGGCAAGCGCTCGTCGTCCTCTTCGAAGACATCCACTGGGGCGAGGAGACGTTCCTCGACTTGCTCGAGCACGTCGCCCTTCTCTCCTCGGGTGCCTCGATCCTCCTCCTCTGCCTCGCGCGCCCGGAGCTCGTCGAGCGTCGCCCGACCTGGCCGGTGAGTATCCGGCTCGAACCTCTCGCCGACGAGGACGTCGCCGAGCTCATCCCCGTAGCGATGTCCGGGGGCTTGCGCGAGAAAATCACCCGCGCGGCAGGCGGGAACCCGCTCTTCATCCAGGAGATGCTGGCCATGGCCGGCGAGGCCGAGGGCGACGTGGTCGTCCCACCCACTCTGCAGGCGCTGCTCGCGGCGCGCCTCGACATGCTCGAGACGGCGGAACGGAGCGTGCTCGAGCGAGGTGCGGTCGAGGGCGAGATCTTCCATCGCGGCTCCGTCCAGGCGCTCGCTCCGGAGGAGACGCAGGTGACGCCACGCCTGGCCTCGCTCGTGCGCAAGGAGCTGATCCGGCCCGAGCGGCCGCAACTCGCGGGCGAGGATGGGTTCCGCTTCCGCCACCTGCTGATCCGCGACGCCGCCTACGAGGCGCTGCCCAAGGCCGTGCGGGCGGATCTGCACGAGCGCTTCGCGGCCTGGCTCGAGGATCAGAGCGCCGACCTCGTCGAGTTGGACGAGATCCTCGGCTACCACCTCGAGCAGGCATGTCGGTACCGGGCCGAGCTCGGAATGCCCGAAGACGCTCGGCTGTCCGGGGCAGCGCGGCAACGCTTGGCCGCCGCCGGCCGGCGGGCACTGCTCCGCACCGACAGCGCCGCATCGGTGAGCCTGCTCGAGCGCGCGACCACCTTCGTGGCCCCGGACGAGCTCGACCTCGGCCTCGAGGCCGCACTAGTCGACGCGCTGTTTTCGGCAGGTCATAGCGGCGACGCACTTCGGCGCGCGTGCTCCCTCGCAGAACGGGCATCGACGATGGGCAATCGCGTGGGCGAGCTGTCTGGGCGAATCAAGGAGGGCGTAATCCGTCTTTCCCTGGAGCCGGAGGGCGCAGCCGACAAGCTGGCCGAACTCGCCGAGCACGCGCTCCCCGACTTCGAGGCTGCCGGAGACGACCTGGCCCAGTACATCGCTTACGGTGCGCTCGGTCACGTGACGCTCATGCGCGGACAGATGGCCGCGGCGGTCGATGCCTTCGACAACGCCTTTATCCATGCGCAAAGGGCCGGGCTCCCGTACCCAATCGCTCAGCGTGCCAGTACGCGCTTCTACGGCGCCACGCCGATCTCGGAGCTTCTCCCGTGGCTGGACGAGCAGGAGAGGCAAGGGTTCGACCTACGACGACTACGAGCCCCAGCACTGGCCATGCACGGCCGAGTCGGTAAAGCGCAGGCGCTTCTCGCCGACCTCCGTGCCGAGTGGTCCGATCGCGGAGGGCAACTGGTACTCGCAACCCTGCAAAGCCAGGAATCCGTCATGGTCGAGCTCTTGGCTGGCGACCCCTCTGCCGCCGCCGAGCTCGGAGAAGCAGGCTGCCGGCTCCTTGACAAGCTCGGGGAGAAGGGGTTTCTGTCCACCTCGGCCGGGAACCTCGCGCGGGCCCTCTACGCACTCGACCGGCTCGAGGAGTCCGACGCCTGGGCCGGCCGCGCGGCGGAGCTCGGCGCGAGCGACGATGCGACCACGCAGATGCTCTGGCGGCAGGCGAGAGCCAAGGTGCTCGCGCGACGCGGCGAGAGCGAGGACGCCGAGCAGCTTGCCCGAGATGCCACGGCGATCGGGGACGCGACCGACATGCTCGATTCCCAAGGAGACGCGTATGCCGACCTGAGCGAGGTGCTCTTGCTTGCGGGGAAGCCCGACGAGGCAGCTGTCGCCCTCGAGCAGGCGATCTCCCGCTACGAGCGCAAGGGAAACATCGTCTCGACGCACCGCGCGCGTGAGCGACTCGCCGCAATCCGCGCCCAGACGCCGGCGACGCCGACGTAGCTACCGCGCGACGTTCGGGACGACGCGACCGCTCTCGTCGAGCTGGGCGTTCCAGCCCGTAAAGACGGCCTCGATCTCCGAGATGTCAGAGCCGCGGTCGGCGAGCCGGATCGGCTGGCCTGCCTCGGGCAGCACCCGGTACTGGTACCAGGTGATTTCCCACGCGAACGTGAGCACGAGCTCGCTGTTGACTCCCGAGAGCGGCACGATCGAGACGAGGGGCGCTCCGAGCGCGCGCGCGACCCCTTCGACCGTGCGCCGGAAGAGGCTGGCGTTGAAGAGATCGGCGGCCTCCACGAGGGCAGCCTCCGAGTCCGAAAGCCGCCGAAGCAAGGGCTCGGGCACGACGGGCTGCGACTCTCCGTTGCCGACGCCGAGGAGCTGCGCCCACCGTGGGCGCTTTCGCCGGGCATGAGAGGAGATGGCCGGTGACATCGGGCCACCCTCGCGGACCCAGCCGTAATCGAGGGCGATGTCCGTACACAAGGGGCACACGTCGACGAACTCGACGCCGTCCGGGGAGAAGCGGAGCGCGTACTCCCCCTGCAGCAACGTCCGCTCGCACACAGCGCACCCGCGGCGGACGGTCGCCTTCGTCACGCGCATGGTCTGACCCTAGCAGGGAACTTCCCGTTATCCACAGGCTGCGGAAAACCCGCGCGGACTCTGCCCGGCGTCACCGATGCGCGGAGCGCCTCCCTGGCGGAAGGTGGGTCGAAGGCCGATGTCGTTCAGTTCGCTCGTCATGCGCAATCTCTTCCGCCAACGGATGCGGACGTCGTTGACGGTGGTCGGGATCGGAGTCGGCATCACGATCGTGGTGGCGCTGGGCGCGATCACGGGCGGCTTGAGGGAAACCGTAGGCGGGTGGCTCCGGGTGGGCGGCGCCGATTTCGTCGTCGCCCGCAAGGGATCTGCCGACTTCTCGTTCTCCACCGTCTCGGACAGGGAGTGGAGACAGCTCGACGCGATGGACGGCGTCGAGCGCAGCACCGGAGCGCTGATCCGCGTAACGCGACACGGCGCGAATCCGTACTTCATCCTCATGGGCGTCCGTCCTGCGGACCTCGCCGAGGCGCCGCCCGAGCTCGTCTCGGGCCGGCTGCCGCGTCCCGGATCGACCCACGAGGCCATCCTCGGCTCGAGGGCGGCCGCGAGCAACGACGCCGCTCCCGGCTCCACGGTGACGATCGACGAGGAGCGTTTTCGCGTCGTCGGTGTCTACCGCAGCGATGACGTCATGACCAACAGCGGCGCGTACGCGCCGCTTCGTACCGTCAGAGAGATCGCCCGCACACCCGGTGTCGTCACCGGGGTCTGGGTCGAGGCGGAGACCGGGACGGACGCGGCCGCCCTCGCGTCCGCGATCGAGGATCGCTTCCCGACACTGGTCACCGTCAGCGGCGTGGAGGACTTCGGGAAGGTCGACCAGGGGATCGCGATCATGGACGCGCTCGACCTCGCGGTCACCGTGCTCGCAGTCGGGGTGGGCGCGATCGCGGTGATGAACACGATGATCATGGCCGTCTTCGAGCGGACGCGTGAGTTCGGCATCCTCCGCGCGGTCGGGTGGCGCGGCTCGCGCATCATGCGCCTCGTCGTCACGGAGGCGGTCTTCCTCTGTCTCGTCGCCGCCGTCTTCGGAACCGTCTTCGGCGTGCTCGCCACACGAGGGGTCATGCTGATCGAAGAGGTACAGGGGCTCCTCGAGCCCAGGTACACGGTGGACGTCTTCGTGCGCGCAGTGCTGATCGCGGCGGGAGTCGGACTCGTCGGAGCGCTCTATCCCGCCTACCGGGCCGTCCGGCTCTCGCCGATGGAGGCCCTGCGCCATGAGTAGCCCGCTCGTCGAGTGCGTGAGCGTCGTCAAGTCCTACGAGAACGGACGGATTCGGGCGCTCGGCGGGGTGGACCTCGAGGTCGAGCCGGGCGAGTTCGTCGCAGTCGTCGGCCCATCGGGCTGCGGGAAGTCGACGCTGCTGCACCTGATCGCAGCGCTCGACCGGCCGGACTCGGGCACGATCAGGGTCGCGGGGCACGACCTCGGGCGCGAGCCGAACCTCGACCACTACCGCGCTCGGCACGTGGGCTTGATCTTCCAGCTCCACAACCTCCTCCCCACGTTGAACGCCCTCGAGAACGTCCAGATCCCGATGTTCGAGCTCAGGATCGGCACAGCGGAGCGAAGGGCGCGCGCACAACGGATCCTCGAGCTCGTTGAGCTCTCCGATCGCGAGCGGAACCGCCCGCCGCAACTCTCCGGCGGCGAGCGTCAGCGCGTCGCGGTCGCGCGAGCTCTCGCGAACGAGCCGCCGCTCCTGCTCGCCGACGAGCCGACGGGCAGCCTCGACTCGGAGGCGGGTCGGAACGTGCTCGACCTGCTCGGACGCATCCGCGAGGAGCGAGGGACGACGCTGGTCCTCGTCACCCACGATTCGGACGTCGCCGCTCGAGCCGACCGCATCGTGCGCATGCTCGACGGCCGTGTCGACGAGTCGCCCGCACCGCTGGCCGCGGTCGCGAACCTCCGGCCGCCGACGCTGCGGCCGATCCGAGCGTAGTCGGCTACGCCTTGGCTGCCTCGCGCTCGCGTCGCGTCTCGTCGATCACCTTCTGCGCGACGTGCGACGGCACCTCCTCGTAGCGGAGGAAGTGCATCGCGTAGTCCCCGCGGCCGCCGGTCATCGACGTCAGTGACTGCGAGTACGTCAGCAGCTCCGCCATCGGCACCTCGGCCTTGATCGACGTCATCCCGCCGACCGGCTCCATCCCCTGCAGGCGCCCGCGGCGTGAGTTGAGATCGCCGTTCACGGCGCCGACGACGTCGTCGGGCACGGTCACCTCGAGCTCCATGATCGGCTCGAGCAGAACGGGATCGGCGTTCATGTACGCGTCCTTCCAGGCCATGGAGCCGGCGATCTTGAACGCCATCTCCGAGGAGTCGACGGTGTGGTAGGAGCCGTCCACGAGCTCGACCCGCACGCCTTGTACGGGCGCGCCCGCGAGCTCGCCGTGATGCATCGCCTCCTGGATGCCCTTGTCGACCGCCGGCCTGAAGCCCTGCGGGATCACGCCGCCGACGATCCTGTCCACGAACTCGTAGTCCCCGTTCTCGAGTGGCGAGACGACGATGTGGCAGTCGCCGAACTGACCGCGACCGCCCGTCTGCTTCTTGTAGCGCCCGTGCGCACGCGCCTCGCGGCGAATCGTCTCGCGGTAGGGGACCCGCGGCGGATGGAGCTCGATGTCGACGCCGAAGCGGCGCTTCGCGCGCTCGAGCGCGACCTCGACGTGCATCTGGCTCATCCCGGAGAGAATCTCCTCCCCGGTCTGCTGATCGCGGCGCAGGCGCAGCGTGGGATCCTCTTCGGCGAGGCGGCGGATTGCCGTTGCGACCTTCTCCTCGTCGCCCTTCGACTTGGGCGTGATCGCGAAGCTCATGACGGGCTCCGGGAAGCCGAAGTCGGGCGCTTCGACCGTGATCTCCTTGTCGACGAGGAGATCGCCCGTCTGCGCCTCCTTGAGCTTCGCCACAGCGCCGATGTCACCCTCGCCGAAGTCGAGCGCGGGCTTGTGCTCCTTCCCTTGCAGCTCGAGGAGCGAGCCGAGGCGCTCCTTCCCCTTCGCGCGGAGGTTGACGAGCGTCGTCTCGGCGGTGGCGGTGCCCTTCAGCATGCGGAAGAGGTTGATGCGGCCCGCAAACGGGTCGGCAACCGTCTTGAAGACGAACAGCGCCGTGGAGGCGCCATCGACGTCGATCGGCGATCCCTTCTTCGCCGGGGAGGGCACACCTTCGACGAGGAGGTCGAGGACGGCGTGCGTGCCGAGGTTCTTCGTCGCGACGCCGCACGCGACCGGGAACACGTCGCCGTTCGTGACGGCCGCCTTCAGCGCGGCGGCCACCTCGTGCGCGTCCAGCTCCTGCCCGTCGAGGTAGCGTTCCATGAGGCCCTCGTCGGTCTCGACCACGGCGTCGAGGAGCTTCTCCCGGTACTCGGCGACGAGGTCCGCCATGTCGTCGGGGATCGGGCCCGGCTCGCCTTCCTTCCCACCCTCGGGACTCGTGTACGCGCACATGTGCAGGACGTCGACGATTCCCGTCAGCTCGTGCTCGGCGCCGATCGGGATGTGCACGGCGACGCACTGCGTGGAGAGCTGCGAGCGAAGCTGCTCGAGCGTGCGGAAGAAGTCGGCGCGCTCGCGGTCGAGCATGTTCACGAAGACGACCCGCGCGAGGCCGAGCTCCGATGCGAGCTTCCAGGCTCGAGTCGTCCCGACCTCGACGCCCATCACGCCCGACACCGTCACGAGCGCCCCTTCCACGACCCTCGCGGCCGTGCGCAGCTCGCCCTGGAAGCTCGGATCCCCGGGAACGTCGATCAGGTTGACCTTGCGGTCCTGCCAGCCCACGTGTTGGAGCGACATCGCGATCGAGAGCTGCCGCTTGTGCTCGTCCTCGTCCGAATCCGAAATCGTCGTCCCGGCCTCGACCGTGCCCAGCCGGTTGATCGCTCCCGACTGGAAGAGGAGCGCCTCGACGAGCGACGTCTTCCCCGTCCCGCGGTGCCCTACGACGGCGACGTTGCGAATCTTGGCGGGCTCGGACATGGGCTGGCTCCTTCGCGGACGAGATTCTCGGCGCGGAAAAGCTTAGTCAGCCGCGGGAGGGCCGACGCTCAGGGTACGTCGTCCTGGGTGTGTTGCCTGATGCTCGAGCAGAGACGGACGACCTTCGACCACACGGACTCCAGGATCGGGTGGCGCACTGAGTCCGAGCCCCAGGCGTCGACGGCATAGTCGTCGGCGAGCCCGAGCACGTGGTCGCGACCTCGGGGGAATGTGCCGAGCTCGAGGTCGTAGAGCGCCTCCTCGACGGACTTCGTCCACCGCTTGTAGGTCGTGGCGAGGATGTGTGGGCCATCCGGGACGCCGTCGTCGTTCACGCGTATCCCCCATACGCCCCTCATCCTCGCAACCTCGAGCGCGGAGGAGCTGCATGCGCCGGCGACCGCGAAGAGGACATCGGAGCCTGCGTCGATCTGGTCGTTTGCAAGTCGCTCGCAGGCTGTCTTGTTCTGCTCGTCCTGCACGTAGTCGACTCGCACCCGGGTACTCGGACGCGCCCGCCGCACGCCACGCGTGAATGCTCGGGCGACACGTTCGAGACGAGGCGTGCGGGGTGCGGCGACGATCGACACCAGGTCCGCGCGTTCCTTCGGAAGGCTTCCTCGAGGTGGCATCAGCCCGCTCAGATACCCCATCAGCTGGCTCGGCTCGTGGTCCGCGTAAGGCATTCCGGTTGCGTTCGGCACACCCTCGAGCGACAGCGTGGCGAGGGAAGCGTCGATGAAGACGAACTGTGTGCCGGTCAGTTGTCGAACGATCGGTGCAAGACCAAGCGCGGTCGCTCCGCCACCCAGGACGAGCACGGCCGCGAAGCCGCCGGCCTCGAGCCGTCGAGCGGTGCGCTCGATGTCCTCCGAGGCCGGACGTACCTCGTCGGCTACCAGGATCTCGGATTCGTGCCCCCACGCATTCGCGTTCTCGAGAAAGCTGGTCGCCGTCTCGCGAACGCGCACGTCGTCGATCGAGGCCTTGGCCGGTAAGCGCGGAAGGACGAGTGCGACGTGTTTCTCCTCGGAAGACATCGGCGCGGAACGGTCGAGTCGAGGGGCGCTGCCGCTCGCCGTGAACGCCATCGTCGCGGCGGCGAGAGCACCGACGGCGACGAGCTCGGACACCCTCCACGCCCTGCGGGTGATCGACCGCGGTAACGACGAAGCACGAGTGTCTCCGGTGACCCTGCGGAGCTGCGGCTCCTGACGCACGATCTGGCCGGAGAGCTGCTGGAGATTGGCACTCGGCTGAAGTCCGAGGTCCTCGTCGAACCGGCGTCGGGTCTGCTCGTAGATCTCGAGCGCCTCTGCGTGGCGGCCGGAGCGGTAGAGGGCGAGCATGACCTGCGCGACGAAGCGCTCGCGGTACGGGTTCTGACCGACCAGGACCTGGAGCTCACTGACGAGCGCTTCGTGCCGCCCGAGCTCGAGCTCCGCCTCGAAGCGCTGCTCGAGCGCGCGAAGGCGAAGCTCCTCGAGCCGCTCGGCCTCGGCGCGCCCAGCTGAGGCGAGCGAGACGTCGGCGAGTGCCGAGCCGCGCCAGAGTCCAAGCGCCTCGACGATCAGCCGCGAGACCCGCTCGACGTCGCCCTCGACAGCCGCATTCGCGGCTACGTCGAGCAGGTCCGCGAAGACGTGGGCGTCGAGCGCGGCATCGCCCAGGTCGAGGCAGTAGCCCGCCCCGCGCCGAGTGAGCGACGGCCCGTGGCCGTTGAGCAGCTGCCGAATGCGTGAGACGTATGCCTCGAGGCCATGCGCCGCAGACGGAGGTGGGTCGTCACCCCAGACCTCGTCCACGAGCCGCTCCACGGGAACGACCTCGCCCGCTCGCAGGAGGAGCATGGCCAGCACGGCGCGCTGCTTGGCGCCTCCCAGCGGGAGGCGCTCGTCCCCGAGCCGTACCTCGAGCGGGCCGAGGACGCGGAACTCCACGTCGTCCCTCGTCACATCGGTAGCAAACCACTTCCCGGGCGGCTTTGAAAGGCACGTCGAGCGGGATGCAAGCGTCCTGCAAGGCGATGCGAGCGATCTGCAGGCGCTCTGCATGCGCCGTGCTCGACGTTGCACCTCCGGCGTCGACCGGGCACTGGACGGGAAGGAGGTGTGGGACGTGAAGAAGGTGGGAGCGCTTGCGGTTGTCGCGGCCGTTGGGGCGTTGGTCGCGGTGCTGGCCGGTCGCTCGGGCCCCGACGGGAGCCAGGTCGAGCAGACGATTGCGTCGGTGTCTTCGGACGTCGGTCCTGTTCAGCGTCCTCCGGTCCGCAGGCTCTCGCGCGTCGTGGACGGGGTTCGGTTTTCGTTCGAGCTCCCGAACTGCTGCTGGGCACGGGGCCCCATCAAGCGCCTACCGGACCTGAGCGGGTTTCAGTACGAACGCCTCTTCGTCAGCGAGAACACGGTAGGACCGCAGGGCGCCGAGGCAGTCGTCTTCTGGACGAGCTTCCCAAACGGCCGCGCCGAGCCCTGCTCCAACCTCTTGAGAGGGCCCGTCGGCCCTTCGGCGGCCGATCTCGCCTCGGCCATGGTGAGAACGCCCGGGATCGAGCTCGCCGACGGTCCGGTGAAGACCTCCGTCGACGGCCGCCGTGCAACCTACGTGATGCTCCGGGTCCTCCTGGACCTCGGGTGCGACCCGGGCTTCTTCTTCACCTGGCAGCCACGGGGCCGACGCGGCCAGTGCCTGGGTTCGTGCTGGCTCGAGTCGAGCATGGGAGACACGATCAGGGTCTGGGTCGTCGAAGTCGACGGGAAGCGCCTCGTCTTCGAAGCCGCGACGACGGAGCGGACGGGGCCCGGGGTCGAGCAGGACATCCGGCAGATCGTCGAGTCGATCCGGTTCAGCTCGTGAGACCGGGCTCGAACTCGGATCGTGACCACAGGCTCCGTGCGGGAGCCCCCAGAAAGGAGTTCGCATGAGCGATCAGTCACGGGCCGCAACCACCATCCGCGTCGGTGCGCTGGCCATGGTTCTGGTGGCCGTCGCCGTCGTCACGCTGTCGTCCCTCGCAGCGGCCGCGCCCGATGCGGCGAAGCAGCGGGTGGCGATCAGCGCGAAGAACCTCTCGAACGGTCAGTTCGTGCTCACTCCACTGCAGTCCGGAGCGCTCAAACCGGACTCCGGCTCGGCACGCATCGTCTACAGCAACGCCGGGGGAGCGATGCGCCAGGGACAGAGCATCTCGCTCTACGACACCACGTTCACCTACAAGGGAAGGCGCGGGACCCTCACCATTCAGGAGCGAATCGAATGGGTCGACGTCTCGAACGAGAACGCTCGCGGCTTCGATTTCCGTCCGGGTGTCGCGTTCGGCACCTGGAAGGTCGTTCGTGGGACGGGTCAGTACGCCCGGATCGTCGGGGGCGGGCGGACTGCCCACGCGGGGATGGGTCAGGAATGGTTCGCTCGCCAGGAGGGTTTCCTGAGCCGTCGATAGTGCGTTGCTTCGAGAGACGTAGCGGTGCGCGCTCGCGCGCCGCTACGTCTCAGCCGGCTCGCGCGTCGCGCCCGAGAGGTGGGCTTTCAGGCGCAGGATGGCCTTCGTGTGGAGCTGTGACACGCGCGACTCGGTGACGCCGAGCACCTCCCCGATCTCGCGCAGGGTGAGCTCCTCGTAGTAGTAGAGGGTCACGACGAGCTTCTCGCGCTCGGGAAGGTCGGAGATCGCCTCGGCGAGCGCCTCCTTCACCTCCGACTGCTCGAGCGAGACCTCCGGATCGGGCCCCGTCTCGTCCTCGATCGTGTCGATCAGGGAGATCTGGTCCCCGCTTCCGGACGGCGACCAGAGCTCGTCGAGCGCAGCGACGGACGAACGCGAGATCTCGTGCAGGCTCTCCTCGAGCTCTGCGCCCGTCACGCCGAGCTTCTTCGCGATCTCCTCGTCCGTCGGCGCGCGCATGAGCTCCTTTTCGAGCGTGGCGATCGCGCGCTCGATCTGACGCGCGCGCGTCCGCACCGAGCGCGGCACCCAATCGAGCGAGCGCAGCTCGTCGATGATCGCGCCGCGGATGCGGGCCATCGCGAACGTCTCGAACTTGATCTCGCGTCCTGGATCGAAGCGCTCGATCGCCCCGATGAGGCCCAGGAGGCCGTAGGACACGAGGTCCTGCTCGTCGACGTGAGCCGGCAGGCTCGCGCCCACGCGGCCGGCGACGAACTTGACGAGCGGCGCATACGTCAGGATGAGCCGGTCGCGGAGTGCCTGGTCACCCGACTTGCGGTACTCCTGCCAGAGGGCCTGTGTCTGATCTACCGCAGCCACTGCGAGAGAATACGCCGTGCGGGGGCGGATTCCTCAGGATCGGGAGCGTGTAAGCGCACGGCGTGCCAGATCACCCAGCCAGACGGCGAGAGCGGCGGCGGCGGCCGCGATCACCCACGCGCTCCCGCCCTCGCGCGCCGAGAAGGCCGCGATCAGCCCAAGACCCGCAGCGAGGAGCGCGAAGAGAAGCCCGAGCGCGCGCCGGTGCACGCCTGGCAGGGTAACCCCACCTCGTGGCTCGGAGCTACGACCGCGCATGGGGGCTACACTCGACCTCGCAACCCTAGGGGCGTAGCTCAACTGGCAGAGCACCGGTCTCCAAAACCGGGGGTTGCAGGTTCAAGTCCTGTCGCCCCTGTTTCACCGAGCAAGCGCATGCACTCCACGCGCCGCAGGAGCCCCGCGCGATACACTTCGAACCCCCGGGCGCGGTTATTTCCCTTCCCCGGGGCCAGGCGCCCTTATCTCCAACGCCGCGCTCGGGGCCTGCCGACCTCCAGCAGAGTCGTGCGGCGGGCGAGCTGCGCGTGACCCGGAATACCGCGTGCTAACCGACCCGGGGTGGAGGACGTCTGAGCTAGCGGAGTCAGACCGGACGCGACGGTGAGAAGGGCGGCGTGCCCACCCTGGGGGAGGCGGTTGCCTAGCACGCCCGTAGCAGAGGTCCGCCGCGTCCGGCCTCCCCTGAACATAGCGTGCTTCAGATTCCGAGGTCGCAGTAGCCTCCGCTGAGCCGCCGTGCCGCCAGCAGTTCCCTACGCGCGTCACGGAGAACGCTTTCGACCAGTCACGCTGCGAGGTGCGGCCGGATGAGCTCGTCGATCTGGCGGCCGGTCGCTCGCCCCTCGAGCCGGCCGACAATGCGCCGACCCTCCACCAGGAGAAGCGCCGGCACCTCGGTGACGGCGAGCTGCTCGACCAGTTCCGGATGGCGATCGGCGTCGACCTCGACGACTCGCAGTCGTTTCTGCTGCGTGACCTTGACCCAGGCGACGAGGCTCTCCATCCGCCTGGACACGCCGCTCTGTCGCCGCCCCACGAAGACGAGCGTCAGGCCCGGGGTGTTCGCGGCGGCTGTTGCCCCACGACGCGAGGAGGTCATACTCTCTGAGTGCCCGGGGGGGCTCGTCGCGAAACCGGCGCCACCGGCCTGTGGTGCGTTTCGGAGCGCGCGAGCCTGGGAATGTGTTTCCTGACCACCTACCGGGAGGACAGGCCATGAACGAGAGCAGGACAGTCCGAGACGCGATGACGGCGCACCCGAGCGCGATCGGAGCAAACGCGACGGTCGTCGAGGCGGCGAGAGTCATGTCGTCGGAAGGCGTCGGCTCGTTGCCCGTCGTCGAAGGCGACGAACTGCGCGGGATGGTGACCGACCGCGATCTCGTGCTCCATGTCCTTGCCAGGGATCTCGACCCGAACAAGGTCGTCGTATCGGAGGTGTGCAGCGAGGACCCCTTCGTCGCGACGCCCCAGGAGCCGCTCGACCAGGCTCTCCAGCGGATGGCCGCGCAGCAAATCCGCCGACTGCCGGTCGTGTCGGAAGGACGACTGGTCGGCATCCTCGCCCAGGCGGACGTCGCGCGGGAAGCTCACCCCGAGTCGACCGGCCGCATGGTCGAGAGCATCTCGGCCGCCGAAACCGACTAGCACGAGACGCGCTTGAGTCTCGTCTCAGACGCTCGCAGATGCGTCGCGGGTGACCGTGAGCGTGAGCCACTCCGCCGAATCTCGACTCCCGGGCTCGACGCCGTCGACGAGCTTCGAGAGAACCCGGGCAAGACCCTCGTCGTGGACGCTGCCCTCGACGAGTGGCCCAACCGAGACGACGACGTGACGATCCTCGGCCCCCACCTCGATCGAGACCTCGCTCTCGCCCGCGGCGTCGAGGACGCTCAGCAGCGCGAGCTGAAGGTCGTCCATGCGCTCGTAGGGGAGGTTCAGACGGCTACCCACACCGCCGAGCACGAGCGTGGCAATCCCGCGAAACCGTCGGTCGGTCGGGATCGTCAGCACGATCCTCTCGGTCAGGTGGGCGTCGACTCGTTCGTCCATGACCTCGGTGCGCGAACCGTCACCTAGACTCGTCCACGGTGAGTACCGGCGATTTTGACGTACAGCTCGTGCCCGTGGGAGGCGGCGCGTACGTGGTTCGCGTGGTGGGGGATCTCGACATGGCCACCGCACCGACGCTCGAGGAGCGCGTCGCCTCGGTTGACGTCGCATCCCGCCTCGTCATCGATCTCACGCTGTGCACTTTCCTCGACTCGGCGGCCGTGCGCCTGCTGACGACCATCGCGCGCGACTCGGACACGGCCGGGAGGTCCGTTGCGCTCGTCGCCTCGGACCCCGGGATCCTCCGCGTTCTCGAGATCACCGCGGTCGACGACGTTCTTCCAGTGCATTCGACAGTCGACGAGGCGCTCTAGGCACGCGTGTCCTCCGTCGCTCCCGCGGCGAGCGCCTCGGAACGTGTCGCGTCCAAGGGGAAAACCCGGTCGAGAAGCGTGATCTCGAAGATCCTCCGTACATCGGGTCTTGGGCCCACGATCCGAAGCACGCCGCCCCGAGCGCGAAGACGCTTCATCGCGTCCAGCAGAACGCCGAGCGCCATCGAGTCGATGAACGTGACCCGCGAGAGGTCGATGACGAGCACCGACGCACCGGATTCGACCGTCGCATTGAGACGGGCCCGCAACTGCGTGGCGGAGTGAAGGTCGGCATCGCCGTGGAGCGCCAGTACGACCGCCCCGGGCCGAGGATTCTCCTCGTCGATCCGGAAGTCGCTGTCGGCTGAGGGCGTGATCACCGATTCGCGCATGTCGCGGAGTATGCGTACCCAGCTCGTGGCGCATTCAAACCTCGACTCCCGGCCGCCGGCAGCCCGAGCCAGCCGGCGCAGCCGCCAGCGCCGGTCAAGCTCGAAGATGTCCCGCCGGTAGAGAATCTCCACGGTCGCTCCGGTGCGATCCCGGACCATCCGCGCCTTTCGCCGTTTCCGAGTCGTGCGAGACTGGCGCATCACCGTGCACTCGACGTACACGTCGAGCTCGGGAAGGAAGAAGTCAGGCGTGAAGGCCTCGCTGATCCGTCCCTCCCCGTCGCGTTCGAGAACGAACGTATGCGGCTCGTACTCCCAGGCGATGCCGTGCTCGTCGTACAGGCGAGCGAGCTCCCGTTCGACTGGATGCGCGAAAGCGAACTCGGAGCTCGCCATGGCGAACACTGCCCCGGCCCGCCCGCGACCAAACGGACAGGGCGTATTCTCGACCGATGTCGTCCTACGAGCTCGAGCGACTCGACGACGGTGAGCCGGGCACCGTCCGGGTTCGACTGGGCGGGGAGCTCGACCTGACGAACGCCCGCGCACTCGAGGCGCGCCTCGCCCAGATCGCTCCGCCCGACGCGCGGCTCGTCATCGACCTCAATCGCGTTGTCTTCGTCGACAGCGCTGCGTTGCACATGCTGTTCAAGGTCGCCCGGCGGCACGAGAAGGGAAAGCTCGTGCTGATCCTGGAGCCGACCGCGCCGATAGCCAGAGCGATAGCCATCGTCGGTCTCGATCAGGCTGCGCAGATCCTCGCTTCCGCCGACGAGCCGTCGGCAGCGCACCTGATCTGACTCCAGCCGGAGCCCCATGTTTTTGGCTCCCACGGAGCGGGTACCAGGCATGCGCACCGGCAACCGGCCGGGCAAGGGCAGACAAAAGGAGTGTGAGATGGGAATCAGCCTCAGCATCTTCCTCATCGCGATAGGCGCCATTCTCGCCTGGGCCGTCAGCGCCGAGGTTTCGGGTATCGACGTGCAGGTCGCGGGAGTCATCCTTCTCGTCGTCGGGGTCCTCGGCTTCCTCGCCTCGCTCGTCTTCTGGTCGAGCTGGGGCGGTTTCGGTGGCCGTGAGAACGGCGGCGGCGCCAGCCCGCAGACGACCATCGTGAAGGAAGAGCGCACGTGAGCATCATCGGCTGGATCGTTCTCGGGATCCTCGCCGGCGTGATCGCGAAGCGCCTCGTCCCGGGGAACGAGAGCGTTGGCATCATCGTGACCATGCTGCTCGGGATCGGCGGGGCGCTGCTCGGGGGCTTTCTCGCGACGGCCCTCGGACTCGGAGATCCGATCGACGAGTTCTTCGACCTGAGCACCTGGGTCGCTGCGATCGCAGGCGCGGTGTTGATCCTCTTCACCTGGAACGCACTTCGCGACCGACGATTCGCGTGACAGGAGAACGGGGCCGAGGGAGCATCTCTCGGCCCCGTTTCGTGCTTACCTCTTCCTGATCCAATGCACGGAGTGCACCTCGAACACGAGTGCTCGGTGGCCGTCGTGCGAGCGACCGGCGAGCTCGACGCCTACGCGGCTCCCGAGCTGGTGTCGACTCTGGAGGACCTGTCGGGAGAGCCGCGCATCGTCGCCGACCTCAGCGCGGTGTCGTTCCTCGACTCGACGGCGCTCGGGGTGCTCGCCCGAGCGGTTCGCACGTTCGGCGCAAGCGGCAGTCGAGTACGAGTCGTGCTCCCGACCGGCTCGGCGCGGCGCATCTTCGAGATCACGACGCTCGATCGCGCCCTTCCGGTCGCCGCGACGCGATCCGACGCGCTCGCGGAGCTCGATCGCTGAGGAGACGAGGCGCTCGACCTACGCCGATGCGATCGACGGGAGGTATTTCGTCATTCGGAGCACCGTTCCCTGGCCGTCCGCGCCACGACCGACCTCGAGCTCGTCGACGATCGCCCGGATGATGGGCATCCCCATTCCGCTCTCGGGCGGAACCGAGAACGGCTCCACGGCCGGCTCGGGCTCGAGGGCGTCCGGGCCGACACCCTGGTCCTCGACGATCATGTCGAGCCGGTCGCCGGTCACGAGGAAGACGACGGTGACCGCGCCGTCGCCGCCGTCATAGGCGTGACGGACGGCATTCCCGCAGGCCTCGGTGACCGCAAGCTTGAGATCCGCGAGCAGCTCGTCTCCCACGGGCAGCTCGCGAGCGAGACCGGACAGCGCCAGCCGCGCGAGAAGCAGGTAGTCCGGCTTCGCCGGGAATGTCAACCGGATGGCACCGTCACTCATGACCGCCAGACACCTCCTCGAGCCTTCCGCGCATCTTCGCGAGCGCTCGACGGAGCAGCCGCGAGACGTGCATCTGTGAGATTCCCACCTCGGCCGCGATCTGAGACTGGGTCATCTCGCGGAAGAATCGCAGCTCCACGATCTGCCGTTCACGCTCCTCGAGAGCGTCGAGCCCGGCTGCGATGAAGGATCCGTCGTCGACCTCGTCGTACCCGGTCTCGGCGGTGCCGAGCTTGTCGGCGAGGCTGCCGTCCCCCTCGTCCTCGAACGGCGCGTGGAGCGAGCGCGTGCTGTACGCATTCGAGGAGTCGAGGGCGTCGACCACGTCTTCCTCGTCGACCCCCGCGGCTTGCGCCAACTCGGCGACGGTAGGTGAACGGCCGAGCTCGGTCGTCAGCTCGTCGAGAATGCGGGAGAGCCGGACACTGAGCTCCTTCAACCTGCGCGGGACGTGCATCGCCCACGATTTGTCACGGAAGTGTCTCCTGATCTCGCCCACGATGGTCGGGACGGCGTAGCTCGCAAAATCGACACCGCGGTCGACGTCGAAGCGATCCACCGCCTTGATCAGCCCCACCGAGCCGACCTGGACGAGATCCTCCAGAGGCTCGCCACGGCCTGCGTAGCGCGCGGCGAGGGCGCGGACGAGAGGCATGAGCTCGACGAGAGCCTGCTCGCGTGCGACGCGATCGCCCTTGCGGTGGTACGTGATGAGGAGTTCGTCTGCTCTGCGATCCATGACCTGGCTCATGGTGCGTCAAACGTGGACGGGGCCGACAGGGTGGCCCATCCGCTCGAACGAGAGAAGAGTACGAGCTCGCGCACTCCCGCTCAGCGCTTCCCGGGAACGAGCGCGTCCTCGCGTGTCTCGAACACCGTGAACGCCTGACTCAGCAATGTCACGTCGAAAAGGCGACGGAGCCCGGGGTCGCTGCTGGCGACCGCCAAACGCCCACCCCGCTCCCGAAGGCGCCGACCCGCTCGGAGCAGCACGCCGAGCAGGGCGGAACAAGCTCCGGGCCGGTCGCCGAGATCAACGACGAGGCTCGTGCTTCCCATCTCGATCGCGAGGTCGATGCACCGGGACACGCCCGCCACCGCGTCGCCATCTCCGCACTTGATCAACACAGGAGCTTTCGGCGAGCCCGTCGTGCCGTTACGGAGCTCGATCACGCCAACGGTGTACCCACTGCGAGTTCGGCCGAAACCAGCTTGCCGTCACGGACGACTCGGCCGTCGACCGTCACCGAGCGCCCGGCGACCTCGCTCACGTCACGCAAGCCGACGGCGCCGTGCCGCTCGTACCCTTCTGCAGCGTCGAGGAGATGCAGCGCGGACGACGCGCGCACGGCGCCGTGCTCGAAGGACGCGACGGCCCAGGGGAGGAACCGCCGCAGGCCGCCCGCGCACGCCACGTCGAGGCCGATGGCCCGCTCGCATTCCGCATCGAGATAGATGCCGACGATCTTGCCCACCCGCACGTCGCCGACGAGCACGGACGAGCCGAGCACGTCGGTGAGCGCGAGTCTCGTCATCGACGTCCGCCGAGCGCCCGTTCGAGCTCTGCTTTCGTCATCTTCGAGCGGCCGCGGATGTTCCGGTCTCTCGCCTCCTCGTAGAGCTGATCTCGCGTGCGCCCTCGGGGCGACGTGCGGTGGCTCCGTATGCCTCCGCGGCGGCCGGACGAGATGTCCTCCCTCGACAGCCGCGACGAGGTCCTCGCTTCGCCGCTTCTCGCTCGCTCCTTGTTCACGGTGCGCGCGGCGATCTCCTCCGCCTCGTCCGTCGACGATCCGCGCTTGCGGAGGGAGTCCTTGACGTGTTCGTACTGTCGTGCTCGCTTCGAGCCCTTCTTCACTCCCCGTGGAGGCATGACGAACTCCTTTCGAACTCGCCGTCGATACGACCTCGGCTTACCCACGTCGGCGCGTCCCGCAAACCCCGTGACGTTTCGATCGGGCGCGTTTCGGGAACTACCCGGTCAACTGCGACGGAAGGAGAGGCAGATGTACATCGGTAGCGGCGTGCTCGTACTGATCGTCGTCGTCTTGCTGCTCATCTGGCTGTTTTGAGCGGGCCTCCGGTGCCGGCTGTGGCGCACTCGATGGTCACACGCGTGCCTCTTTCCTCCGCTCCCGGCACGATCTCGACCGACGATGTGAGCGACCGCATCAACTGAAGCCCGAAGCCACGGCCAGGCCTGTCCGACGGCGGAACCCAGCGACCCCGGTCTTCGACCGTGACGCGGATCGTCGAGTTCTCCTGCGTCGCGCAGACGACCAACGGGGACTCGGCCAGGCCGACGGCATGCTCGATCGCGTTCGCCGAGGCCTCCCACGCCGCCAGCACGAGGCCCTCCGCCTCGGGACGGCCGAGGGGCGTGCCCTCGGTCCACGTACGAAGGGCATCACGAACGACGTGCAGCGCGTCGATCGTGGTCGGAAGCCGGAGCTCGAGCGGTTGCGGTGCCACCGGTAGGAGCCGGGCCGCGAGGAGTGCGATGTCGTCGCCACGCGGGGCGTCGCCGACGACCTCATCGAGGATGTGCTCGAGAAGGTGCTCCGGGTCCTTCGACGCATCCCGGACCGCGGCCACGAGCCTCCGGAGCCCGTCGTCGATGGACTGCCCGCGCCGCTCGACCAGGCCGTCCGAATAGAGAACGAGGACGCTTCCGGCCGGAAGCTCGGCGACGGCCTGCCGATACTGCGGGCGCATTCCCGTTCCGAGTGGAAGGCCTCGGCCCTCCTCGAGCAGCTCGACCCGCCCGTCGGCATACGCGACGACCGGCGGCGGGTGACCGGCAGACGAGAACCGAACGACACCACTCCGAGGATCGACGACGGCGTAGACGACGGTCGCGAACGCCGACTCGAGCGTCTCGTCGCCGAGACGGTCGAGCCGGGCGAGTGCCGATGACGGCTTGAGCCTCTCGACGGCGAAGGCGCGCAGCGCGTTGCGCAGCTGCCCCATGCTCGCGGCTGCGTGTACGCCCTTTCCCATGACGTCGCCGACGACGAGCCCCAATCGTCCGTCGTGGAGCTCGAGCGCGTCGAACCAGTCGCCCCCCACCGCAACCCCTTGGGCTCCGGGTAGGTAGCGAGCCGCGAGCTGCACGCCCGCGACCCGGGGAAGCGAGGCCGGCAGGACGCTCCTTTGGAGCGTCTCGGCCGTCGCCCGCTCGGATTCGAAGACGCGCGCTCGGTCGAGCGCCAGAGCGGCCTGGCCCGCCATGTTCTCGACGAAGGAACGGTCCTCGCGGCCGAGTGCGGTCGGCGTGTTCCACGACGCCGCGAGCACGCCGATGCGCCGCCGACCGGCAATCAGAGGGGCGACGAGGTAGGAGACGGGCTCAGTCGACTCGAGCCTGGGATCAGCGTCTTCGCTCGTGTACAGGCGCCAGACTCTGCCTCTCGCGGCGCGTGTCTCGGGTGTATCCGCATCGAGAGAGATCTCGTCATCGGCCAACTCGTCCGGATACCCACGCCAGGCGAGCGCTTTCAACGTCGCGCGATCCTCGACGAGCGACGAGACGGAAGCCGCGTCGGGCTCGAGCTCGTCGCAGAGCACCTCGACGACGAGTTCGGCGACGTCCTTTTCCGTCAGGGCGTTCGAGAGCGCCTCGGTCATGCTCTGCAGGCGCTCGGAGCGCACTCGACGGAGCTTCTCCTCCTCGAGAAGCCTGCTTCGCTCCAGAGCGAGCGCGCACTGCGAGGCGACGGACTCCAGCCATGACCGCCCCGCCTCGCTCACCTCCCTGGGCCGGCGGAACGTGAGATGGAGCGCCCCTTGGACGTTCGTTCCCCTCTTCAGCGGAAGGGCCACCCAGCCTGCATCGTCGAAGTCGCCGGTCTGTGTGAAGGCGCCCATCTCGTCGCGTTTCAGGGCCCACACAGGCTCGCCAGTCACGATTGCACGTGCGAACGGAACGTCCGTGTCGAGGCCGAAGGCACGCCACGAGTCGAGCTCGACGTCGCCGAACCCTCGGCTGGCCGCGAATTCGAGCGTCACTTCGTGCGGGCTCGTGAGGACGACGAAGCCGGCGTCCCCACACACTGACAGGGCGTGCTCGAGGCCGGTCTCCGCGACCTCGCTCGGTGTCGCGGCGAGCGAGAGCGCCGCGGTCGCTTCCTGCAACCGTACGGCGTCCTCGGCACGACGAGCCGCCTCGGCTTCCGCCTGTCGACGCTCGAGCTGCTCGAGCGCAAGGCCGGCCTGATCCGCGAAGCGGCGCATCAGGACGACCGTCGAGCGCTCCGGCTCGGAGACGACCGTCCGCCACGAGACGGCGAGCACGAGCCCGGCACTCCCACCGATGACGATCGGAGAGCGCAGCGAGGAGCGAACCCCCATTCGACGAACACGCTCGAGCCCTATCCCCCGAGCTTCGACGAGAACGTCGGGGCTGAACGAGACGTCGTGATTCGCCACAGCCTCCGCCAGCCCCGAGAAGTCGTCGAGCGGAACCTCCAGACCACGGGGCAATTCGGGGCGAACCGGATCGCTGTTGAGGAGAACGAGCCGAGAGTCTCTCAGCTGCCAGAGCACGCCGTAGTCGCCCCCGAACGTCACTCGCGCTTCTCGACAGATCACCGCGATCACCTCCTGCACGGTTTCCGCGTGAAAGTGCGGCGCGACGCGCAGGATCCTGTCGAGTGCCTGCCGCCCCTCCCGCTCGAGCTCGTAGAGCCGGGCGCGCTCGAGGGCCTGCTCGGCGAGGCCGGCGATGGTCTGGGCGGTCGCGACCGTCTCGTCGGTCAGCAAGTCGCGGCGCTCGAAGAGGAACCCGACGACGCCGACGACCTCGCCCATCGCGCGCAGAGGTATGGCGACCGCTGCCTGGACCGAGGGGGGAAGCAGCAGCGCACTGTCCGAGAAGGAGCTCGCGATGGTCTCCCTGTCGTCGACCCGGACCACGACCCCCTCCCGGGCCGATCGAGTCAAGAGCGTGCGCTGATCGAGAGCCAGCCGCTTGCCGGGCACGTGCGCTCGCGCGGCCAGGCCACTCGGGTCGACGATCTCGAGATCCTCGCCCGCGATCAACCCGAGGGCGGCTCCCTGCGCTCCGAGGTTCGCCGCGGCCTGGCCGGTGATCACGTGGGCAACCTCGGCGACGGAGACTGCGTTGGACAGCCCCGCCGAGAGCTCCTGGAGACGCTCCATCTGCGCGCTCGATCTCTCCGCGACGTCTGCGGCGGTCGCTGCTCGTTCCTGTCCGCGCCGCATGACGAGGCTCACCCACACGACCGCAAGCGCCGCGACGAGACTCAAACCCCAGCGATCGAGGTCGTCGGGGTCTTTGAAGCTGAATGCCCGATCCGCGTACAGGACGAACGGCGCGAGAGACCAGCCGATTGTCAGCGTGATCAGGCCCGAGGCAGCGCCCCCGTACCAGACGGAGATCGCGACCGCGCCTACCAGAAAGGCGTAGACGGGCTCGCTCCCCGGTTCGTGCTCGGCGAGTCGAGAGACGACGACCGAGCCGAGACCGATCGCGATCGCGAAGCCGTAGGACGCCACCCACGATCTCGCGAGCGGGCCGTAACGTCGGTCAGCCAACACCGGGATCAGTGTGCCGCAGTCGGTCCTCCACTGCCGTCGGGAGTTGGAGCGATACCTTGCGCCGCCAGGCCACTACTAGCTCGCGCGCACCACGGCAACGGCCGGTACGGAGAGGGGCTTCGGCGTGAGGACGACGTGAATCGGCGCGGAGCGCCTCGTCTCGTCCACCGCTGGCACGTGGGCGCCGTCGACGCCGGTCTCCGTCAGATCCAACGCTTCGCCCGTGCGATTCCGACCGTCGCCACGATGATTCCCGCGATCAGGGCGATGGTCACCCAGAAGAGCCCGGTCTGCTCGAAGAATCCGACTTGGAAGTTCATTCCCAGCACCGCGGCGATGAGCGATCCCGGGAGGAGGAGCACGGAGGCGAGCGTCAGCACCTTCATGATCTCGTTCGTCCGCTGACTCGTGCTCGCGATCAGGACGTCGAACGAGCCCACGACCGACTCGCGGCTGTCACGTGCCGCCTGCATCGCCTCCTCGAGTCGCACGACCAGCTCCGCGAAGCGACCGGAGGACTCCGTGGTCGTAATCGCGTCGATCTCGGGTCTCGCGAGCGCGAGCAGCACCTCCCGATGGGAGCTCAGCGCGCGGCGGATCCGGCCGATCTCACGTCGTACGTCGACGAGTTCCTCGAGGGCGCCCTCCGTGTTCCGCACCCTGCGCTGCATGGCTCGCGCGTCGACCTCGTCCAGGTCCTGCTCGATCCTCTCGAACGCCTCGAGATAGCCGGCGAGCACCCATTCCACGAGATCCGCGAGAAACAGGCCCCCATCGAGTCGTCCGATGTCTCCGAACCCGGCGGCGCGTTCGCGGAACGTCTCGAGGACCTCGAGCGACGAGTCGTGGACGGTGACCACCCACTGCTTCGAGACGAGGCACTCGACCGGCTCGAGCTCGCGGCGTCGCTCGTTCCGTACGGCGCACACGGTGGCATGGATGTAGGTCCCGTGGTCGCGGAGCCGTGGTCGACACTCCCGATCGGCAAGCTGCTTAGCACTCTCTTCGGAGAGATCGAGCTGCTCGACGAGGCTTCGGATCTCCTTCTCGTCCGGACGCTCGAGGTCGATCCAGAGAATGGACGAGCGCCGAAGTCTCGGGATCTGCTCTCTCCAGTCGTCGACCTCCGCGACGTCCTCGCGTTCGAAGAGGAGCGCGTGCGTCATGAATTCGAAAGTACCCCTTCCCGCAGCGGAAGGAACCTCGAGGCTAGGCGAGGAGGTACGCCGTCACGACGAGGGCGAGAGCAGCCACGAACAGCAAGCCGATCAGTCCGACCACCGACATGAGCAGCGCCACGGGCGTCCAGTCGGCTCTGCCGGCGGCGACCTCCTGCTCGGTCGTACGACCGGCCGAGAGATCGTCGTCGGGCGTTCGGTTCACGTGCGGACGCGCTCTCGCTGATCTCATGACTGCTTGCTACCCGCACCAGCGGGCCCGCAAACGACCTCGAAGGTCAGGTGAGGAGCGGCTCGAACTCGTCGCGCCACTCGGCGTCGCTCACCGAGCGGCGAAAGAGCTGCTCGAGAACGACGCGCGGAGACTGTCCCTGCTCGTAGGCGACGAGGCAGACACATGCGACGAGCAGGTGACGGACGAGCTCGGGGTCGAGACGGGCGACTGCCACTGCGCGCTCGAACGCCCACACCGTCCGCTCGGCGTCCGACGCAGGCCCGCGCTCGCGGATCGCTTCGAACAGGCGCTCGGTCTCGACCGTCTCCCAGTTCATCTGACGACACTCAGTATCGCGATCGACCTCGATGTTTCGGCCTTCGGGCGAGGGGTATCGACCTCGCATACCCGAGGACCGAAGGAGGTCATCACATGCACACGGACGAGATGTGGACGTATCGCGACACCTCGGCGCTGGGCTCGAGCGTCATGGAAACTCACGCCGACCTGACGGGTTTCACCGTCGAGGCGCTCGACGGATCGATCGGCAAGGTCGACGAGAGCACGTACGACGTCGGACGGAGCTACCTCGTTGTCGACACCGGCCCGTGGATCTTCGGCAAGAAGGTCATGCTCCCCGCCGGCGTCGTCCGCGGTATCGACGAGAACGCCGAGGCGATCTTCGTCAACCGCACGAAGGACGAGATCAAGAACGCTCCAGAGTTCGACGACTCCCTCGCTCGCGACGAGTCGTACCGCAGCACCTTGGGCACGTACTACGGCCGCGGCGGCGAGGGCTACCGCGACTGGGACGACACGCTCTAGCGATTAGCGAGCGGGCGGGCTGCCCGGGGGCTCGGCGTGACCGCCGGCCTCCGGGACGGCTCGCCGTCGACGTCACCCTCGAGCTCCGGATCTCGCGGCGAGACTCCGAGCCCGTCGACCATGGTGAAGAACGCGCGCGCGAACGGTGACGATCGCGTCCGGTCCGCGACCTCCGTCCAGTCGATCTGCTCGCGGAGTGCGCGAGCGATCTCGAGCAGCGGACGGTAGTCGAGCTCCTGCTCTCGCAGCGCGAGCAGCTTCGTGACGAGGACGTCGTCGATCGAGGCGACCGTAACCGTCAGTGCGGACACCTCGAGTGGCGTCGCCCGTGCGAAGTGTTCGTCGTCGACGACCATTCCGGCTGGACGGAAGATGACGTCGACGAGGATCGGACCGTCCCAGGCCTTGTAGAGCCAGTCCTCGGGCGGACGCTCTGCACGCAGTCCGACGAGGACCAGCGCCTCGAGCGCCCGCTCGGCGTCGCCTTCCCGGACGAGGAAGTCCACGTCGTGATCGGTGGGCGGACCGCCGCGGGCCCAGATCGCGATCCCGCCACCGACCATGAACTCGACGTCCGCAGCACGCAGAGCGGCCGCAGCGCGCTTCATCGTCGCGAGTAGATCGTGGAGGTTGTCGGGGGGCGCCGAAGGCACGGGATCGAGATACCCCACTTCCGCGTTCACGGAACGTCGCGCGCGGGTATTCGTGGGCCATGACGACGCTGCGCATCGCCGCAGCCGGAGACGTGCATGCGGTCGAGCCGCTCAGGGAGCGCCTGGAGCGGGCGTTCGCGTCCGTCGCGAACGAGCGAGAGCTCATCCTCCTGGCCGGCGACCTGACGACGCACGGATTGCCCGAACAAGCGGCCGTGCTCGCCGACGCCTGCAAGGGTGCGCGAGCACCCGTCGTCGCGGTGCTCGGGAATCACGATCATCACTCCGGACAGGCGGAGGCCGTGGCGGACGTCCTCCGGGACGGCGGCGTCATCGTCCTCGACCGCGATCACACGATCCTCGAGATCGGCGACCTCGAGGTCGGCATCGTCGGCACGAAGGGCTTCGTAGGTGGATTTCCGGGCGCCGAGATCGCGGATTTCGGCGAGCCTGCCCTTCGGCAGATCTATCAGGAGACGACGCTCGAGGTGGACGCGATCGAACAGGGACTGGAGGAGATCGCGGGGTGCCACAAGCGCATCGTCCTCCTCCACTACGCGCCGATCGCGGACACGCTCGTGGGGGAGCCCGAGTCCATCTGGGCGTTCCTCGGATCCGGCCGGCTCGCCGCTCCCATCGGCATGCACCGCCCCGACCTGGTCGTCCACGGCCATGCGCATCGCGGTGCGGCCGTCGGTGCGATCGGCGCCGTTCCCGTGCACAACGTGGCGGTGCACGTGACAGGTCAGGACTTCGCGCTGCTCGAGATCTGAGGGGAGCCCTCAGTGCGCCTGCGGCGGTACTTCGGCGGAAGCGTCCGCTCGATCTCGGCGGGGTCGACGCCGTACCTCTCGAGCAGTACGTCGAGCTTCGCCTCGAGTCGCTGCTCGCCATCCGGAGACTCGCTCGAGCCCTTGTACACGAGGTAGGCACAGGCAATCGTGAATGCGGACAGCTGGAGAAACTCCGACTGCCAGTTCTCGAGCGTGGACTGGCCGAACGTCACCCAGAATGCCTCCGACCAGAAGACCGCGGCCTCCCCGTGCGCCGACTGCTCATGTACGTAGTCGAGCCACTCGACGAAGAGCTGCCCGACCCAGCTGACCAGGAAGATCGTTACGAAGAGGATTCCGAGACTTCGATCGCGCGCCCAGTCGCGCATTTGCGGGCCTCCTTTGTGCCTCCGGGGTACGGCGCGCGCCGGACGTTCACCGAACTCGTCCCGGGACGGGGCCGGGCCAGACTGCCGACCCCCGTCCCGGGCATGCGGCTACCTCTTGACGGATCGCCGCCCGCTCGTAGTCGAGCGTCGCGTTCCGTTCGACGCGTCCTTGACGATGCGCTTCGAGATCGTCTCGACCTTCTTGAGCGCTTCCTTCTCCTGACGGAGGTTCTGCTGCAGGAGCTCGACCGCCTCGCGCTGTCCGAGCGCACGGGCCTGGCCCACGAGACCGTTGTACGCGGCGATCTCGTAGTGCTCCGTCCGCGCGGCCGCCCCGGTCAGGAAAACGTCCTTGACCTGCTGCGTCGGCTCGTTCTCCTGCATGAACTCGTCGTGCTCGCGCTTGATGCCTTCGATACCCGGGCACGGGTGCGCCTCGGGACGCTTGCCGAGGTGCTCGAACACGCGCTCGAGGTTCGAGACGTGCTTCTCCGTCTCCGCGAGATGGCTCCTGAATGCACGTTCGAGCTCGCGATCGCTCGCCTCGCGCGCCAGCTCGGGGAGCGTCTTCGTGAGCGCCTTCTCCGCGTAGTACATGTCCTTCAGCTCGTGGACGAAGAGCTGTTCGGGCGACGTCACCTGGGGCATGTGTGCACCTCCTGAATGGATTGACGATCCCACTTACCCCCTCGCATGGCTTCGAAACGCCTTCCACGTCGTCTGATTCGAGCTGCGCCGGACGGGGTACCTGCGTCGTGACCACGAATGGAGGTGACTCGATGATCTGGCTGCTCGTTCTGTTGCTCCTGCTGCTCGCGATCGGTGGGGGCGTTGCGGTGTCGAAGTTCCTGTTCCTGTTGCTGGTGGTCGCGCTCGTCCTCGCCCTGTTCGGCGCGATCGGGCGCTCCACGGCCTGACGAGCCGGCGCGACCCGCGGCGAGACGCTGGACGGTTCACCGCGGGTCGCTCATACTCGGGGAATCGCCCAGGACGCCGTCGCCGAGGTTCCCACCAGCGAGCGGCTCGCCCGTCGCTGGTTCGAGGTGGTCGAGCAGGGTGCGCTCGATCAGCTCACCGAGCTCGTGCACTCCGACATCGTCGTCGTCTCCAAGGTGCGCTCCGGGCTCGTCGTGGAAGGACGCGAGGACTTCGCGCAGTTCGTCGAAGAGACTCTGAGCCGCAGCCTCTACCACGCCTCGGCGGACGTCTATCGGCCGCTTGACGAGCGATGCGTCGTGGTGGAAGGCAGGCTCAGATGGACCGACGACGAGCAGGTGATGCGAGACGACCCCGTGACGTGGGCGCTCGAGTTCGAGGACGATCTCCTCGTCCGCTTCGTCCCGGCTCGGACTCCGCTCGAGGCCGAGACGATCCTTGCCACGCCACGCGACAGTGACGTCGACTCGACCGAAGTTCCGGGGTAGCTCGGATCGTTTGCCCGTCCGGTCCGCGGGGAACTCACGCTGCAGCCAACCGGAAACCGGAGGAGACGATGCGTTCCACGAAGGCATTCCTGATCGGCTTCGGCACCGCCTACCTGCTCGATCCTCATCAGGGCAGGCGACGCCGGGCCGTCGCGAGAGACCGGATCATGAAGTCCGTTCGGCGGACGGGGCGACTCGCGCAGAAGAAGGCGCGCTTCACGGGAGGACGCCTGCAAGGGCTGGGCGCACGCGCCCGTGCCCTCGTGCGGCATCGAGCTGTCGCATTCGACGATCGCACCGTCGAGCAACGGATTCGCAGCTCCGCCCTTCGTGACGTAGGGCTCACCACGAGCGAGGTCGACGTGGAGGTCGAGCGCGGCGTCGCCACGCTGCGCGGATCCGTCACCAGCCGTTCGCTTGCCGACGATCTCGTCACTCGCGTCGAGAAGGTGCCCGGCGTGCGAGACGTCGCGGCGATGATCCGCGTCACCGCCGAAGGGCAGTGACGATGGGGCGGCTCGATGAGCCGCCCCATCTCATCCCCCCGAATCGTTCGGCGGCCCGCTCACGCCGCTTTCGGATCGCTCGCGAGCAACTCCTCGAGAACCGAGCGAAAGTCCAGGACGGCCTTGCGCAGACTCTCGGTGCCCTCCTCCCCGTCGACGCCGCCGAGCATGGCCCGACCATGCCGGTAGCGGTCCGCGATGTTCGCGTGGTCGACCGCGACGACGGCAGCCCGACGCTCGGCATCGCCGTCGACCGGATAGCCGCGCTCTTCCAGCACCCTCTCGACGATCCGCTCGGCTGCGCGAGCCGACTCGCGTGGGTCACTGACGAAGCGGGCCTCGACCTGGCGCCATTCATCGAGAAAGCGCTCCCGCGCGGCCGCCGGAAGGGGGCGAATATCGATCTCGGAGCGTTCACGCTCGACCTCACCAAGGCGCTTTTCGGCAGCACCCGTGCCGGCTGAGGCCACCGCTCGCTGGTACTCGGGTCCGAAGCGCGCCTGCAAGCGAGAGCGTCGTCTGCGAATCCGCACCAGCGCGAGGACGAGCAGCAAGAACAGCACGGCCGCTGCGCCGAGCACGATCCATTCCCACGTCTCCATCTCCTACCTCCTCGTCGCAGTCACGACTTGTCTTCCCCGTAGCGCGCGCGAGGAAACAAGAAGGGGGGGTTTGGCATACCGCCGCCGCGGGCACATGCGCCCTGTCACCGAGAGGCAGAAGGGAGCGCGCATGGACACCGACCGCATCGAGGGGAAGGCCAAGGAAGTCGAAGGGGAAGCCCAGCAGACCTGGGGCAAGGCGAAGGACAAGGCAAGAGATGCCTGGGAAGACGTGAAAGACCGCGGAGAGGACGCAGTCGACGAAGCCGAGGACCACTGGGACGTCGGAGGCGCACCAGACGATCGCGTCGAGAAGTCCCGCTCGCGCTAGTAGTTCCGAGGGGGACGGAGTGGGGCCGGATGTACCCGGCCCCACTCTCGTCGCCTCGCAGCGCTTGGATCTACGCGCGCCGCGAGGGTCAACGTGCTCGAGGTTGCCTGCCGCCGGATCACACGATCCGGCGGCAGGCCGCCGGTCATCGCCGCGAGTACCCGAACCCGCCGAAGACGGCGAGCACCAGCAAGACGACGATGAGAACGAGTAGCCAGGTCGGCATATCTCCTCCTGCTTCGATGGTCTTCCGTGAGTCGACGATGTGTTCCCACGACGAGCGGAGCACAAACCTCGCCTGAGTTCTCGTCGCGCCTACGCCTCGGCGGCCGTGTCTCGCCGGTACAGGAGGATCTCGCGTACCACCGCGATGAGCGACCCCGCGATCGGGATAGCGAGCAGCGCGCCGAGGATCCCTGCGAGCTGCGCGCCGATGAGGACGGCGCAGAGTACCGCGAGCGGCGAGAGCTGAACCGTTCTCCCGTAGACGAGCGGCTGCAGCACGTGGTTCTCGAATTGCTGGTACGCGATGAAGAAGACGATGACGATCGCGCACCGCAGCCAGTCGGTCTCGATGAAGATGACCGTCGAGACCGCGATCGCGGCGAGTGTCGCGCCCGCCAGAGGGATGAGATCCAGCACGGCGACGAGGAGCCCGAGCGCTACTGCGAACTCGCTCCCCACGGCGAAGAGAACGATGGTCGCGAGGACTCCGGCGACGAGGCTGATGAGCAGGTTGCCGGTCACGTAGCCCGAGATCGCCCGATAGATGTCGCGCCCGACGCGCTCGTAGCGTGGTCGCGCGGTCTCGGGGAGCAGCCCGAGGATGCCTGCGATGGTCCGCGGCCCTTCGAGGAGCATGAAGTACGTGAGGAAGATGATCGTGATGACGCCGACGACCGCGGTCACCACGCTCCGGACGACGTCGAGCACGGGCCCACCGAGTCCGAGGATGCCGCCGACGCCCTGCTCCTCGATCGCCGCGCGAATGCGGTCGACGATCTGGTACTCGTCCTGGAGCCATCCGAGAGGACCTCGTCCGGCCGTGAGGTCGTCGATGAAGTCAGGGACCGCATTGACGAAGTCGGTCACCTGCGAGACGAGCGGTGGGATGATGAGGAATCCGATTCCAGTGACAACGGCGAGCGCGATCACGAAGACGACGGTTGCCGCCCATGGGCGCGTGAGCCCGCGCCGCTCGATCGCCTCGACCGCCGGGTTGAGCGCCGCAGCGAGCAGCATGGCGACGATGATCCAGGTAAGGGGCCGCCAGGCGAGATAGACGAGCGCGAGCGCGAGACCGACGAGCACCGAGATCCCGAGGACGAGAAAGACCGTCCTCGGACGCACGGCTACGACGCGCTCTTCGGGGGTCGCCATGAGCGACCTTTCGGTGCGGCGCCGCAACTTCCTGGCGCTCCCGGTCTTGACTCGCTCTTGAGCCACCCGTCGTACGCTGCCCGGCATGACTCCCCGCTCGGCCTGGGCGCGAACGTTCGTCTTGCTGGCGATCGTTCTCGACGTGCCGCTTCTCGCCCGCCTCGTCCGCGGGCTCACACCCGAGCCGCGCGTCGAGATGCTGGACGTCGACGGATTCCCGACCGAGCTCGTTCTGCCGGTCGGGGCCGGGCGCTGCCCGGGGTTCCACTTCGTGAACGGCGCTCACCCGGAGCGGCGCCAGGAGCCCATCGTCCGCCGAGTCGCCCACGGGCTCGCGCGCGCGGGTTTCGTCGTCGCGCTCCCGGACCTGCCGGGTTTGGGCGAAGGCGAGCTCACCCCACGGACGTTCGACGGCGCTCGCGCCGTGACGCGCATGCTCACCGACCGCCCTGAGGTGCGGGACGGCAGCGTCGCTCTCGCGGGCGCATCGGCAGGCGCCGGGATCGCGCTCGTGACGGCAGCCGATCCGGAGCTCGCGGGACGCATCTCCGTCGTCGCGGCCGTCGTCCCGTTCGCCGACGTCGAGCGGCTGACCTGCCTCGCGACCACCTCGCGCTACGAGCGGAACGGCACGATCCGGCGCTACGAAGTGACCGCGCTCATGCGACGGGTAGTCGCTCGCTCGCTCGTCGCGGCACTTCCGGCCGGAGACGACCGCACGGCTCTCCTCGATCTCCTGCGCGCGCAGGACCCGGACGACGTCGACGCCGTCCGTTGCCTCTCCGCGCCGGGCCGCGCGCTCGGCCCGGAGGCCAAGAGCGTCGTCTCGCTGCTGCTCAACGACGACAACGAGCGATTCGCGGAGCTGTATCGAGAGCTGCCGCCCGGCATCACACGGCGTCTGCGCGAGCTGTCCCCGGGGCAGCATGCGCCGTCGGTGCGTGCGCTCGTGGAGGCGATCGCGCCCCCCGACGACCCGTACTTTCCGCTTCCCGAGGCCGAGGCGGTCGTCGAGCTCGTGCCCGAGGCACGGCTGACGGTCACGCGCGTGCTCGACCACACGCGACCCTCGCTCGCGCTCTCCCGGGTCGGGGACTTCGCGCGCTTCCTCGCCTGGGTCAAGCGCTGCCTGGGAGCCGCTGCGGCGTGACGCCGGGCCCGACGAAGATCGTCCTGGTGGCGACGCTCGCAGTGACGGTCGCCGCATTCGCCTCCGTCGTCGCGAAGCAGCTCGACGGGACGCTCGACGCCGCCGACCTGTCGCCCGTCCTCTGGCTCCTGACGGCACTCTTCGCGATGCGCGTCGCGGGCCAGGTTGTCGTCGCGCTTCGCAGGCCCTCGTGGCTTCCGCCGATGCACGACTGGAACCTCGTGACCTACCGCGTGCTCCTACCCGTTCAGCTCGTCATTCTCGCGATCATGACCTGGATCGACGTCTCGTTCTCGGCATCCGCTGGCCCGCCCGTCGAGCGGACGGAAGCCTTCGGTTGGGCGCTCATCGCCTTCAGCGCGGTCTACGCAGGAGCCATGGCAGTCCGGTACGTCGTTCGAATGCGACGACGGCCCACAGCGCGCTGGTTCGGCGGCACGATCCCGATCGTGTTTCACCTCGTTCTTGCGACGTACCTCTACGCCCTCGGGAGCTTCCATGTCGGAAGCTGAGCGAGTCGTGATCGTCGGCGCCGGCGCCGCCGGGCTCTCGACCGCAGCGGCCCTGACGCAGCGAGGCGTCGACGCGCTCGTCCTCGATCGCTCGGACCGGATCGGCGGGAGCTGGGTGTCCCGGTACGAGCGGCTCCACCTTCACACGATCCGTCGCTTCTCCGGCCTCGCGCATCACGGGATCCCGGGCCGCTACCCGCGCTACCTCTCGAAGGACGAGTACGCCGCCTATCTCGGCGAGTACGCCGAGCGATTCGGCCTGCGCATCGCGCTCGGCGAGGAGGTCACGTCGATTCACGCACCTGCGTCGGGAGCCCTGCTCTGGCAGATCGAAACTGCGCGGCGAACGATCGCGGCCGAGGTCGTGATCGTCGCATCAGGACACTATGCAGAACCGCGAATCCCGGACTGGGAGGGGATCCACGAGTTCGGGGGCCGCCTGCTCCACTCGGCCGCATATCGCACGGGCCGGGAGTTCGCCGGCATGCGGGCGCTCGTCGTCGGCCTCGGGAACTCGGGCGCCGAGATCGCCACCGATCTCGTCGAGCAGGGCGCCGGCTCGGTCGCGGTCGCCGTACGGACACCACCGCCCATCGTCACACGTGAGATGTTCGGCGTCGTTCCGGTGCAGCTCTTCGGCATCGTGCTCATGCCGCTCGGCTTCCCTCGCACCGTCGATCGCATCGCCGCAGTGCTGCGCAGGCGTACCGTCGGCGACCTGCGTCCCTACGGAATCGACGAGGCCGCCTGGGGGCCGTTCACCGCGCGGCGACCCGCCGTCATCGACGTCGGCTTCCTCGACGTGCTCAAGGCGGGCCGGGTGACCGTGCGCCCCGCGCTGACACGCCTGACGCGCGAGGGCGGAGAGTTCGCGGACGGCTCGAGCGGTGACTTCGACGTCGTCGTCGCCGCCACTGGATTCGGGACGGGGCTCGAGAAGACCCTCCGCGGCGTAGCCGGGGTCGTGTCGGAGGACGGGCAACCACTCTCGCGCTCGGGACAGCCGACGGCCGCGGACGGACTCTATTTCATCGGCTTCGACGAGACGATCCGCGGTCACCTCTTCGAGGCTCGGCGGGAGTCGACGCGCCTCGCTCGCCGAGTTGCGGGCTCGCTCACGACCCCAGCCGGAACGTCCAGCGCTTGAACATCACGTAGGCCGGCGGGGTGACCACGAGCAGCGAGAGCGCCTGCGCCAGCGTCTCGTCGAGTCCGAGACCCTCGACGAAGAGAGCGAGCACGGCTGCGTTCAGCGCGACGACGACGAGCCCGACGAGCAGGTAGCGGGCGTACGCGGGCCAGAAGCCCTCGTTCCCGAGCCGGAACGTGAAGTAGCGGTTCCCGAGGTACATGAGCGCGTTCGAGACGA
The DNA here is from genome assembly GCA_035457765.1 of Gaiellaceae bacterium. GTDB lineage: Bacteria > Actinomycetota > Thermoleophilia > Gaiellales > Gaiellaceae > GMQP-bins7. Next base: position 37,307 of record DATIBA010000102.1, read on the forward strand.
GGTACGAGACGACGGACGCGAGCACGTACCTGACGCCGGCCGCGACGAGCGCTGCAAACGTCAGCAGATTGACGCCGTAGCCCCCAGCGCCGACGACGAGGAAGCGCGCGGGCTGGGCAGCCCTCTGCACGGCCACGCTCATGCGCGCCCCTCACCGGCCTCGGCTTCCGGCCGGCGAAGCCGGCGTCCGCCGCGGCCCGACGCCGCCCGAAGAACGCGCATGAAGATCTGTGCTGGGCCAGCGCATCTCACGTTGCGAACAACTGCTTGTGGTGCCGGTACCAGTCGCTCTGGAAGCGCTCCTCGGGATCGTGGCGGAGCTTCTCCTCGAGGAAGGATCGGAAGCGCGGATAGCAGCGCTCGATCTGCTCGCGCGTCGCCCAGCGGTGGTAGGTGAGGAAGTACGAGCCGCCGCGATCCGCCGCGAGGTCGATGAGCCGGCGGAATGTATCCGCCGAGTGGGCGATGCCCTCGTCGGTATGAACCGTGTGCAGATTGAAGATGACGCACGCCCAGGACTCGCGAGCCCACGGCAGGAAGGACTCCTCGTCGCGTTCGATCAGGCGGATCGTCCCGTAGATCGCGTCGACGCCGTTCCGGCGGAAGTCGTCCGCGACGTCCGCCATGAAGTCGGTCAGCCGGTCGCGCGGGACGTAGAGCTCGGAGATCATCTCCGTCGCGCGGTGCGGCGAGCCCAGGAACGCGTCGAGGGCGACGTGGTAATCGTCTTCGTAGTCGGCGAGCTGGTGCGCGTCGGAGTAGTAGAGCTGGCCTGACGTCGCGAGGTAGTGCTCGGCGTAGAGGTCGAACGCGCGGCCCTTGTCCGTGTGCGCGAGCACGATCAGCCGCCTCCAGTCGTCCCGCGTGAGCGCGCGCTGCCCCTCCGGAAGCGGCCCGCCGTGCTCGACCGGGCGGTAGCACGAGAACACGCCCCGGCGGAGGAAGTCGTCGCTCGAGGGGTCGGTCGCGAACTGGAAGTCGCCGTAGAGGAACCCGTCGACGATGCGGGTGTCGAACATCGCGAAGAGATCGTCGATCTGCCTGACCTCGACGACGCGCTCGAGCGTTCGACGCGGGACGAGTCGCATGGTCACGTCGACGACGCAACCGAAGAGGCCGTAGCCGCCCGCTGCGAGCGCGAAGAGTTCGGCGTTCTCTTGGCGACTGCACACGACGAGCTCGCCGCGCGCGTCGACGAGCGTGAACGACTCGACGTCGGAGACGAACGGCGGAAACGTGAGCCCACGACCGTGCGCGTTGGCGGCCAGCGCGCCTCCGATCGAGAGGCGGTCCGCACCCGTCTGTTTCTGGCGGATCGCCCACGGAACGCCGTCGGAAGACGGACGCTCCCCGAGGTACTCGATGAGTGCCGGCCACTCGATACCGGCCTGGACCACGATCGTGCCGTGGTCCCGGTCGAGCGCGACGACGTCGTCGAGGCCGTGCGCGTCGAGGAGCAGGCCACCGGAGCAGAACTGCTGCCCGCCCATCGCGTGACGACCGGCCGCGATCGCGACGGGAACACCGCCTTCGGCCGCGCGCCGGATCGTCCGCTGGACGTCCTCGACGGACGAGGCCGTCGCGATCTCCGCGACCGTCGTCTCGTTCAGGGCCGAGTGGATGTCGTTGACGGTTGGCATCGCCTCCGATCCTGGTCGAAAGGGCTCAAGATTCTCTCAACGATCGAGGGCCAATCCAAGTGGCACCTGGGATCATTGGGCACGTGCCCGCCCACGTCTCCACCACCGCGCTCGTCGTGGTACGCGAGGTGCTCCGAAACGCGGCGATCCGGCGCATCGAGATCGCGTGGACGGCGGGAACGGCCGCTGACGGTGCCTTTCTGGTCGTCCTCCTCGTCGTGGCGTACGACGCGGGCGGCGCGCTCGCGGCGGGAATTCTCGGGGCGATCAGGGTCATTCCGTGGATCGTGTCCGCGCCGTTCGCTCCGCGCCTCGTCGTTCGCTTCCGGGGCGATCGGGTCCTGGCCGCGATCAACGCCGTGCGCTCCATCGGTGCGATTGCCACTGCCGCCGTTGTCGCGGCAGACCTCCCCGTCGAGCTGACCTACGTCCTCGCCGCGGTCGTGGCCGGCGCGGGATCCCTCGTCCGGCCCATCCAGACCGCGCTCCTTCCGGCCCTCGCGCGCACGCCCCGGGAGCTCGTCGCGGCCAACGTCGCATCGAGCATGGGCGAGGGCCTGGGAACGTTCGCCGGTCCTCTGCTCGCCGGAATCCTCATCGCGACGACGGGGTCCGTGGCGGCAAGCGTGCTCGTGGCGGCCATCTTCGCAGGCGCGGCGGCGGCGGTGACCGGGATCCGCTTCGAGCGCGTGGCGGACGCGCGCGGCGGGGCGGAAGCCGAGGCGCCGAGACCTCGGCTGTCGGAAGCCCCCGGCGTCCTCCGGCGGTACCCGACGGCCCTGCTCGTGACGAGCGACTTCACGGCGCAGGTCACGATCCGGGGAGTGCTCCTCACGCTCGTCGTCGTCGGCTCGAACGAGCTCCTCGACATGGGCGACACGGGCGTCGGCTTGCTCACCGCGGCACTGGGCCTGGGCGGGCTTGCGGGCGCCGCCGGAGCGCTCGGCCTCTCCGGCGGGCCCGGTCTCGGGCGAGTGTTCGCGATCGCGCTCGCCGCGTGGGGCCTCCCCCTCGCCCTGATCGGAGTCGCGCCCGTTCCGGCAGTCGCGATCGCCGCGCTCTTCGTCACCGGGGTCAGCAACGCCGTCCTGGACGTCTCAGGCTTCACGCTGATGCAGCGCGGTGTGAGCAACGAGGATCGCGTCACCGTCTTCGCCGCGAGCGAGAGCATGTGGGGCAGCGGCCTCCTCGTCGGCAGCCTGCTCGCTCCCGCGCTCATCGCGGTCTTCGGCCCACAAGGAGCATTCATCGTCGCAGGCGCAGTCCTGCCAGTGCTCGCACTCGTCACCGGGCGCCCGATCGTGCGCGGATCGCGGACTGCGCCCGATACCGAGGCGCACCTCGCGCTGCTGCGCCAGAACCCGCTCTTCGCACCGCTTCCGCTGACCGCGCTCGACCGACTCTCGGAAGGACTCGTGCTCGTCACCTTCGCACCGGGCGACGTCGTCATGCGTGAGGGCGATGCAGGAGACCGATATGTGCTGATCGCGGAAGGCGAGGTCGAGGTCAGCACCGACGGCCGCCACCTCCGAACGTGCGGGCCGGGGGACGGCATCGGCGAGATCGCTCTCCTGCGGCGCGTCCCGAGAACGGCCAGCGTCCTCGCCAAGACCGATGTGCGCGCGTTCGAGATCGACGGCGCCGCCTTCCTCGCGGCCGTCTCCGGACCCGCCGCCGCGGCAGCAGCCGAAGCCGTCGCGACCGCGCGGCTCGAGCACTCGCGGGCGACCTAGCCCGGCGAAGCGCTCACTCAGACGGCGACGGCCGGAAGCCCCGCGAGCGCCATCGCGACCTCGTCTTCCGAGTACGCATGATCTTCGAGCTTGCCGGCGAAGTAGTCGATGTACGCCTGCATGTCGAAGTGTCCGTGACCACAGAGGTTGAAGAGGATCGCCTCGGACACGTCTTCTTCCCGGCAACGAATCGCCTCGTCGATCGTCGCCTTGACGGCATGGTTCGCCTCGGGCGCCGGGAGAATGCCCTCGATCCGGGCGAACTCGACGCCTGCGGCGAAGACCTCCGTCTGCGTGTAGGCGCGCGCCTCGATGAGGCCGAGCTCGTGCAGGTGGCTGACGAGCGGCGCCATGCCGTGATACCGCAACCCACCCGCGTGGAAGGGAGGCGGCACGAAGGTCGATCCGAGCGTGTGCATCTTCACGAGAGGCGTGAGGTGGCCGGTGTCGCCGAAGTCGAAGGC
>DATIBA010000103.1:0-18989 GCA_035457765.1 Gaiellaceae bacterium
GCGAACGGCTGGCAGATCACGCCGATCCACGTGCGCGTCTATGCGCCCGACAACACGTTCTCGGTCGCGGTCGCCCACCGCGTGACCGCCGACGCCGAGCCCGTGCTCACGCGCGAGACCACCTTCCACCCGCGCACGAGCGGGCTGACGAAGAGCTTCGTCGAGTACCGCGGTTACTGGCTTCCGCACTGCTTCGACAACGAGGGCGCCATCGCCGAGTACTGGGCGTGCCGCGAGAAGGTCGCGGTCATGGACCTCTCGCCGCTGCGGAAGTGGGAGATCCTGGGGCCGGACGCGGAGAGCCTCGTGCAGCTGGCGATCACGCGCGACGCGCGGCGGCTCTCGATCGGCCAGGTCACCTACACCGCGGTCTGCAACGAGACGGGCGGCATGATCGACGACGCCACCGTCTACCGGCTCGGGCAGGACAACTTCCGCTTCGTCGGGGGAGACGAGTACGACGGCATCTGGCTGAAGGAGCTCGCCGACCGGAACGAGCTCAAGGTATGGGTGAAGCCGTCGACCGACCAACTGCACAACGTCGCCGTCCAGGGGCCGGCCAGCCGCGAGCTCCTGAGGAAGATCGTGTGGACCCCGCCCACGCAGACCTCGCTCGAGGACCTCAGGTGGTTCAGGTTCACCGTGGGGCGGGTCGGGACGTACGACGGGATCCCGATCGTCGTCTCCCGCACGGGGTACACGGGCGAGCTGGGCTACGAGGTCTGGTGCCATCCCTCGGACGGCCCGGCCGTGTGGGATGCGATCGGGGAGGCGGGCGAGGAGCACGGCCTGACCCCGCTCGGCCTCGAGGCGCTCGACATCCTTCGCATCGAGTCGGGGCTGATCTTCGCCGGCTACGAGTTCGACGGCGAGGTCGACCCGTTCGAGGCGGGCATCGGATTCGCGGTCGACCTCCGTACCGGGGACGACTTCGTCGGCCGCGAAGCGCTCGAGGAGCGGAGGGCGCACCCGCAACGCACACTCGTCGGCCTCGAGCTCGGGGGGAACGAGACCGCCGGCCTCGGCGACCCGGTCTACGTCGGCCGCCGCAAGGTCGGAGTCGTCACGAGCGGGACGCGGAGCCCGATCCTGAAGAAGAACATCGCGCTCGCGCGGGTCGCGGTGCAGTACGCGAGCCTCGAGACCGCGCTCGAAGTCGGGAAGCTGGACGGTCTCCAGAAGCGGATCCCGGCCGAGGTCGTCCGCTTCCCCTTCTACGACCCCGAGAAGACGCGCCCCCGTTCGTGATCGACGAGTTCGCCTCGGATCAGGTCGAGGCGTTCCAGCGCGACGGATTCCTGCTCGTCGAGGAGGGCCTCGTCTCCGAGCGTGCGCTCGAGCTCCTCCGCGAGCGCTACGAGCCGCTCTTCGACGGCCGCTACGAGACGGGGATTCGCCCGGACGAGGTGAACTGGGTGCCGGGCCGCGACCCCGAGGACCGGACGCGCCAGCTCTGCAACGCCTGGAAGTCGGACACGGTCGTCGCGGCGCAGGTGCTCTCCGAGCGGACAGGACGGCTCGCGGCACAGCTTGCCGGGTATCGCGGCGTGCGGATCCTCCAGGACAACGTCCTCTGGAAGCCGCCGGGCACGAAGGCGATCGGCTTCCACCAGGACTCGTCCTACGCGGACTACCTCGTCCCTCCGGAGATGATCACGTGCTGGATCTCGCTGCACGAGACCCGGGTGGATGCCGGCCCGATCGAGTTCGTCCGCGGATCGCACACCTGGCCGAGGTCCGCGCCCGCGCGCTCGGAGTTCCACGCACCCGACGACTGGCTCGCCGGACCTCGCGCAGCTGCTCCCGAGGGGATCGAGCTCGACCTCGTTCCTGTCGTCGTGAAGGCGGGGGGAGGCTCCTTCCACCACGGCCTCACGTGGCACGGCTCCGCGCCCAACCGGAGCAGCACCGTCGCGCGGATGGCGCTCGTGTCGCACCTGATCCCGGTGGAGACGCGCTTCCACGAGACGAACGTCGACGTCACCTACTCCCGCTACCGCCGCCGCGGCGACCTCTCGCTCGACGAATCGTTCTTCCCGGTCGTCTGGACGGAGTCCGGGTACCGCACGCCCTGGCTCGCCGAGCTGCCCGACCCACAGTAGGCCTACGGCAGGAACCTGCTCAGGCTCTCGAGGGTCTCGATGACGAGCCACGGCGGCACCGACTCGACCGTGCGCCGTGCAAGCGTCGCGACGATCCCGCCGATGGCGCCGGCCCCCTCTGCGTCCTCGACCGCCCGCAGGAGGCCGTCGCGAACCGCCTGCTCGGCGTCGTCGCGCGAGATCCCGTGCTCCTCGGCGAACGCATCGAGGGACTCCTCGCTCCGTACGGCGAGGACCAGGTCCTCGCGCGAGACTCCGAGCACGCAGGCGGCGCCGTCGAGAGCCGACAGGGCGATCTGCTCGAGTACCTCGTCGACGTCGCCGGGATCGCGCCAGTCGCGCACCTGGCACGGGTCCGCGACCGGGGTGGGCTCGAAGGATGCGCCGCCGAGAGCGAGGTACGGAAGGACGACGGCAGCGACCAGCCCGAGCGCCACGAGCAGCGGAAGTGCCCTCCTCATGCCGTCCTCCGCCGCATGAACGCGATCGGCACGAGCGCGGCGAGGGCCAGCAGAGCGGCGAGCAGGAACGGGCGTGAGAAGGCGCTCGTCACGGCGCGGTTGAGCTGATCCTGGAGCGCGCTCGCGAGTGAGCGCCACTCATCCTCGTCGGGACGGCCCTCGAACACCGCACCGACGCGCGGGAGCTCGCCGACGCCCTTTGCACGATCGACCTCGTCGAGGACGTCCTGGGCGAGGCCGAGCTTGTCGAGCGGCGCGATGCCGCTGTCCAGGACGACCGCGGCGCCGGCGCGGATCGCTTCCTCGCGGCTCTCCTCGAGTGCGGTCGTGAGCACGGGCGCGAGCAGGACGAGGCCGAGCACGACGCCCGCATGACGAGCGGCGATCGTCCAGCCGCCGTGCACGACCTGGTCGGCGCGCCCACGGAGCGCGATTTCGGTGAGGCCCGCGAGTGCGAGTCCCAGCCCCGCGCCGACGAGGAGCTGCGGCGGAATCGTCCACGCCCAGCCCGCGCGCGGCATGAATGCGAGCGCGGCGAGGCCGCCGGAGACGAGGATCACACCGCTCGCGATCTCGGTCACGACGCCCATCTTCGGTCGGAAGCGGGAGACGGCGATCGCGGCCGCCGGCATGACGGTGACCACCAGCCCTGCCGCCGCGGGCGACATGCTCCAGCCGTCGACGAGCAGCAACACGATGAGAAAGAGCGCTGCGACGAGGCCCCCCGAGACGAGGAGGAGCGCGAGGTTGGCCGTCAGATGCGGTCGACCGGCCGGCGCCGGGAGCGGCTGCGCCTCGAGGCCCCTGAGTGCGATCAACACGACGATTGCGACCGGCACCTGCAGGAGAAAGATCGACCGCCAACCCAGCACCTGCGTCAGGACTCCGCCCGCAGCCGGCCCGAGTGCTGCGCCCAAGATGCCCGCCGTGATCCAGACACGAAAGGCTCGCTCGGGGCTGCGCAGTGTCTCCGAGAGCAAGTCGAGCGCCGCCGTGACGATCAGAGCGGCACCGGCGGCCTGCACGCAACGGGCGCCGACGAGCACCTCGAAGGACGGTGCAGACCCACAGGCGAGCGACGCTGCCGCGAATACGAGCGCGCCCGCAACGTACGCCTCCCACGGCCGTCTCCGCGCGACGTAGGCGGCCGGCACGGCCAGCACGGCGAGCACGAGGTTGAACGACGTGAGCACCCAGGCGACGGTCGTGATGCCGACGTCGAACTCGCGCAGCACGTCCGGCAGCGCGAGGGTGACGATCGACGAGTCGGCGAGCGCCATCCCGATCGCCACGCCGAGCATCGGGGTGCGCATGCGTCAGGCAGTCTCGCGGAAGCGGGAGGCGAGCACCTCGATCAGCGCGATCGCCGCCCGAGGGTCTGCGACGAGCGCCCCGAGCAGCTGTTCGCGGGAGACCGCCGCGCAGCGCACCGGCCCCTCGGCATGGATGTCCGCGATGCGACCACCCACGGGGTCGAGCACCTCGATCTCGCCGATCAGCTCCCCCACGCCGAGCGTGAGCGAACGGCCGGGGCGCTCGACCCGGACCGTGCCCTCGAGCACGAGCAGGAGCTCTGCCCCGGGCTCGCCGATCCGCATGATGGCCTCGCCGTCTTCGAACTCGCGCTCTTCCCCGAGCGCGAGGATCGGATCGAGCAGCTCGCGCGGAAGCATCGAGAAGACGCGCGGGTCGCGCACGATCCTCTCGTACCGCCCCCCGTGGAAGAGGAGCGGCTCACCTTCGCCGTAGCGCGCGTACTCGACCTGCCCGAGGAAGAGCGAGTGGTCGCCGCCCCAGTAGGAGCGAACGACGCGCGTCACGAGGTGCGCGAGCGCACCCTCCACGAGCGGCGTGTCGTGAACGAGCTCGAAACGCGGCTCCGGCGTGCCCTCCACGGCGCGCCGGGCGAAGTGATCCGAGAGGACGGCCTGGCCCGCCTCGAGGACGTTGATCGCGAAGCGCGTCCCCTCGTGGAGCATGTTCGACATGCGAGCACGGCGGTCGATCGAGACGAGGACGAGCGGGGGCTTCAGCGAGACCGACATGAACGCGTTCGCGGTCATGCCATGCACCGTCTCGCCCTGGCGGGTCGTGAGCACAGTCACCCCGGTGGCGAACATCCCGAGCGTCCGCCGGAAGGCGATTGCCGGATCGCCCTCCAGCCCAGTGCCGAGCTCGAGCTCCTCGCTCGCCGGGGCCGCGTCGAACGACGCCCCGAACGCCTCCGGTGCGGAGATCGCGCTGCGGATCGCGACCTCGAACTCCTGTGGCGCGGACGAGCCTTCCATGGAACGGATTCTGCTGCACGGCGCGCAAGGCGGCCGCAGCCGCCCCTCGCAACACCGGGACCCTACGCGGAGCGCATCTCCTGGGCGAGGAGTTGCGCCTGATGGGCGTCGGGCATCGTCGGCGTCTCTTCACGCCAGTGGATCTTCTCCCTGTCCTGGACGATGCGGCGGAAGAAGAAGAGCAGGATCCCGATCAGAAGCACGCCGACGCCGATGATCTTCTCCTTCGACCCGCCGTAGCCGCCGGCAGCCGTCTGGAAGTAGCCGAAGCCGACGATCGTGAGGATCAGGCACCACACGGAGAGCAGTCCGGCGATCAAGGGCCAGATCGAGCCCAGCCTGATCGGACGCGGCCAGTTCGGTCGATCCCGGCGCAGCAGGACGAACCCGGAGAGCGCGAACATGTGCGCCAGGACGTATCCGAGGTTGCTCGCCGCGTAGATGCCGAAGATGTTGCCGACGAAGAGGAGGAAGAGGATGTTGATCACCATGTCCAACGTCATGGCGTTCCCCGGCACGTGGAAGCGGTTGAGCACGCCGAGCTGCTTCACGGTCATTCCGTCACGCGAGATCCCGTAGAGCGCTCGGCCGCCGTCAGCGGTCGCAGTATTCATCGTGATCAGGAAGCTGGCCACGATACAGACGACGAGGAAGTCCTTCACCACCTCCGAGTCCGTGTCGAGGATGGACATCATCCCGCCGACGTAGTCGTAGCCGGCGACCGCCTCGGCGCCGGCGCCGCCGACGAACGCAATCGGCAGCAGGATGTAGACGAACAGTGAGAAGAGCGCCGCCGAGCGCAGCGCGAGCTTCGTGTCGTTGACGGTGTCCTTGTACTCCGGGGCGAACGTCGCACACACGTCCACTCCCCACGCCGACCAGCACATCAACCACAACCACACGAGCGCGAGCTGCAGGCCGCCCCACGCCTGACCCTCCGCGCCCAGGTTGTTCACGAGGTTGGCGCTGTCGAAGCTGCCGTTCAGGAAGGGGACGATCATCATGACGAAGAGCGGGATCATGAGCAGGACGCCCGCGGCGTAGCCGAAGGTGACGCCGACGCGCGCACCCCCTACGTTGAAGAGCCACACGGCGAGAATGAGCCCGACGCCGATCAGCTGCGGGAGGCCGACCTTGACGGTGCCGGTCGAGAAGTAGCCGGTGACATCGGCGTTGTTCGAGGCTCCGCCGTACGGCTCGCCCGGGAACCAGGCGCCCTGGATGACCTGCCCGATGAAGAGGCCGTTGACGGCCAGCACGACCGACCAGCCGATCCAGTACCCGAACGTCGCGATCGGGCCGACAAGGGTCGTGTACTTCCGCCACGCCTCGTGTGCGTAGAGCGCGAGTCCACCAGACTTGTCCGGGAACATCGCTGCGAGCTCCGAGTAGATGGTGTTGATGAAGACGGCGACGACCGCGGATATGCCCCACAGGATGGCGGCACCCCAGCCGCCGAGATCGCCGACGGAGTACCCGAGCGCGCCGAGCAGGAACCCTGGATTGGCCAGCGCGATCACGAACCCGTCGTACCAGCGAAGGGTCTTGAGGAGCTGACGTTCCTCGACTACTGCTGTGGCCACCTGGCACCTCCACGACGAAGTCGAATGACGACCGGTTACCGCCGCGCGGCGACCGTAACATGGCACCCGGTCGAATCCAAGCCGCCAAAGCGTCGTTACGATCGACGGGTGCGCCAGCTACCGATCACGCTGCAGTGCGACTGCGGGAAGCTCGCAGCGGTCACGTACGGAGAGCGCTGGACATGCCCCGACTGCGGCAGGACCTGGGACACGTCCCAGATCCCGCGAGAGGAGTACGACCGCCTGCTCGGAAGCGTGCGCCGGTACCGCCTACTGACGCTCGGCCCCCCCGTCGTGCTCGCGGCCGTCCTCGCCCCGCTGGCGATCTTCGCGGGACTGCAGTACGGCTTCCTCCTCTTCGTCCTCGTGATGGCGTACGGGCTCCTCGTCGTGCCGCGCCTGCGCGCGAAGGCGACGCAGCACGTCCTCGGCAACACGAGGCAATGGGAGCTCCACCCCGAGTGACGCTGCGCGGCGCATCACGGGCAGCGACGACCTCCGCGCGGCACGGCCTCGCGAGACGCCCCGTCATGCTGCTCACCTTCGACGTGCCCGTTGCCGCCGAGGCGGCCGCGCTCGCCGTCGACGCAGCCGTCGAGTCGGGCCAGCCGCTGATCGTCGTGAACGTCGTCGAGCTGCCCATCCGTCCCATGACCGGATCGTGGGGACAGGAGGTCGTCGTCGCGGAAGACGTCGACGAGTCGCTTCGGGCTCCTGCCGAGCTCGCTCACACGCTCGCGGTACAGGTCGAGCGGATTCGGCTCGTGAGCCCGCGACCGCTGGCCGCGCTCCTCGAGTTCGTGGCCGAGCGTGGCCCCGGCCTGCTCGTTCTCGGGCCCGAACGCGACCGGATCGGGCGGCGCCGGCTGACGCGCCTCGAGCGCAAGGTGCGCGCTTCCGCCCCGTGCCTCGTGTGGAGCGCTACCGATTCGGAGTGCGGATAGCCTCTGCTTGCATCGGCGCGTCGAGGTCGTAGTGTTCTCGTGACTCTCGTCCCGAGGAGGAATCATGAAAACGATCGTGGTGGGATACGACGGAACCGAGCCCTCCGAGAGAGCCCTAGCTCGAGCGGGCGACATCGCGAGGGCGTTCGGGTCGAGCGTCGTCGTCACGAGCGTGTCGAGCGTGATGACGGGTACGTCGCGCGGCGGCGGCTCGATCGATCCGACCGACTCACCGGACGAACACGACGCCCTGCTGGACGCCGCCCGCGACAAGCTGGCCGAGGGCGGCATCGACGCTGACACGGTCCTCGGCGTCGGCGATCCCGCAGAGGCCATCGTGCAGCTCGCCGAGGAGCGAGGCGCCGATCTCATCGTGGTGGGCACGCGTGAACCCGGCTTCCTCGAGCGGGTGCTCGGCCACAGTGTGAGCGCATCGGTGCAGCGTCACGCGCACTGCGACGTCCTCATCGTCCACTGACGCCGCCGATCGGATGCACGTCTGCTCATGTGTTATGGTCAGATGTGCAACAGCGTTGCGCTCTAGGCAATAGATGAGCATCCCTGCGTCCTCGCCCTACGTCGTCGTCGGCGCCGGCATCCACGGCCTCTCGACCGCCTACCACCTCGCCGTGGAGCTCGCCGCCCGCGGACAGGGCTCCGGTGCGGACATCCTCGTCCTCGACAAGTCGCACCCCGGCGCCGGAGCCTCTGGGATTGCGTGCGGTGTCGTCCGCAACAACTACTTCCAGCCGGCGATGAGCGAGCTCATGCAGGCGTGCGTCGAGGTGTGGGAGTCCGACCCGGTGGCCTACGCGTACAACCCCGTCGGCTACATCGCGCTCGGAGCAGCTGTGCAGGAATCCGATCTCACGGCGACCTTCGAGCGGCAGGAACGGATCGGATACCGCTCCGAGCTCATCCTCGGCGAGGCGGAGGTCGACGCACACATGAAGTCGCTCTTCCCCGACTGGCGGGCGAAGGGTGTCACCGCGTGTCTGCACGAGCACCAAGGAGGGTTCGCGTTCAACATGGACTCGGTCGAGGGCCTCCATCGCAAGTGCCGGGAGGCAGGCGTCGCCGTCGTAGCCGACGCCGAGGTCCTCGGTTTCGAGGACGGACCGGACGGAGCGATCACCGCCGTCGAGACCTCCGCGGGGCGGGTCGACGTCGGCGAGCAGGTCGTCGTCGCTCCCGGACCGTGGGCGAAGCGGTTCTGGCGCTTGCTCGGTCTCCCCGACACGATCGACGTCCACACACCTTCGGGGGACGTCGCCCGCGATCGGCCGATGTGGACGTACTGGAACCTGCAGGAGGGCGAGGTCGGGATCGACCCGATGCTCTTCGCCACGGCGGACGGTGGAGCGCCCCCGGTGATCCACCTCGACACCGACGCGCCCCTCTACACCGACGACGGCGACCTCGTGACCGACGAGCTCTGGGGGATCTACTTCAAGCGTGATCGCCACTCGGTGCAGGGCGGCGCGTCACCACTCGTCGTGGACGGCGACGTCGAGCTCGACCCGTATCCGTCCACGACGGACATCGACCCGGACTTCCCGGATCTCTTCTGCGCCGCGCTCTCGCACTCGATGGCCCGCTTCGAGGGCTGCCGACCCCTCTACAAGGTCGCCCGATCGGGCGGCGTCGGCGCGTTCACCGCCGACAACTTCCCGGTGTTCGACTACTTCCGCCCGAATCTGTACGGGATCTTCGACTCGAATCACGGGTACAAGATGATCGGCGTCGGCAAGGAGGTCGCGAGCGTGCTCCTCGGCGAGCACTCGCGGCTGCTCTACCCCTTCCGTTTCGAGCGCTTTGCGACGGGCGACCTCCACCCCGTCTCGAGCTCGCCGTACCCCTGGTCCTAGCCGCCGGGGCCTGCTCGATCGAGGCGAGCGTGGCAGAGCGCTGCCACCGAGAGCATCCCGATGAAGCGCTCGCCGTCCAGGACGGGAAGCGCCTGCTCGCCCGTGTGCAGGAAGCGCTCGGCAGCGTGCGTCTCGCTGTCGTCTCCGTCCAGCAACTCCACCCTTCGCACGAAGTCGGAGACTCGCTGGACTCGAACCGATCGGGCGCGCTCCTCGAGCGCGGTGGAGTCGTCCTCGAGGAAGGCGGTCTGGCGGAGCTCGCCGAGGTACGCGGGGAACACGGCCCGTAGGACGTCGAGCTCCGAGACGACGCCGACGACACGCTCTCCCGAGCCGAGAACCGCGATCGCCGGAACCTGAGCTTCGAACAGGCGGGTGACGGCCTCTCCGAACGTCGCTCCCTCGGGTACCGACGCGCTCACGAGCGGGAGGCCACGAAGGTCCGGCATCAGAGCTGGAACAGGAGCAGGTAGACGGTCGCGATGACGAGCGAGACGAGCGTGACCGGCACCCCGAGCGCCAGGTAGCGAGCGAAGGAGACCGGCTCTCCGGCGCGCTCGAGGATGCCGGTGGCCGCGACATTGGCGGCTGCGGCGATCATCGTCGCGTTTCCCCCGAAGCATGCACCGAGCGCGAGCGCCCACCACAGCCCGTCGTCGAACTCGTCCCCCTGCAGACTCTCAACGACGGGGATCATCGCAGCAGTGAACGGGATGTTGTCGACCGCGGCCGAGCCGGCGGCAGACCCCCAGAGAATCATCAGCCCCTCGGCGGTTCGCGATCCACCCGATGCGTCCGCAAGCCACTCGGCGATCCGATCGATGACTCCCTGCGCCTCGAGACCGCCGACCATGACGAAGAGCCCGAGGAAGAAGAACAGCGTCGACCATTCGACGCGCTCCAGCGCCGATTCGACGTCGTCGGCGGCGACGAGGAGCATCACGGTGGCGCCCGTGAGCGCGACGACCGCAGGCTCGAGGTGCAGGAGCGAGTGGAGGAAGAAGGCGAGGATCGTGCCCAGGAGCACGGAGAGCGTCCTCCCGACGTGCTTCGCCTCCCGCATGTCGCGCGCGGCATCCAGCCTGGCCACCTCCCGCGCCCGTTCGGGGTCGACCCGGAGACGGGCTCGGTACACGAGGGCGAGCCCGCTCGTCACGACGAGCAGGGTGACGACTGCGACTGGCGCGAGGTTCACGATGAAGTCGACGAACGAGAGCTCCGGTCGAGCCGTGCCGATCATGATGTTCGGCGGGTCGCCGATGAGCGTGGCCGTGCCACCGATGTTCGACGCCACGATCTCGACGAGCACGAGCGGGACGGGCGAGATTCGCAGAAGATCCGCGATCACCAGCGTGATCGGGACCACGAGCAGGATCGCCGTGAGATTGTCGAGGAAGGCCGAGAGCACGCCGGTGACGAGGGCGAGCAGGAAGACGAGCGCCACCGGCCGTCCTTTCGAGAGCTGAGCGACCCGCAGCGCGAGGAAGGTGAACACGCCGGTCGGCTCGGTCAGGCCGACGATCACCATCATCCCCGCGAGCAGTCCCAGGGTCGCCCAGTCGATCGACTCGATCGCACCGTCCTGATCGAGTACGCCCACGAGCACCATCAGCGCCGCGCCTGCAAGCGCGACCTTGGTTCGGTGCACCCACTCGAGGGCAATCAGAGCGAGCGCACACACGAAGATGACCACCGCGACGACTTCGATGCTCCGAGGCTATCTGCGACGTCTAGACTCCACGTCGCACGTAGGAGGGCGGTCCCCCGGCGCACGCAGAGCCGACCGCAGAGCGGTTGTGCGGGCCTCGAATGCAGATCGCGATCGACACCGCCCTCATCGTCGGAGGACTTGCAGTGGCTCTGGCCGCGAGCGACGTGGCCGTCGCCTACACGCGCTCGCTCGCGGCTGTCCTCGGCGCGCCGCCCTTCGTCGTCGGGGTGGTCCTCGTGGCGCTCGGCACCGACCTGCCCGAGATCGCGAACTCGATCGCCGCCCAACTGCAGGGGGAAGGGGACGTGAACGTCGGCGATTCGGTCGGCTCGACGTTGACCCAGTCGACGTTCGTGCTCGGGCTCTTCCCGCTCGTCATCGCCGTGATCGCGGTCTCGCGCCGCCAGGTTGGTCTCATCACGCTGCTGACGATGGGGGGGCTGGGACTGGTCGCGGTCTCCGTCGCGGACGGTTGGCTCGGCCGGCTCGACGGCCTCGTCCTGGTTGCGGCGTGGGCGGTTTCGATGGTCCTCGTGATGCGGCTCCTGCCTCGCACACCTCCCGAAGACCCACCCGAAGTGCGTGTGCGGGGGCGGCTGGCGCAGGCAGGGGTCGTCCTCGGGGCGCTGGCGATCGTCGGGGTGGGAGCGACGGTCGCAGTGCGTGCACTCGTCGATCTCTCGGAAAAGATCGGAGTTCCCGAGTTCCTCCTGGCGTTCTTCGGCGCCTCGCTCGGTACGTCCGCGCCCGAGATCGCCGTCGACATCACTGCGCTCCGCCAGGGCGCTCCGGCAATCGCCCTCGGAGACGCTCTCGGCAGCTCGCTCATCGACTCGACGCTCTCGGTGGGGATTGGGCCGGTCGTCGCTCCCGCCGAGGTCACGGCTTCCCTCGCGGTCACGGCAGCCCTCTATACACTCGTCGCGATCGCAGTCGTCGGAGGCGTGCTCGCCGCGCGGCGCAAGCACGACCGCCGGAGTGCCACACTGCTCATGGGCCTGTACGCCTGCTCCTACGTCATCCTCATAGCCACCGAGTGAGATCGGACTCGCGGCCTTCGAAGATGCGACGCAGAGCCGCTGCATCCTCGGGTTGCGCATAGATGTGAACGCGGTCGCCGGGCCGTAGGACGACCCCTCCCTCGACGCGCTGCGGGTCCCCGTCGCGTATCAGGACTCCTATCCATGCTCGCTCGCCGAGTGGGAGCTCGCTGATCCGACGCTCCGTCGCATACGCGTCGTCCCCGACGACGAACTCGAGCACTTCGGCCAGATCGTGGTCCACGCGGCGGAGCGGAACGTGCAACCGCGTGGCAGCATAGGGCACGGACGAGCCCTGCACGATGACCGAGAAGAGCACCACGATGAAGACGATTCCGTACATGTCCTCGGCTCCGTCCACCTCCGCGAGCACGGCGAGCGCGCCGAGGAGGATCGGCACGGCGCCCTTCAAGCCGCCCCACGCGATGAAGATCCGCTCGCCCGTGTGGAGACGGGCGGGAAGCAGGAGCGGGAGGACCGCAAGAGGGCGCGCCAGGAAAGCGAGAATGAGCGCAAGCACGAGCCCGTCGGTCCAGATGCCGAGGGTGCCCAGGTGGCCGATGCTTACCGTCAACCCGAGCGCCACGAACGCAGCGATCTCCGCCAGCCCTGCAAGCGACGAATGGAAGCTCTCGATCTCGCCCTTCTGCGGCATCGCGGCGTCGCCGAGCGCGATTCCGGCGACGAAGACCGCCAGGAAGCCCGAGCCGCCGGCGACGGCCGCCAGCCCATAGATGATCCCGGCGCCGGCCAGCACGCGGATGGGATAGAGCGCGGGCCCTGTCAACCGGACGCGGCGGAGGAGCGGAAGCAATGACAGGGCGCCTGCGACGCCTACCACGAGGCCGACGGTCATCTCGACGACGAACTCGCGGGCCACGATCGCGAAGCTGCCGTTCGCTTCGTTCGCGAGCTCGATCATCCCGATCATGAGCGCGATCCCGACGGGATCGTTCATGCCGGCCTCGCCCTCGAGGATCGTCCCCGCACGGCCCCGGATCTCTCGCGCTCCGAATACCGAGAACGTCACCGCCGGATCGGTCGGGGCGATCGCGGCCCCGATCAGCCCGGCCGCGATCCAGCTGAACCCCAGCACGTAGTGCGCGGCGAGGGCCACGAGACCGGCGGTGAGGAACGTCCCGAGGACGCCCAGCGCCAGAATCGGGGCGGCAGAGCGTCGGAAGCGACCGAGCCCGATGTGCAGCCCTCCGTCGAAGAGGATGAGGATGAGCGCGACGACCGCGATCCGCTCGACCTCCTTCACCGTGAGCACGGTCTGAAGGTCGGTCCACACCTCGGAGATGACCGCGGCAGCCACGAGGAAGAGGGCCGCGTACGGAATCGAGAAGCGGTCGGCGAACCGCATCCCGAGCAGGGCGACGAAGAGCGTCGCGGAGAGCGCCAGGACGATCGCGCCGAAATCACCGATCTCGTTCACAGGCGCGTCGATTCTGAACGGGCGAGCGGCCGGGCGGCGTCACTTGCGCACGACGCGACGCTCGTAGACGATCCTTCCGTGCTGGTCTTCCTCCTGCTCGGGTACGTCCCGTGGGTCCTCGTGCTCGCGCTCGCCATCGTGATGTGGCTCACGGTCGTCGAGCTCCTCGAGTGGAGGCCGCACTACGTGTGGTGGTTCTGGTGGCTGCTGCTCGTCTTCATGACGAACTTCGTCGGCTACCTCCTCCTGCGGGCATATCGTGTCTACCAGCGCTGGAACGCCAGAACCGGGTAACGGGCGACCGCCCGCGGAGCCGGCGCCGAGGCGAGGGCTTCGAGACAGCACGCTCGGCAGGCTCGCGCTGCTCGCGATCGTCCTCGTCGGCGCATTCGTGGTCACAAGGAGCTGCGGCTCGCGGGACCAGCAAGTCTCGCAGGAGGAGGCGGTCGCGATCGCCACGGAGAACGCTTCCTTCGTCCCCTGCGACGGGACGGGCTGCGTCCTCGTCCGCGCCCTGAATCAGGGCATCCCACCGCGACTCGTATGGATCGTCGGGCTCGCCGAACACCTCGGGCCCGACGGCGAGCCCACCCGCTTCGAGAACTTCGAGGTCGACGCCGCCACGGGCGCAGTGAGAAGACTGCCGTAGCCAATGTGTTCCTTCCCTACATAGAGCGCACTCCAACGTCGGCGACCCCGGACATGGCAACCGCCTGCCCGGGTTCATACGGTCCCGGCGACGTCCGATCGCGGTTTCTGACGGCCCGAGGAGGGTGGAATGATCTCGCTGCTGTTCCCGACCTGGCTCGCCCAAGCACCGACGATCGAGGGCGTCGACGCAAGAGTCACTCTCGACTCGGCGATCCTCGCCGAGACATTCTACTTCTGGACCGTCGTCATCATGTGGCTCATCCACGTGGGGTTCATGGCGTACGAGGGCGGCGCCTCGCGGCGCAAGAACCTCATGTCGACGGCGATGAAGAACATCCTCACGATCGCCGTCGTCACACCGACGTTCTACTACTTCGGCTGGTACATCTACGGCTGCTTCCAGGAGGGGTGGCCGAAGGACGGGCACAACAGCCCGACCGTCCCGGGGCTGGAGATCCTCGAGGGGCTCTGTCAGAACAGTGCGCCGTGGGCGGCCCAGATGGGCCCGAACCTCCAGGACCACATCACCGGCGTCTTCTTCCTCGCCTTCCTCCTCTTCTCGTGGACGACCGGGTCGATCATGTCCGGAGCGGTCATCGAGCGCGTCCGGCTTTCGGCGTACCTCATCCTCACCGCCCTGCTGGGCTCGGCCGTCTGGATCATGGACGCGGCCTGGGGCTGGAGCTCGGGTGGCTGGCTCGTCACGCGGTTCGGCTTCCACGACGCGATCGCGAGCCTCGTCGTCCACGGCGTCGCCGGGGCGTTCGCCTTCGGAGTGCTGCTGAACCTTGGACCAAGAATCGGCAAGTACACGGCCGATGGCAGGGCCAGATCGTTCCGAGGGCACAACACCCATCTCACGCTCATGGGGCTGATGCTGATCTTCACGGGCTTCTACGGCTTCTACGCCGCTTGCCTCGTCATCCAGTCGACGATCTTCCCCGGCTGGCTGAACATCTACGGCTCGTTCACGACGCTGGGCGCTATCGCATTCGTGATCACGATCGGGTTCGCCGGTGGCTTCACCGGCGGGTGGTTCGCGAGCAGAGGTGACCCGTTCTGGACCCTCTCGGGAGGACTGGCAGGCGTGATCGCCGTCTCGGCCGGGGCCGACGTCTACCACCCGTCGCTCGCGTACCTGCTTTCCATCTCGGGCGGCATGGTCGCGTTCTGGTCGGGGAGTTACATCGAGAGGAAGCTGCGGGTGGACGACGCGGTCGGTGCCGTCGCGGTGCACGGCGTGTGCGGGTTCTACGGCGTCCTCCTGGTCGGCATCTTCGCAGGCGGTTACCCGACGGGCATCAACAACGTCCCATCGTCTTTCGGAGGCCAGCTCATGGGAATGCTGGCCTTCCTGCCCCTCGCGTTCCTGCCCGCATACGTCGTGAGCTGGATCCTCAAGCGGCTGAACCTCCTGCGCGTCCCGCCCGAGGTCGAGCTCGAGGGTCTCGACCTGGCCGAGTTCGGGCAGGACTTCTACCCGGAGTTCGAGCGCGTTCCCGAGATCATCATCGAGCCCGACGGCCGCGAGGTCGACGGCGCACCGGTCCTGCTCGACGCGTACTGGCAGACGAACGGCAGACCCGGGGCGCCGGTCGGCACCGGAGAAAGGAGCTAGGCGATGTTCGACGCATTCCCGTATTCCGAATGGAGCGAGGACATCGCCGAGTTCTGGACGTTCGGCGGCGAGGGCTCCACGGGCACCTGGATCCTGACCGTCCTCGGCGTGGCCGCGATGTTGATTTCCTTCTGGGGCTTCGTCGTCCTCGAGAACCGCAAGCTCACGCGTCAGGCCGATCGCCTCAAGGCGTCCGGTGCTCTCAACCGACCTTCGACCGGCGCCTAGGAGGGAGGAGCGATGGCTGGCAAGCAGATCGACTTCCCGCCGCTGCAGAAGGAGGACTCGCGCGTCGCACCGTTCATGCTCGGGCTCTCGATCGTCTGCATCGTCGTCGTCGTGATCATCCTGCTGACCGACCTGGACGGCCCCTTCATCGGGCCGTGGGGGTAGTACTCTGGGCGTATGTCGAGGCTCTACCTCCGCTGCGCGCTCTGCAGCAGACAGCAGGCCGAAGGGCTGATCTCGGGGGCCGCCTGGGGACGGCTCGAGCTGCCCGCAGGCGTCGAGGTCGAGCACCCTGGGCTCAAGGACTCGGCGCTTAGGGCATGCCCGGCGTGCGTCAGCCGCCATCCGGACTGGCAGGAGAGCCTGCTCTCCTCGCTCGGGCTCGGCGGCTTCGAGCAAGCCCGCGCACAGGCTCAGTAGAAAGCCGGAGGCTCGGGCCGCGCATCCGCTGATGCCCGCGCGACCACCGCCCGCGATGATTGCCGGCCTACCTTGACGAGGGAGACTCGATGAACATCCTTCTCGCGTACAACAACACCGACGTCTCGAATCGTGCGCTGGAGCGCGCCGCCCAGCTCGCGCGCTTGTACGAGGCCAAGCTCGTCGTCACCAGCGTCACCCCGGTCGCCGTCGGCGCTGCGCCAAGCATGGAGCCCGGCCCAGAGCTGCAACGGGCCGCCGAGCGCCTCCGCGCGCTGGGCATCGAGCCCGAGCTCGTCGAGGCGATCGGCGACATCGCACAGGCCTTGGTCGAGGTTGCCGAGATGCACAGCGCCGGCCTGATCGTGATCGGGACGCGGGAGCCGAGCCAGGTCGAGCGCATGCTCGGGCACTCGGTCAGCGAGCAGGTCCAGCGCATGGCCCACTGCGACGTGCTGATCGTCCACTAGCCGTTTCCGGGCACTGCCCGACGGGCTAGAACAGCCCGACCGTCTCGCCCGACTCGTCGACGTCGATCGCGAACGCGGCCGGTGTCTTCCCGAGGCCGGGCATCGTCATCATCTCCCCGCACAGTGCGACGATCCAACCGGCGCCCGTGTAGGGACGAAGATCGCGGACGGTGACGGTGAAGCCCGTGGGCGCGTTCCGGAGCGTGGGGTCGTGGGAGAGCGAGAGGTGCGTCTTCGCCATGCAGATGGGAAGCCGCCCGAGATCGGTTCCTTCCCACTCCGCAGCCTTCTTCTTCGCGGGCGGGAGCAGCTCGACTCCGTCGGCGCCGTAGACCCTCGTCGCGATCAGGCGGATCTTCTCTTCGATCGGCGCTTCGAGCGAGTAGGCGTAGTCGAACGTGTTCGACTCGCCCGCGGCCGCGACGACAGCTTCCGCGAGGGCGGTTGCGCCTGCGCCGCCGGTCTCGAACGCGGTGTTGATCTCGGCCGCGAAGGCGCCGTGCTCGAGGGCGAGCCTCCGCGTGAGCTCGAGCTCCTCCTGGGTGTCGCTCGGGAACTTGTTCACCCCCACGACCGCCTGCAGGCCGAACCCGTTGATGATCCCGATGTGCCGCCCGAGGTTCTGGGTTCCGGTCTCGATCGCCTCGAGTCCGCCGTCGGGTTGACCCGCGTGGTGCTTCAGCGCCTTGATGCTGGCGACGAGCACGACCGCGCTCGGCCGCAGCTCGCCGATCCGGCACGTGATGTCGAAGAACTTCTCCATCCCCATGTCCGACGCGAACCCGGACTCGGTGATGACGTACTCCCCGAGCTTGAGCGCCACGCGGTCGGCGACGAGCGAGTTGTTCCCGTGCGCGATGTTGGCGAACGGGCCGCAGTGCACGAACGCGGGCTGACCCTCGAGCGTCTGCACGAGGTTCGGCTTGATCGCGTCCTTGAGCACGACTGCGAGCGCGCCTGCGGCCTTGATCTGCTCCGCGGTCACGGGCTCCCCGTCGAACGTCTGACCGACGGTGATCCGGCCGAGCCGCTCGCGCAGGTCGGCGAGGTCGCGGGCGACGGCGACGAGCCCCATGATCTCGCTCGCGGCGGTGATGTCGAAGCCCGTCTCGCGCGGCGAGCCGTGAGCTCGTCCGCCGAGGCCGGTGACGACCTGGCGCAGGTTGCGGTCGTTCATGTCGAGGCAGCGGCGCCACGAGATCGAGAGCGGGTCGAGGCCGACCTCGTTCCCGTGGTGGAGGTGCGCGTCGATCAGTGCGGCGAGCAGGTTGTTCGCGGAGGTGATCGCGTGGAGATCACCGGTGAAGTGGAGGTTCAGGTCCTCCATCGGGACGACCTGCGCGTACCCGCCCCCCGCCGCGCCTCCCTTGACCCCGAAGACCGGGCCGAGGGACGCCTCGCGCAGGCAGAGCACGGGCTTTCGGCCGATGACTCCCATGCCCTGCGTGAGTGACACCGAGGTCGTCGTCTTCCCTTCGCCGGCGGGCGTCGGTGTGATCGCGGTGACGTTAATCAGCTTCGCGTCCGGCCGGTCGGAAAGGCGCTCGATGACGGACAGGTCGACCTTCGCCTTGTAGCGCCCGTACGGCTCCACCTCCTCGGCGAGGAGACCGGCCTCGGCGGCGACCTCGAGGATCGGACGCAGCGTCGCGTCCTGCGCGATCTCGAGGGATGAGGGCATCACGGTGGACATGTGGTGAAGAACCTAGTGGCTGACGGCGGCCGCGGCCAACTCCGAGACGAGCGTATCGGTGTGGAAGCGCTCGAGTGCGAACGGGGCGATCAGCGCGGGCGTCTCACCGTTCGCAACGAGCTCCGCGAGCGTGACGCCGACGATCGGTGCAGCCTTGAACCCGTAGGTGCCCCAGCCCGTCGACACGTGGAAGTTCTCGATCTCCGTCCTTCCGAGGATCGGGCTGTAGTCCGGGGAGAGATCGCACAGGCCCGTCCAGGTGCGCAGCACCTTCGTCCGCTCGAGCTGCGGGAAGAGCTCGATCGCGTGCGCAGCGGAGTACTCGAGGAACGAGAGCGTTCCCGTGCCCTTGTACGTCGTGTAGGGCTCGATCTCCGCGCCGATCAGGAACTCACCGCGATCCGTCTGCGAGATGTACACGTGGAGCTGCGACGAGACGATCACGACGTCGAGGAACGGCTTCACGGGCTCCGT
>DATIBA010000104.1:0-4274 GCA_035457765.1 Gaiellaceae bacterium
GCACGTACAGGCCCACCTCACCGCCCGAGACGCCGTTCGACCAGCGCGGCCCGCTCGGCCCGGGGTCCGAGAGCGGGTTCTCGAAACCGCGGTTGAAGTCGTCGAGGGTGGGAAGCGGCGCGCTCGGCGGGGTCGTGTCGGGTGGAGCGGGGGTCGTCGCAGTCGCGGTGTTCGAATAGGGGCCGACATTGGGGACCGGCGCGCCGTCCTGGGCGCGCACCCGGTATGAGTACGCGGTGGAGGGGCTCAGGCCCGTGTTCTGGTAGCTGGTCGTGACGCCGGCGACGGTGGCGATCTGGGCAAAGGTGCAGGGCGAGCCCGAGCAGCGCTCGATCAGGTACTGCGCGACCGTGCCTGAGTTGTCGGTGGCCGCTCCCCAGGCGAGGTCGATCTGGGTCGAGCTCGAGGCGCTCGCGGTGAGGGTGCCGGGGGCGCTCGGAGGGGTCGTGTCGGGCGGAGGCGGTGGCGCTCCCATCGTGCGCGCGCCGAAGTCGTCGGCGCGCCCGGTCGTGTTGCGCAGGCCGATCCCGACGTAGCCGGCTGCGGCGTAGGTGGCGTCGGTGACGAAACCGAGCCGCGACCAGGATCCGTTGTTGCGCCAGGCCTCGAGCACCTGCCCCTGGACGCGCAGGAGCAGGAGATCGCCCGCGACGAGCTCCTGGTTGATGGTGAGCAGGGTCACGATGGTGCCGTTGTCCACGCGCTCGAGCGCGACCTGGTCGGGTCCGGAAAGCTGGGTCGTGCGCAGCATGTAGCCGTCGTAGCCCGCGGTGCCCGGCTGCTGCAGGCGCGCGAGGAGACGAAGCTGGTTGTCGTTTCCGGGCAGCACCGAGAGCCGCGCCCAGACCTCCGTATCGGGCCCGAACTGGCCGGTGTTGCGCCAGGCACTGCACGTCGTTGAGATCGAGCAGGCGAGCCAGGTCGAGGGCACGTACAGGCCCACCTCACCGCCCGAGACGCCGTTCGACCAGCGCGGCCCGCTCGGCCCGGGGTCCGAGAGCGGGTTCTCGAAACCGCGGTTGAAGTCGTCGAGGGTGGGAAGCGGCGCGCTCGGAGGGACGAGGGCGATGGGAGTCACCTGCGCCTGGTTGGAGAGCGCGCCTTCGCCGTTCGCGTTCAGGGCCGACACCTTGTAGTAGTAGGTGGTGCCGTTGGCGAGTCCCGTGTCCGTGTAGCTCGTCTGCACTCCGAGGTCCGGGGTGAGGGCAGTCGTCGGATTCGGACTCGTGCCGCGGTAGACGCGGTAGCCCGTGATCGGTGCGCCGCCGTCGAAGGTGGGCGCGTTCCAGGAGAGGGAGGCGCTCGTGTCACCGGGGGCGGCGGAGAGGGAGGTGGGGGCGCTGGGCGGGCCGTCGGGCGGTGTCGATCCGTCGACCGTGACCCCGAATCGCTGGAGGACCACGTCGATCGGGCTCCCGATCGTGAGCCCGTCCCCGCCCGCGAAAAGGAGCGCGACGGGCTGGTTGGCGCCCTGCGTGACGATGAGCGAGCCCGAGTCCCCTGGCGCGCTGAACGTACCCGGACTGACCGAGATCTGGTTCACGAACTGCGCTTCCTGGAGGCAGAACTCGAAGAGGAGGAGGTAGCAGACGTCCACCGTGAGGTTGATGTCGGCGACCGTGCCCAGCTGCTGCCCGGTGGTGCGCCCGTACTTCTGCACGGCCAGTCCGATCGACGCCGGCGCCGTGACGGGGCTCGGCGTCCCGTACCCGTCCGGCGGCGTGGCGGTTCCGACGGTCCCGGTCGACACCAGGGCAACGGCGGCATCCATCGTGTTCGGATTCCCCGCGAAGTCGATCTCCTGGTAGTCGTGGAGGGTTCCAATCTGATCGTCCGGGAGCGCACCGCCGTCCTCGATCGGCCCCGGCTGCAAGATCGGATCTCCGATGCTCGCGGAGTTGATGCCCGCGAAGACGTGGTTGTTCGAGAGGGCGTAGACGTTGGTGCCGTCCGTGACTCGCGCGCCGAGGGTACCCGTGGCCATCTCGTAGTGGCCGGACGAGACTCCGATCGGCACCGGTCGATCGAACCGGTCCGTCGGTGCGCGGGCTTGCAGGATCCCGGTCGTCACGCCTTGCACAGGAACGCCTTCGAGCGCATCGGGGACGCCTGCGACGTCCGGCTTCTCCTTGTAGATCCGGATCACCGGCTTGCCGGCTGGGTTCAGACCGACACCGATTCCGGCGATGCCAGGTGTGTCGAGGAGCCGCTCGGCATGCTTCTCCTTGGCGGCGATCGCCTTGTCGAGCCCAGGCGGTGCTCCGCCGGGCGGCCCGGCGCCCGGACCTGGCGACTGACCCGACGAGGCGGACGCGAGCGCGAAGGCGACGAGCGCGGCGAGACCCGAAACGATCGAAGCCCTTCTGACCACCCCTGCCTCTCTTGTGCGAGACCCGTCCCCTCGAAAACGAACCCTAGTACCGAGAAGCGCGAATTACCAGGGGATTTCGGTCTACCCCGTTTGAGTGCCCGAGACCGCGTGGTTCCTCTAGAGGAGACCCCCCGAGTATCGCCATGGCCCCGGTTCGAATCTGATGCCCCGCTTGCGGCAGAACTCGCGCACGGACTCGAGCACGGCACCGCCCGAGCCGTGCACTCGGCGCCCGACGAGATCGAGGACGGCCACCCCGTCGGGTGCCTCGCCACGCACCTCGAGCGTGAGGACTACGGACGGGTGGGCAGTGCTGCCTCGGAAGACGGGCGTGAACGACACCTGCGTCCCTTCCACCTCGAAGCCACGCGGATCGCCCTCGCCGATGGCGGAGACCTCGTGACCTCGGAGTGCGAGAAGCTCGTGCAGGTCGTCGACCATGCGCTGCGCGAGCTCGAGCTGCCGCGCGTCGGAGAGCTTGTGGCTGGAGCTGCCCGTGACCTTCGCGGGCACGCCTATCGCGAACGCGCCGGCAGGAATGTCGCCGACGACGTAGGAGCTCGACGCGACGATCGCCTCCGCACCGATCCGGCAGCCCGCATAGAGAACGGAGCCGAGCCCGACCTGCGAGCGGTCCTCGAGCACCACGGGTGCGAAACGGTTCTCGAAGCCTTCGAGGACCGAGTGCCCGATGTTGTGCGTCACGATCATCGCGCGCATCGTCAGGAAGACCTCGCGACCGATGAGCACGGGACGACACACGTTGACGAACGCCTCGTCTCCGACGAATGCGAGATCACCGATGGCGAGCGTCGCCCACGGATCGCGGTGACCACCTCCGCCGAACCTGAGCGACCTCCCGGCCCAGATGCCCGCGCCGAGGAAGGCGCGCCGGCACCGCAGCTCGAGATCGGGGCCGAACTGCGTCAGCTCGCCGATCGCGACGACCTCCTCACAGACGACGGTCCCACGTGGACCGAAGCGGACGCCGTCCTCGATCACGACGCGGGGAGCCATCACGAGCGTGCCCTCTCCGAGCTCGACTCCCTCGCCGACGAGGGCGCCGTGCTCGCGCAGCGCGCGAACCTTCTCGCCCGGCGCGAGAGCGCGAAACGAGCCGGGCTCGGTGCGCAGGGACTCGAGGAACGCGGGTTCGAGCACGCCGACGCTCGCGTCCAGGTCGAACGAGGCCGGCAACGACACACCGTCCGTCGAGAGTCCCGCGAGAGCCGGCCCCGGCTCCGGTGCCTCGGACGCTTTCCGCCGGGCGATCAGCGCCTCGACGTCCTTCTCGGTGATGAAGCCGCGCTTGTCGATCTCGCCGAGATCGATCCCGTGGAGCGCGGCGAGCTCCGTCGCCTTCCGCGTCGCCTGGCGGTCCCCGAGAGCGGACTTCGACGCGGGTTTCTCCTTCTCGGCGACGTCGACGGAAGCGAGCTCGTCGGCCGTCTCGGCGACGTAGGCGATCGTCTTGCCGAGCTCGACCTCCACGTCCTCGGCGTAGAGCTGGACGAGCGTGCCGGCACCGGGCGACTCGATCTCGACGGTCGCCTTCGTCGTCTCGACGACACAGACCGGCTGGCCGTGCGTCACTTCCGCCCGATCCTCGACCAGCCACTCCGCGAGGAGGGCGAACTCCGTGTTCGCGTCCTCGCGCGTCAGGACGATCTCGAGCATACGCCCACTACTGTCTCACGCCTTCGAGTGCGGAGATCGCCTCGACGACGTCGTGGACGCCTGGGAGCGTCGCGTCTTCGAGGAGACGGGCCGAGGGAATGATCCCGTCGCGCGCCGCGACGCGCCTGACGGGCGCGCGGAGATCGCTCCAGGCAATCCCCTGCACCCGCGCCGCGATCTCGGCACCGAAGCCTCCCGTGAGCGTTCCCTCCTCGGCGGTGACGAG
>DATIBA010000105.1:0-3744 GCA_035457765.1 Gaiellaceae bacterium
GCAATCGACGCGACGCGTGTCGCTGAATGACGAATCGCGGCCGGTGTCCGGAAGCGGCTTCGTCTCCGAAGGGCTCGGGCGTCCGACTCGGTACCCGGCGGCGCCGGTACTCATCGAGGCTCACCCTGTGGATTGTCGCCCGAAACGCAACGCTACCTTCACCAACCGGCTGCACGACGTGTCTTTTCCCTGCTCAGAACCCTTTCACGCGTCGGGGATAAGCCTGTGGAACGTGTGGATAGACGAAAAAACCGCGGTCAAGTCGGCGCCAGAACGCCCATGATCCGATACTTCGCGCGTCGTTGGCGTCGGCGCTCCACGGAATCGAGAGCTTCGATCTCCTCGAGCGCCTCGACTATGCCCATTTCCAGCAGTTTTGCGGCGGCGTCGGGGTCGGTGTGAGCACCTCCCTCGGGCTCGATGACGATCGCATCGATCACACCGAGCTCGAGACAGTGAGCCGCGTCCGGTTTGAACGCGGCTGCAGCTTTCCGAGCTTCGGCCGCGTCGCGCCAGAGGATCGCGGCACACCCCTCGGGGGAGATCACCGAGTAGATCGCGTTCTCCTGCATGAGCACGCGATCCGCGACCGCAATCGCGACGGCGCCCCCCGAGCCGCCCTCACCGATGATGCACGCAATCGTCGGAACCGAAAGTCGCGCCATCGCCGCCTGCGAGCGCGCGATCGCCCCTCCCTGACCGTGCTGCTCGGCCGCAACGCCCGGATACGCGCCAGGCGTGTTCACCATGCTGATCAGAGGAAAGCCATGCCGATCGGCCAGAGCCATCGCTCGCATCGCCTTCCTGTAGCCCTCGGGATACGCCATGCCGAAGTTCCGCTTCGACCGCTCCTTGAGGTCGCGGCCCGTCTGGTGCCCAACCAGCACGACGGTACGATCACCCAGCTTTCCGATGCCGGAGACGAGGGCCGGATCGTCGGCTCGGCCGCGGTCGCCGTGGAGCTCGAAGAAGTCCTCGAACATCCGTTCGACGTAGTCGAGCGTGTAGGGCCGGTCCTGGTGACGCGCGAGCTCGACTGAGCGCCAGATGTCCTCCGCCGTCGGCTCGGCCCGTAGGCGCTCCAGCTGGTCCTGCAGCCGGTCGAGCTCGCCGGTGAGCTTCGTCCCGCGGAGGAGCTTCATGCTGCCGAGCTTACTAAGTCGCTCGCGCAGCCGAATCTCGGCATCGCTGGGCACCTAGTGCTCAGCTCTTCCGGAACAAGCGCAGGAGGCGGCCGAGCGTAGAACGCAGTTCGGAGCGCGGAACGATCCCGTCCAGATGGCCGAAACGGAAGTTCGACTCGGCGAGCCCGAAGTCGTCGGGCAGCTTCTCACGGGTCGTCTGCGAGACCACCCGCGGACCGGCGAACGACATGAGCGCCCCTGGCTCGGCAATGACGACATCGCCGAGACTCGCATAGCTGGCGAGCACGCCCCCCGTCGTGGGATGCGTGAGCACGGACAGTAGAGCGCCGCCCGAGTCGTGAAGCTCCTCGATCGCACACACCGTCTTCGGAAGCTGCATCAGCGCGAGAATCCCCTCCTGCATCCGCGCGCCTCCGGACGCCGACACCGATACGAGCGTCGTATTCGCCGCAACGGCGCTCTCGCACGCGCGGGCGAACTTCTCCCCGACGACGCTCCCCATCGAGCCGCCCATGAAGGCGAAGTCCATGACCGCGAGCCGGCATTCCTCCTGTTCGATCCTGGCGGCCCCGCAGACGATGGCGTCACCAAGCCCGGTGGAGACCTCCGCCTCCGCTAGGCGCTCGGTATACGGGCGGAGATCGAAGAACGCGAGTGGGTCGGAAGAGCGCAGATCGGCATCCTCCTCGACGAAGGTTCCCGGATCGACGAGCTGCTCGATGCGGTCGCGTGCTCGTACCCGAAAGTGGTGCCCACACTGGGGGCACACGCGCAGGGTAGAGACGAGCTCCTCGTCCCGGTAGTGCGAGCCGCAGCCGGGACACGTGTTCGGATGCGCCTTTCCCTGGGGTGATTCGTCGGGACGTTTGCTCTCGACCTCGACGTCGACACGCCCTTGCCCCGCAGACATGCGCTGGATCTTATGCGCAGTGGATCAGAAACCCGCCGCGGCGAGTGAGCGAGTGATCACTGCGACGTTTCGCTCGGTGGCCAGGAATCCCGTGATCCCGATTCCGGCAAGGGTGGATCGGGCGCGCGCATCTTGCAGCACAGCCTCGAGGTCGGCCACCGAAAGGCCGTCCGGCTCGGGCACGAAGACGTCGGCCTCCTCGGGATCGAGAACGTCGAGGTCGAGCGCCACGTACGCGGCGTCTACATCCTCGAGTGCCCGTTCGAGCGAGTCGTCGATTCCTGCCTCGGCCATGAAGTCGGCCTCCGGTGGATCGAGGTTGCGCGCTCCGACGAGCGCGACGTCGTCGTGTCGGACGACGCCGTCGTCGAGCAGCATCCGCAACGGCATTCCCCAGAGATTCCCGGACGGCGAAGTCTCTGGAGTGTTCAGGTCGCCGTGAGCATCGATCCAGATGATCCCGAGCCGATCCGCGCGCATGGCCAGTCCGCGCACAGCACCGACGTGAGCGCAGCAACACCCGCCGAGAACGACGGGTCTCGTCGGGAGCACCGCCCCGAGAGCGTCGCTCTGAGCCGCCAGCGTCTCTTCCTCGACGACGCCCGCCTCCGGGTAGGAGATCGCCAGACCCGCTCCTTCGGCCATCGACTCCCCGCCGGATCCCCACGCGCGCGGAACGCGAATGAGCCCCGCGCCGAACGTTCCCCCACAGCGATGACACTCGTAGCCGTCGCCGACGGCAACCGCCGTGAACGTGCGGCACTTCGGACAACGAGCCCGGAGCGACGACATCAGGAGCCTGGGGGAACGATCGCGTCGAGGGCGTCTCCCAGCATCGAGAGGTCCGGAAGCGTTCGTGCCGGGCGGGGATCCGCCGGCTCGCCGAGCCTGTTGATCCAGATCGACGGAACTCCGAGCTCGGCCGCCGGCGCGATGTCGTGGTACACGCTCTGCGCGACGTGCACGTGCCTCGCGGGATCGGCACCCGTCTGCTCGTAGAAGACCCTCCAGTGCTTGTGCGCGGGCTTGTAGGAGCCGATCTCGCCGGCAACGATTGCCGCCTCGAAACGTACTCCCAGCGCCTCGATCGACGCATCGATGAGGTCCCGGTCCGTGTTCGAGAGGATCGCGAGCCACCAGCCGCGCCTCCTCGCCTCCTCGAGCCCCGGACGAACGTCCTCGAACACCGGCCAGGATGGCAGTGAGTGTGCTAACGCACTTGCGTCGCCCTCGGGGAGCGTGAGCCCGGTCTCGCCAGCAAGCCGTTCGAGAGCGATGGTCAGGACCTCGCGGTATGACGCGCCGGCCGCCGCCTCCTGGATGCTCGGCTCGAGCTCGTGGTAGCGGGCCAGGAGCTCGTCAGCGCGTTCAGTGCCGAAGAGCTTCTCGAGCTCGCCGCGGATGCCGCCGTTCCAGTCGACGAGCGTGCCGTAGCAATCGAAGGTGGCCCACCGCTCCACGGCGCAAGCCTAGTCTCCCGAACATGATCGAGATTCGGGGCATGTCGGCTGCGGACTGGCCCCAGGTCGAGGCCATCTACGCCGAGGGGATCGCCACCCGCCAGGCGACCTTCGAGACGGAGACGCCGACGTGGGCGGAGTTCGACAAGGACCGACTGTCCGGTCACCGCCTCGTAGCGGTCGAGGGAGGACGCGTCGTCGGATGGGCGGCGCTCTCACCGACCTCGCG
>DATIBA010000106.1:0-8573 GCA_035457765.1 Gaiellaceae bacterium
AGCCGGACCGTGGCCCGAGTGCTCGACCTCTCGACGACTGCCTCACAGCTCGATCAGGGGCCGGTACCGGAGCAGCGTCACGCCCGAGTCGTACGCAACGGTCTCGAGAAGCTCGAGACGAGCCTTCGAGTCGAAGGGGCGCGTGCCCGGACCGCCCAACGCGGGGTGCACCCCGAACCGGATCTCGTCGATGAGCCCGGCGCTCAGGAGCTCGCGCGCGAGCTCGCCACAGCCGATGAGGACGAGGTCGCGTTCGAGGGCAGGCTTGAGGTTCCGAACGGCGTCCTTCGCATCACCGTCGAGAAGGGTTGCGTTCCAGTCGAGGGGAGCGGAGGCCGTGCGCGATGCCACGTACTTTGGCATCGCGTTCAGCAGGGTCGCCCACTCGTCCTCGAGTGGCGACCAGTACGCAGCCAGCCCCTCGTATGTCGGCCGCCCCATGAGCATCGCCTCGGCGCCCTGTAGGAGCTCGAAGCTCGCCCTGCTGTGTTCACCGTCGGCGACGTACCAGTCCGTTACGTCTGCAAGGCCGTCGACCGTCATCGCCGTCGTGCTGATGAGCTTCGCCACGTGCGCCTCCTTTCGTCGATGCCGATCACGATACGCAGGCTCTTGGGTCGGTCGCGGTGGTCGGCTACGCGGGCCGGTGCGCGGACGCGAGTTGGCCGCACGCCGCCTCGATGTCGCGGCCCCGCGTCAGGCGCACCGTCGCGGGGACGCCGGCCCGGACGAGCACCTGCTTGAACCTCTCGATCGTCTCCCGGCTGGACCCGTCGAAGCGCGACCCGGTGGGGTTGTAGGGGATCAGGTTGACCTTGAACGGGCAACCTCTATACGTGGTGAGGTTCACCTTGAACGCCCTCCGGTCGAGGATCGAAGCTAGCGCACGCGCGTCCGCGGGCGAGTCGTTCACTCCCGCGAGCATCACGTACTCGACGAACACGTTCCGCCGACGGAGAGCGACGTAGCGGCGGCACTCGGTGAGGACGTCCTCCAGGGGGTAGTGATCGTTTACCGGCATCAGTTCGGATCGCTTCACCGGATCGGCCGCGTGCACCGAGAGCGCGAGCCGGATCGGCGCGTCGACCTCGTCGACGAAACGCCGGAGTCCAGGCATCCAGCCGACGGTCGAGATGGTCGTGCGGCGGTGCGTGATCCCGAGATCGGGGAGGAGGAGAGCGGACGCGAACACGGCGTCGACGTTCAGAAAGGGCTCGCCCATGCCCATGTAGACGGCGTGGTTCACCCGCTCACGGCGGCGGAAGTGGAGCGCCTGGTCGATGATCTCGGACGCCGTGAGGTTGCGGCCGAAGCGCATCGCGCCCGTCGCACAGAAGGTGCACGTCAGCGGGCAGCCGGACTGGGCAGACAGGCAGAGCGAGCGCCGCCCGTCCCGATAGCGCATGAAGACGGCCTCGACCGGGTGCCCGTCGTGCGTCCGGAAGAGCGTCTTCACCGTGCCGTCGCGCGACTCCCGTTCCGTGACGACGTCGAGCGTCGAGAACGGCACGTCCTCCGCGAGCGACGCCCGAAGGGCCTTCGCCAGCGTCGTCATCCCTTCGTACGAGGTGACGCCCCGTGTCGTCCACTCCCAGACCTGCCGTGCGCGATACGCGGGCTCTCCGCGCTCTGCCAGCGCGCGTTCGAGGAGCGCGAGATCCATGGTGTGAGGGTAGTTTGCGCGGCGTGATCGACCTTCGCTCGGACACCGCGACCCAGCCGACCCCCGGCATGCGGCGTGCGATCGCGGAAGCGGCCGTCGGCGACGAGCAGAAGCGCGAGGACCCCACGGTGAACGCGCTCCAGGAGCGCGTCGCCGCGCTTCTCGGACAGGAAGACGCGGTCTTCCTCCCGACCGCGACGATGGCGAACCAGATCGCCCTCAAACTCCACGGCCGGCCCGGCGACGTGCTCATCGCCGAGGAGCACTCGCACGTGCTCATCTACGAGTACGGCGGTGCGTCCGCCCATGCGGGCCTCGTGACGCTCGGGCTGCGCGGGGAGGCCGGGCGCGTCTCGCCCGAGCAGGTCCGCGCAGCCGCGGCGCCGAGCGTGAAGACAGCGGATCAACGGGCGACGGTCCTCTCGCTCGAGAACACGCACAACAGCGCCGGCGGTCGCGCGTGGCCGCTCGAGACGCTGCGGGAGATGCTCACCACCGCCCACGAGCTCGGCCTCGCGGTTCACCTCGACGGCGCCCGTCTCCTCAACGCGTCCACGGCCCTCGGCGTGGAACCGGCCGAGATCGCGTCCGGCTTCGACACGGTCACGCTCTGTCTCTCGAAGGGCCTCGGCTGCCCGTTGGGGGCCCTGCTTGCGGGTTCACAGGAGCTGATCGAGCGCGCCTGGCGCGAGAAGCACCTCTTCGGGGGCGCGATGCGACAAGCCGGCATCGTCGCCGCCGCCGGTGTGTACGCGCTCGATCATCACGTCCGACGATTGGAGGATGACCATGCTCGGGCGCGCCGGCTGGCCGAGAGGCTGGTCGGGGCCGGCGTCGCGGTCGAACTGGATCGGGTCGAGACGAACTTCGTCCAGGTCGACGTCGGAGCGCTCGGGCTCGATCGCGACGAGGCGCTCGCACGCCTCCGCCAAGCCGGGGTTGGCCTCTCCGCGACGATTCACCCGACCGTGATCCGCGCGGTGACGCATCTCGAGATCACGGACGACGACATCGACCGCGCATCGGAGCTGATCCCTGCGGCGCTCATCGCCGGTGTCCGCGTGTGAGAGCTCGTATGGCAGTGAGCGACGGTCGCTCGCCGCGTCAGCAGCTCTAGCGGTCGCCGGCGAGATAGAACGCGATCACGACCGCGCCGTACCCGGCCAGCAGGAGTGCGCCGCGCGCCCGGCTCGATCGACCGCCGAACAGGACGAGCGTCGTGAGCGCGACGGAGCCCGCGAGCGCGGCGATCTCCACCGCTCGGAAGCTCAGCGAGAGCGGCTCGATGAGCCATGACAGAAGAGCAACCGCGGGAATGAGGAAGACCGCGACCTGGGCCGCCGACGAGAGGGCGATCTCACCCGCGAGAGCGATCTTCCCTCTGTAGGCGACGATGATTGCGCCGCCGTGCTCCGCCGCGTTGCCGACGATCGCGACGATCACTGCCGCGACGAAGAACTCGCTCAGCCCGGCCTTGTCGGCGAACACCTCCAGGGATCCGACGAGGATCTCGGCGACGAGTGCGGTGACGAACGTCGTGACGGCGAGCGCGCCGAGGGCCGCCCGTAGCGACCATGCGCTGATCTCCTCGTCCGAGGCGACGTGCAGCGAGTGATGTCGCCTCAGCGAGTACCAGGTGACACCGACGTAGACGATGAGGAGGGCGACGGAGACCGCGGTCGAGACGACGGCGAGCGAGTGGGTGTCCGGATCCCCGTCCCAGCCCGGGATCGACGGGATGAGGAAGAGAACGGTCGCGAAGGCGATCAGCCCGAACGAGAGGAAGCTCGAAAAGCGATCAAGCGCCCCGCGTCCTCCCGCGACGAGCGAGGCGCCGAGCACGAGCAGGAGGTTCGAGACGACACTCCCCGAGAGGGAGCCGCGGACGACCTCGGTCAGACCCTCGTGAACCGCGATGAGCGCGATGATGAGCTCGGGTGCGTTCCCGAACGTCGCGTTGAGGAACCCCCCGATTCCGGGCCCGGTGTGCACGGCGGCATGCTCGGTCGCCTCACCGATGAGCCAGGCGAGCGGGATCAACGCGAGCGCGGAGAGGACGAACTCCGTCGTCTCCGGGAGGTCGGCGAGGTAGTGGAGAGCGATGGTGATCGGGGCGATCGCCAGCGCCGTGAACAGGATCTTTCTCACCACAGCCGCGGAACCGTACCCCGCGTCGACTTCGGGCGCGTCCGGCCACCCGTCCGTCGCCACTGCCTGAAAACCGGCGGTTTGTCAAGTCTTGCAGTGGACGGCACGAGATGAACACAATCGGTGCATGAACGAAGCGACCGCGGAGGCGAGACTCCCGCTCCGAGTCCAGGACGAGGTCGCGTGCACGCACTGTGCGGTCCACTGCGAGAAGGTCGTCTACCCCGGTGCCTGCGTTCGGATGGCCTGCCCCTTCGTCTACGCCTACGAGGCCTGGGGCCACACGTACATGGGCTGCCTCCAGAAGGTCTTCGACGTCGAGATCGACCTCCAGCTCCTGGAGTCGGCCGAGGCGACGGTCAACGGCTTCGGCGCGGTCCGCGCCGTTCGGGCTCCGCTGCCGATGTGCGAGGTTGAGGTCCTCGAGACGTACGCCAGCCGCGAGGACGAGCTGGGATGTCGTAACCCCGAGTTCCACGAGCTCCCGCGTGAGCGGGCAAACTTCCGCGTCTTCGCAGTCGTAGCGGACTGACGCGACCTGCTACTCGAGCGCGTCAGGGCCCGCGTTCCGTGGGGTTCGAGCCCGTCTCTGCCAGCGTCTGCGCCCGCGGCGCCTCAGATCTCGCATCCAGTCGAGATCCTCCGTCTTGCTCCCCTTGTCCTCCCAGGTCTCGACGATCGCAGGAAGGTGCTGGACCGCGGGATGACCGAGGAAGGTCGCGAGCCCATCGCCGATGAGGCCCTTGCCGAGGAGCTCGTGGCGATCGCGGTTCGAGCCGAGCGGCGTCTTGGAATCGTTCACGTGAAGGACTCTCAGCCGCTCGAGCCCCATTCGAGCGTCGAGGTCGGCGAGCGCCTCGGCGAGCGCGTTCGGGGAGGTGACGTCGACGCCCGACGCCCACCAGTGGCACGAATCGAGGCAGAGGCCGAGACGCGGATGACCGCCGACGGCCTCGGAGAGCGCTGAGAGCTCTGCGACCGAGCGTCCGATCGTGCCGCCGGCGCCGGCCGCATTCTCCATGCAGAGCCAGAGCTGGTCCGTGGTGAGCTCGAGGAGCTCGTGAAGCGCCGGCACGACGATCTCGACGGCCTCGTCGAAGCCGTATCCGAGATGAGAGCCCACGTGGAAGACGACCGCCTCGGCCCCGATTCCGCGTGCGGTCGTCATCGTCGCCCGGAGCGCGGCTAGCGAGTTCGCCCGCACCGTCTCGTCACGACTTGCGAGGTTGACGAGGTAGAGGGCATGGCAGGAGACGTGCTCGACGCGGGCCTCTCGCCTGCGCGCACGAAAGCGCTCGAGCTCGTCCTCCGAATGCTCGGTGGGTCTCCACATGCGCGGGCTCTGGGTGAAGACCTGTACGGCGTCGCCGCCGATCTCCTCGATCCGGTCGATCGCCTTCGAGATCCCGCCTGCGGCCGAGACGTGGGCGCCGAAGAGCACGGTGTCTACGCTACTGGGCCGATGTCCGTCCGCGTTCGCATGGCGCCGTCGCCCACCGGGCTCCTGCATATCGGCGGCGTACGGACCTTCCTCTTCAACTGGCTGTTCGCCCGCGGGCGCGGCGGAGAGTGTCTCCTGCGCATCGAGAACACGGACACGAGCCGCGAGGTTCGGGAGTCGGTCGACCAGATCGAGCGCTCGCTGCGCTGGCTCGGGATCGACTGGGACGGTGAGACGACGTTCCAGCTCGACCGGATGAGCCGGGCGCAGGACGAAGCTCGCCGACTCGTCGACGAGGGTTCGGCGTACGAGGACGAGGGAGCGATCCGGGTCCGCATGCCCGACGAGGGGCTGACGGGCTGGGACGACGCGATCAAGGGTCGCATCGAGTTTCCGAGTGCCGAGCTCGAGGATCTCGTTCTCGTCCGCTCGGACGGCCGGCCCACTTACAACTTCGCGTCTCCGCTCGAGGACTGGCTCGACGGCATCACCCACGTCATCCGCGGCGACGATCACGTCTCGAACACGCCGAAGCAGATCCATGTCCTGCGTGCGCTCGGCGCCGAGCTGCCCACGTACGCCCACGTTCCGAACGTCTTCGGGGCGGACGGTCGAAAGCTCTCCAAACGGCACGGGGCCGTGTCCGTCGACGAGTTCCGCGCCGCCGGCTACGTGCCGGAGGCGCTCATGAACTTCCTCGCGCTCCTCGGCTGGGCGCCCGACGGCGAGACGACGATCATGTCGCGGGCGGAGCTCGTCGAGCGGTTCACGCTCGAGCGTGTCGGATCGAGCCCGGCGAGCTTCGACTACGCGAAGCTCGACTGGATGAACGGCCTGTACCTGCGAGCCCTCTCTTCCGAGGAGTACGCGGCCCGGCTCGTCGAGTACCTCGCCGAACGGGGCATCGACTGGGACGAGAGTCGTGTCCGTGCCGCTGCGCTGCTCGTCCAGGAGAAGATCGGACGCTTCGACGAGTTTCCGGGCTTCGCCGGCTTCCTCTTCCACGACGTGGAACCCGATCCGGAGCTCCTCGACGAGCGCATTCTTCGCGCGGCGGAGAGTGCGCTGGCAAGCACCGACCCATGGACCGCTACGAACGTCGAGGCGACGCTGAAGCACCTCTGCGACGAGCTCGGCGAGAAGCCGAGAGCCGTCTACCTCCCGATCCGCGTCGCGGTGACCGGCTCGCGCGTTTCTCCGGGTCTGTACGAGAGCCTGGAGTTCCTGGGCAAGGACACCTCGCTCGAGCGAATCGCGGCCGCTCGTCAGGCGGCGTGAGCGTATACCGCGATCTGGTCGGAGTCGAGCTCGGTCCGACCTCGTGGCTCGCGATGACGCAGGAACGGATCGACGCGTTCGCGGCGGCGACCGACGACCCGCAGTGGATCCACACCGACGAGGAGCGCGCTGCTGCCGGCCCTTTCGGCACGACGATCGCGCACGGCTTCCTCACGCTGTCGCTCTGCGTGCCGATGCTGTACGAGGTCTTTCCTCCAACCGGCGATATGCTCGTCAACTACGGCGTGAACAGGGTGCGGTTCCCTGCCCCGGTTCCGTCGGGGGCGCGGATTCGGGGACGGTTCCGCGTCGTCTCGGTCGAGGACGCGAGCGGAGGCGAGCGGGTGACGATCGAGTCCACCGTCGAGTGCGAGGCCGCCGAGAACCCCGTTTGCGTGGCGGAGCTCCTCGTTCTCGCGGTGTCTTAACAACTCCTGGCGCCGGCAGACATGTCTGCTACTCTGGCGCGCCGGTGGGACGCGGTCGGACACGTTCGGTGCGGCTTGCGCTGACTCTCGCGCTCGTGACCGCGCTCGCGGGTGTCGTGGCCGCGACCGCCGCCGCGCTCGCGTTCGACGACGCCACGCCCTGTCCCGTCACGGTCGAGGCGAGCGGGCAGGGTCTCTTCGTGTGCCCGGGCGGCGTCGTGGGGACGTCCTACTCCGTGCAGCTGGTCGCCCGCGGCGGCTGCGAGCCGTCGTTCTCTTTCAGCGTCGTCAACGGTGCGATGCCTGCAGGCCTATCGATGTCGTCGAGCGGGCTCATCACCGGCACACCGACGCAGGCCGGCCAGGGGAGGTTCTGGGTCAGGGTCCACGACATCGGGCCGGCGGAAGGGGGGCCCGTGTGGTGCACCTTCCCGAAGGACGCCGAGCGCGAGTTCTCGATCACCGTCGATCCGCGGGTGATCGTCAGGACGCAGTCGGCTCTGCCGGCCACGATCGGCACGCCCTACAACCTTCCCCTCGAGGCGGCGATGATGTCGGCACCCGACCAGTTCGCCCAGCCCTCGAGCCCGCTGACGTGGACGATCTCCCAGGGCCAGCTTCCGGCCGGTCTCGCGCTCGACTCCGCGACCGGAGTCATCTCGGGCACGCCCACCACCGAGGGCTCCTCGCCGTTCCAGGTCCGCGCTGCGCTTGCCGACGGGCGGGCCGACACGAAGGGGCTCGAGATCGTCGTCCGGCAGCCGCTGGCGATCGCGGCCGCGAGACCGCTTGCCGCGGCCGGTGCGCCGACACCGTGGGAGGTGGGCGTTCCGTTCAGCGCCAAGCTGACCGCGACGGGCGGGAGCGGCACCTACACGTGGTCTGTGGCGGGAGGAGCCCTGCCGACCGGGTTCGCCCTCGCCGCCGACGGAACCCTGGCCGGTCGCACGCAAACCGCGGGGACGTACCGCGCGACGCTCCGTCTGACCGACAGCGAAGGCCGGACCGCCGACTACGCAGCAGGGTTCAACGTCGCCGCGCGACTCGCGGTCGCCACGCAGAAGCTCCGCACAGGAAAGGTCGGCCGGCTGTATCGGGCGAAGGTCGCGACCTCGGGCGGCATCGCGCCGAGGATCTGGAAGATCAAGCGTGGGCCGCTGCCGCGGGGCGTTCGCTTCGATCGAACGCTCGGAGTCCTCAGCGGCACCCCGACGCGACCCGGCCGTTACCGCGTGACCTTCGAGGCGACGGACGCCCTCAAGGTGAAGGCGCTGAAGACGCTCGTCATCGACGTCCTGCCGTCAGCCCCCTAGGACCTCGACGACCTCGTAGACGCCCGTCGGCGAACTGGTTCTCGACGTACGGCGCCATCGCAGCCGAGCGCGCCTCCTCGGTGTCGGCGCTCGGACGCAGAGCCTCGAGCTCGTCGTCCGTGCCGTCGAAGAATCCGAACGAGATCACCCTCGTCTGGGTAACGACCTTGCGCAGGACGTATGGCGACCTGCTCGACGCGGCCTTCGCCTCCTGACGGCCGAGCGCGACGTCCGGGCGTCGCTTCGCACCTACGAGCGTGCGGCCCGGAGAACGTATGGGCGCAGGAACGTCGCCAGCGCCT
>DATIBA010000107.1:0-4661 GCA_035457765.1 Gaiellaceae bacterium
GGTCGTGGTCACGGCTCCCGGCGGGTTCGGGTCCCCGTCGTCGTCGACATCGCCGTCGAGGTCGGCGCTCGAGGGCAGGGCAACGACCTGATCCGAGCCGGCGCTCACGACGGGCGGTGTGTTTTCGGCAGGGACGGGGTCGGGGGCCGTCAGCTCGAACAGCGTGCCGTCGACGGCGTCGGGATCGACGTTGTTGTCGACGCCCCGATCGACGACGTAGAAGCTCCTTGCGCCCGCGGCGCCGGTCGTCGCCGGCGCGTACGCGAGACCTGCATGCTTGAGCCCTCCCGCGGCCGAGATGTCGAGCGATGCGCGCAACGTGCCGCTCGTCGTCGTCTCGACGATGAGGGAGTCCTGACTGAGGACGAAGAGGGTGCCGCTGACCGGGTTGAACTCGACGCTCTCCGGATCGTCGACCCCGAAGCCCAGGACGTCGAAGTGACCGACGAGGGTGCCGTTCGTCTCGTACTCGTAGATCTCCCTGTTGACGCCATCGGCGACGTAAAGCCGGCCGTTGAACGTGTTGTAGGCGACGCCTTCGGGATCGCCGTTGTCGTTTCCGTCGGCAATGGTGCTGAACGAGGTCCACGTGTCGCCGGCGGTGCCCATCAGGCCGTCCGGTCCAGGATCGAGATCGAAGATCCTCTTGCCGTCGTCGGCGGAGAAGTAGTAGTGACCGTTACTCGGGTTGAACGCCACCCCGGCTGGCTCGTTCGTCATGGGAACGGACGTGGGCGGAACACTGGAGACGTTCGCAGTTCGAATCACTGCTCCGCTTCGTGTCAGCTCCCAGACATTTGCCCCTTCGAAGTGCTCGACGCCGTTGACGGTCTCCTCGATCTCGCCGTCCGAGACCATGAGACTGTCGCTCGAGGGCAAATAGGTGATCCCGGAGGGATCGGAGCTTGGGGGTGCGAGCGCTCCCAGGTCGACGGTGTTCACGAGCGCCGACGTGAACGAGGTCGACGTCACCGCCAGGGGAGCGAGCGACAGCTCCACGATCCTCCCGGTGCTCCCAGCGCCTCCACTGTCCGCCATGTACACGCTCATCTCGCCAGTGGCATCGGTCTGGTCTCCGCTGGGAGCGACGACCATCCCCTCCGGACTGACGAGGCCGATGGCCGACAGGTCACGGGTCTCGACGACCTCCCCGGACGACGTGAGCTCTTGCAGTGCCGGTCCGCGACGCAGCTGGAAGTGTCCGGTCGACGGGTCGAACGCCAGGCCACGGGCGCCGCTCGTACCGACGGAGCGCACGTCGAGCGTCGCGATCGTGGCGGCGTCGAAGCCTCCGTCCGGGTCGGGCTCGATGCGGAGGATCCGCGACGCATCGGCGTCGAGGACGAACACGACGCCGCTCGCCGGGTCGACCGCCATGCCCTGGGGGTCCCGGAGATCGAGCCGGAGCGCCTCGTGCCGGACGAGCGTGCGGGCGTCCAGGCCGCCATCGGCGTCGGCCCGCACCTCGAGCAGGCGATGGGCGTGGTCGAGCAAGAGGAGCCGGCTGCGGCGGGTGTCGAAGGCCACGTTGACGGGGTCCTCGAGCGCCGCCTCGATCCGCGCCGAGCCGACCCGGTCCGTGGAGGGTCTGAGCTCGAACGGCTCGAGCACGGCGATCTCGGTGGAGGTCGTGCCGGGATTCGCATCGACGACGTAGAACGCGTCGCCGGCGGACGAGAACGCCAAACCGGCCGGAGACGCGACACCGGTTCGCTCGACGTCGAGTACCCGTGCCTGCCGGACGGAGGGCGCGCCCTTCGCCGAGCGCACCCCGTCCGGCGCCGCGACCGCACGAACCGTGAGCAGGACGCAGAAGCCGACGGAGAAGGCGAGCGCGGCGGCGGCAGTCCTCATGAACGGCCGGCCTCGAGTCACCACCTCATCACGCCCGCCGTCGCGAGCACCCGTTCCCTGGATCAAGTCCCTCCTCCTCCCCGCGGCGAAACGACGCCGCGCCACCCTTTGTCGCAGCGTACGGCGATACGCGAGTCCTGCAAGACCGTGTGGGGAGAGGAGCCGGGTCCGGGACTAGGGCAGGTCGATCGCGGCCAGGTCGTTCCCGGCGAGACCGAGGACGCTTCCGTCGAAGTAGAGAGGCAACGAGAACGACCCCGCAGTGGTGGAGCCGAGCGTCGTGGGAGCGAATCGTACGACGTCCTCGTCGGCGCCGGCGGCGCCCGTGACCGAGAAGTTCCCGGTCGTAGAGAGGTAGATCGTGCTCCCTGAGAGGCCGAAGCCGTCGACGTCCTCGGCCGCATTCGCCAGCCCGACGTCCGTCCCGTCGAAGTACATGGCCCAGATCCCGGTGACCGGATCGAGCTCGAGCACGTCCTCGTCCTCGCCGCTGACGCCGGTGACGCTCACGAGATCCCTCGTCGAGACAAGGAGGTGACCGTTCGCCAGGAGCTCGACGGCGTCCACGTCCTCCCCGCCGGCCTCGAGCCCGACGACGCTGCCGTCGAGACGCATCGACCACGAACCCACGGACGTCGCCCCCAGCAGGCTCGGGGTGAGCTCGAAGACGTCCTCGTCCTTGCCGGACAGCCCCGGCACGCTGAAGCTGCCGGTCGTCGAGACGAGGAGATGACCATTGGGCAGGAGTGCGAACGCGTCGATGTTCTCGCTGCTCGCGTCCAGCCCGACGTCCTCGCCGTCGAGGAGCACACTGAAGCTCGACCCGTCGAAGGCCACGATGTCGTGAGTCGTAAAAGCTACGCCGCTGAGCGTCTGCACCGTTCCGACCGAGAAGTAGAGCGTCGGAGCGTTGACGTTGACCGTGATCTCGTCGGAGCTCGTGAGCGAACCGTCGAACGCGCTCAGTTGGAGCACGTAGACGCCGGTCGCCGAGAACGTCGCACTCGTGTCGACGGCACCGGCGGAGCCGAAGGTGACCGTGCCTGGACCGCTCACCTTCGACCAGGTCGTGGTCAGGGGGGCAGGCAGCCCGTCGTCGGAAACGGTGCCGTCCAGGACCGCGCTCGCGCGTACTGTGATCGCCTGGTCGGACCCGGCGTTGACCGAGGGCGGCAGGTTCGTCCCGGCCGGGTTGACGGTGATCGTGACGGTGTCGTTCGATGTGAGCGCGCTGTCGTTCGCCTCGAGCCGGAGGACGTAGGTGCCGGCGGCGGAGAAACTGGCGATCGTGTCGACGACATTCGGGTCGCCGAAAGCGACGGTGCCGGGGCCACTCACCTTCGTCCAGGTCGTCGTCACCGCTGCAGGCGGATTCGGCAGACCGTCGTCCGTGACCGTACCGTCGAGGTTGGCGTTCGCCGGCAGCGCGATCGTCTGGTCGGTGCCGGCGCTGACGAACGGCGCGCTGTTCACGGGCGGCCCGGTCGAGGGTGCGGTGAACTCGAAGATCTTTCCGTCGACTATCCGGGGGTCGCTGTTGTTGTCGATCCCGCGGTCGACGAAGTAGAAATGCTTGGCCGAGGTTCCGTCGCTCGCGGGTGCGTAGGCGAGGCCGGCGGGCTTCCAGTCGGCAGCCGCCGACACGTCGATCGTTTGGAGCAATGCACCGCTCTTGGTGGTCTCGACGATGATGGGGCCGCTCTGGCGGTTCGAGAGGACGAACAGCGTGTCGCTGTCCGCGTTGTACTCGACCGTCTCGGGATCGCCGACGCCGTATGCCGCCACGTCGAAGTGGCCGATGAGAGTCCCGGTTGTCGTGTACTGGTAGATCTCGGCATTGACGCCGTCGGCGACGAACAGGCGGTTCTGGGACGTGTCGTAGGCGATACCCTCGGGATCGGCGTTCGTGTTCCCGTTGGCGGTCGTGTTCCAGTAGGTCCAGCTATCGCCGCTCGTGCCGAGCTTGCTATCCGCCCCGGGGTTGACGTTGTAGACACGCTTTCCGCCGTCCTCGGAGACGAAGTAGTGCCCGGTGCTCGGGTCCCACGTCACGCCGACCGGCTCCTGCGTCATGGGGACCGGAGGCGGCGCCCCCTGGTAGCCGACCTTGGAGACGTTCCCGGTGTTGACGACGCTCCCGCCGAGCGTCGTCTCCCAGACGTTCACCCCTTGGAAGTGCGTGATCCCGCTGACCGTCTCCTCGACCTCTCCGTCGGTCATCAGCAACGTGTTTCTCGGAGGAGGCAGATAGGTGAGACCTGAAGGATCGGGGCTTGGCGGTGAGAAAGCAGCCGCGTCGATCGTGTGGACGAGAGCGGCCGTGAAGTCGATGGACGCGGCCGCCGGAAGCGCCGCGATCGAGAGCTCCGCGATCCCGCCCGTGCTCTGAGCCGACCCGCTGTCTGCGACGTAGACGCTCATCTGAGCGGATTCGTCCGTGAGATCGCCGCTCGGAGCGACCGCCATGCCCTCCGGCGTCCCGAGCTCCAGCCCGGAGAGGTCGCGTGTGGCGACCACTTCGGCGGCAGTGGTCAGCTCCACGAGACTCTGCCCGCTTCGCAGGTGGAGGTGGCCGGACGACGGGTCGAAGGCCAGGCCTCGGACGTCAGCGACGCCGCTCGGGCCGAGGTCGATCTCTGACGTCACCGCCGTGTCGAGGTCCCCGTCGGCGCCCGGCTCGACGCGAACGAGACGTGGGGCGTCGGTATCGAGGACGTAGACGACCCCGCTCTCCGGATCGACGGCCAGCCCCTGCGGGTTGCGCACGTCGAGGCGCAGGGCGTCGCGACGCTGCAGCGTCCTCGGAT
>DATIBA010000108.1:0-9460 GCA_035457765.1 Gaiellaceae bacterium
ACGAGCGCGAAGGCCGAGGCGGCGACGGACCCCGAGTACGCGTACCCGGCGTGCGGGGCCACGAGGCCGCGGAGGTCGGTCACAGGACCGCGGCCCGCGCGATCGAGCAAGGTGTCCACCTGGTCTCGTAGCTCGTCGGGATCGCCGGGGTAGAAGCTGCCTGCGGCTGCGGGCGGTCTCTTCATGCGGCGATCCGGACGGGCAGGCGTCGCGAACCCCATGAGCCGGGTTGCTCCTCGAAGACGCCCGCGCACGGCTCTCCGCACGACGAGCAGTGCCCGTCGGACAGGTTCCAGGCACCGAGCTCGTACCAGTCGCGCTCGACGAGCAGGGCGCCACAGCCGTGGCAGTACGTGCTCTGGCCGGCTCGGTCGTGGACGTTGCCGGTGTAGACGTAGCGGAGGCCGTTCGCGAGCGCGATCTCGCGCGCCCTCGTGAGGGTGGCCGACGGAGTGGGCGGCCTGTCGCGGAGCTTCCAGTCGGGGTGGAAGGCCGTGAAGTGGAGCGGCACGCCGACGTCCAGCCGCTCCGCGAACCAGCGTGTCTCGGCGTCGATCTCCTCGTCGGAGTCGTTGAGCCCCGGAATGAGAAGCGTCGTGACCTCGACCCAGACGTCGGTCTCGTGGACGAGATACTCGAGAGTCTCGAGGACAGGAGCGAGGTGCCCGGCGCACGTCTTCGCGTAGAAGTCCTCCGTGAACCCCTTGAGGTCGACGTTCGCAGCGTCCATGTGCGCGAAGAGCTTCTCGCGCGCACCCGGGCTCACGTAGCCGGCCGTGACCGCCACCGCCTTCACGCCGCGATCGCGACATGCGTCGGCGACGTCGACTGCGTACTCGAGAAAGATGACCGGGTCGT
Source organism: Gaiellaceae bacterium (assembly GCA_035457765.1). GTDB lineage: Bacteria > Actinomycetota > Thermoleophilia > Gaiellales > Gaiellaceae > GMQP-bins7. Next base: position 859 of record DATIBA010000108.1, read on the forward strand.
TGTACGTGAAGGCGACACTCCGGCAGCCGAGCCTGAGCGCCGCGGCGGCGAGCGCGTCCGGCGACGCGCTGTCTGCGAGCGTGTCGATCTCGCGCGATTTCGAGATGTCCCAGTTCTGGCAGAACTTGCAGCCGAGGTTGCAGCCCGCGGTGCCGAACGAGAGGACGGGCGTCCCGGGGAGGAACTGGTTCAACGGCTTCTTCTCGATCGGATCGACACAGAAGCCGCTCGAGCGGCCGTACGTCGTCAGGACGATCTCTCCCCCGTCGCACGCACGTACGAAGCAGAATCCTCGCTGCCCCTCGTGCAGCTTGCACGCTCGCGGACAGACGTCGCATTGGACGCGCCCGTCCTCGAGGCGGTGCCAGTACGTCGTCGGATGTGTCATCTCAAGTCCATGATGCATGCGTGAGGCGACTCTTGATCGTCAATCCGTTGGCGACCGGCGTCGAAGAGAGCCGGCTCGCCGCGGTCCGGGCCGCACTACCGAACGGCACGGAGCTGCGGATGACGAGTGCGAAGGGTGAGGCGACGGAGATCGCGCGCGAGGTCTCGGGACGGGTCGACGCGCTCTACGTGTTCGGCGGTGACGGCACCTACAACGAGGTGCTGAACGGGATCGACGGCGCCACTCCGCTCGGTCTCATCCCAGGAGGAGGAACGAGCGTCCTGCCCCGGGCGCTGGGCCTCCCGAACGACCCCGTTGCGGCCGCTCGGCGTTTGGCCGACGGATCCACGCACCGGGTCGGCGTCGGCAGCGTCAACGGGCGCCGGTTCGGCTTCGCCTGTGGGATCGGCTTCGACGCCGAGGTCGTTCGTGCGGTCGACGAGCTCGGTCGGCGCTCGGACGGGCGAAGGCCGAACAACCTCAGGTTCGCGTGGACGGGAGTCCGAACGCTCGGTCGGCATCGCTTTCGACTCGAGCCTGCGCTCGAGGTCGTCGGCCACGGGCGGGCGGCGTTCGTGCTCGTCTCCAACGGGCCGGCGTACAGCTACGCCGGTCGAATCGCGTTGCGTCCGGCGCCGCATGCCCGCTTCGAAGGCGGCCTCGACCTCGTCGCGCCGGTTCGGCTTCGGATGCGTGAGCTCCCGCTGTTCGTCTGGTATGCATTCGGCCGGGGCGACCGGGCGAATGCCCGCAATCTCGTATACGTCCACGACGCAGACCGGCTGGCGGTCGCGTGCGACGAACCGATGGCGCTCGAGGTCGACGGTGAGGATCTCGGCGACGTCGAGCGCGCCGAGCTCGAGGCCGAGCGCGAGGCCGTGACCGTGCTCGTCTGAGTCACGCGGTCCGGGGCCCCTCAGCACGAGGAAGGCAGCCCAGCCGCCGAGGGGTCGCCACGAGGGCGAGCACGACGGCGGGAACGACCACCGTCCAGGGAGCGTCGGATAGCGCTCGCGACGTACCAGCCGCCGCGTGTCCGCTCGGTCGTCCAGAAGGCCTGGCTGGGCTCGACGTTCGGGAACGAACGGTCTACACGGTGGTGGGCCGTCCGGTTCCCAATACACTGAGCATGAGATGAGCCAGGTGTTGCCGGCGGAGGGAGGACTGCGCCGCATCATCGGCGACGGCGAGTCGCTCCCCGACGGCGAAGTCGAAGGTCTCGGTGCGGAGCAGTTGCTCGCCCTGTACCGCGACCTCGTCCTCCTCCGCACTTACGACGAACGATCGGTGATCTACCACCGCCAGGGGCGCATCGGCACGTACGCGATCTTCTGGAATCACGAGGCGATGCAAGCGGGCTCGGTCTTCGCGCTCGAGGAACGGGACTGGATCTTCCCGAGCTACCGGGACTCGGCGATCGGTCTCCTTCGCGGCATGCCCGTGTCGACGGTGCTCTCATGGTGGCGCGGGCATCCGGCGGGCTGGTGGAACCCGAAGGAATACAACGTCGCCTCGATCTGCGTCCCCATCGCGACGCAGATACCGCACGCGGTCGGGTTCGCCTGGGGGTCGCGCCTGAAAGGTGAGGACCGGGTCGCGATCGTCAACTTCGGCGACGGCGCGACCTCGGAGGGGTCGTTCCACGAGGGCGCGACGTTCGCAGGAGTCATGAAGGCACCGGTCGTCCTCTTCTGCAACAACAACCAATGGGCGATCTCGACGCCGCTCAGCGCGCAGACTGCTGCTCCCACCCTCGCGGACAAGGCGATCGGGTACGGAATGCCAGGCGTGCGAGTGGACGGCGGCGATGTCCTCGCCGTGTACGAGGCGACGAAGGAGGCCGTCGCCCGCGCGCGGGCCGGGGACGGCCCAACGTTCATCGAGGCCGTGACGTACCGAGTCGCCCCACATGCGACGGCCGACGATCCGTCGCTCTACATCGACGAGGAGCGCGTGGAGGAGGAGCGGGAGAACGAGTGTGTCGGTCGCTACGAGCGGTATCTCCGTCGTCTCGGCGTGCTAACCGACGACCGAGCGTCGGCGATCCAAGACGAGGCGCTCGAGCTCATGCGGGAGGGAATCGCGGAGGCGGAGGCGGAGCCGCCGGCCGACGTCTCGCTCGTGTTCGAGCATGCCTACGCCGATCTGCCACCGTCCCTTGCGCGTGACCTCGACGAGCTGCGCAGGATCCTCGGTGGCTGAGCTCCTGCTCGTCGACGCGGTGAACGACGCGCTCCACGTCGAGATGGAGCGCGACCCGTCCGTGCTCGTGATGGGCGAGGACGTCGGCAGACTCGGCGGGGTTTTCCGCGCGACGGCCGGGCTCCAGGACCGTTTCGGCCCCGAGCGCTGCATCGACACGCCGCTCGCAGAGGCGGGGATCCTCGGGACCGCCGTGGGTCTCTGCATGGCGGGCTGGCGCCCGGTGTGCGAGATGCAGTACGACGCCTTCAGCTACCCGGCTCTCGACCAGCTCATCAACCACGTCGGGCGCTACCGCTGGCGGACACGGGGGAAGATGGCGTTCCCGCTCGTCGTCCGGATGCCGTATGGCGGCAGCGTCCGTGCACCGGAGCTGCACGACGACTCCCCGGAGACGTACTACGTGCACACACCGGGTGTGAAGGTCGCGATCCCGTCGACGCCCGCGGACGCGAAGGGGCTCCTCGCGGCTGCGATTCGCGATCCCGATCCCGTAGTCGTGCTCGAGCCGAAGCTGATCTATCGGCTCGCGCGTGGTGACGTCCCCGAGGGCGAGCACGTCGTACCGCTCGGGAAGGCGCGGATCGCGCGCGAGGGCTCCGACGTCACGATCGTCGCCTACGGGGCGATGGTAGGCGTCGCCGAGCGTGTTGCGGACGCGCTTTCGGGCGAGGCGTCGTGCGAAGTCCTCGACCTGCGCTCGTTGAAGCCCTTGGACGAGGACGCCCTCCTTGCCTCGATCGCCAAGACCGGTCGCGCGGTCGTCGTCCAGGAGGCGCCTCGGGTGTGCGGATTCGCATCCGAGGTGGCCGCGGTTCTCGCAGAGAAGGCGATCTTCGACCTCCGCGGGCCCGTGCTTCGCGTCACGGGTTACGACGTGCCGTACCCGTACTGGCAGCTCGAGGATGCGTACGTTCCCTCCGAGGCTCGTGTCGCCGACGCGGTCCGGCGTGTGATCGCAGGCTGACGATGTCCTCTGCAGCAGTGCTGATCGGTGTCGCGTCGCTCTTCCTCCTGGCGTGCGGTGCGCTGGCTGCCGCCTGGCCGCGAGGACGGCTCGGGGTGGCGGCGATCGCGCTGTTCGTCGTCGCATGCTCGATCTGGGTTGCCGCCTTCGCGGCGATCGTCTCCGGGTACCGGGATGCAGACGGTTTCGTGGGCTGCAACGAGAACTGCTCGAGCGTGCACCACCTCTCCGCGATCGGGTTTCTCGCACCTCCGCTGCTCATCTCGCTCTCGGCGTTCGGGATGATCGTGGCAGTCGGTCGCAGACGGCAGCTGCGACGTCGGGCGATCGACGAGAATCACGCGTAGATGGTCGAGGTCATGAGATCGCCTCCTCCGGGGCGCGAGCTGGCCGCTCCGAAGCGGCCCCGACGCGCCAGATCGCGCATCCGGTCGCGCGCGATCGTGGCATCGACCATCTAGTGCGGGCGTTCAAGCTCCCGGACCTCGGAGAGGGCCTCACCGAGGGCGAGGTCGCGCGCTGGCTCGTGGCCGTGGGTCAGTACGTACGTGAGGACGACCCGCTCGTCGAGATCCAGACCGACAAGGCCACGGTCGAGATTCCCTCGCCCTACGAAGGCGTGGTGCTCCGTCTCCTCGTCGCCGAGGGCGAGAGAGCTCCGGTGGGTGCCGAGCTGGTCCTCATCGGCGAGCCCGGCGAGGCCATCACCGCGGCGACCGAGGGAGCGGCAAGTGGCTCAGAGCCACGAGCCGACGGTGGCGTGAGCGGCACATTGCGTGCGACACCCCCGGGTCGTGTGCAGGCAACCCCGGTCGTCCGGAAGATCGCGGCCGAGCTCGGCGTCGAGCTGAGTGTCGTCACCGGCACGGGACCGAGCGGCCGGATCACCGAGGAGGACGTTCGAGCAGCGGCAGGGAGCGCGATGGCGGACGGTCGGCGCGAGAAGCTCCGCGGCATTCGACGTGTCGTTGCCGAGCACATGGCTCGCGCGCATCGTGAGGTGCCTGCCGTCACCTGGGTCGAGGAGTGCGACTTCGAGAGCGTGGCTCTGGAAATGCTCGTTGCAGTCGTCTTGAAGGCATGTGCGGAGGCGCTCGCCGAGTTCCCCGAGCTGAACGCTCGGCTCGAAGGAGACGAGATCGTGTATCTCGACCGCTACGACATCGGAGTCGCGGTCCAGACCGACCACGGTCTGGTCGTCCCGGTCGTGCGCGGCGTCGACGCGAGAACCGTCGCCGAGGTTCACGAGGAGGTCGGACGTCTCGCGGAACGCGCGCGCGCAGGAACGCTCGAGCCACGGGAGCTACGCGACTCGACGTTCACCGTGACGAGTGCCGGCAAGCTCGCCGGTCTCTTCCAGACGCCGCTCGTCAACCATCCCGAGGTCGCGATCCTCAGTATCGGGCGCATCGCACCGCGAGCTGTCGTGCGCGACGGCGAGATCGCCGTTCGCAGGACCGGCTCGATCGCAGTCAGCTTCGACCATCGAGTCGTCGACGGAGCTCGGGCGGCCGAATTCGGGCTCTCCGTGATCGCCCGGTTGGAGCGCGGCCCGACGAGCTGACTGCTCGCCGGGCCACTGCTCGATCGTCAGTCGTCGTCCCCGTTGTTGCCCCGGGCGCGGATCTGGCCGCGCAGCTCACCATTGGTGAACGCCGCGGTGTGGACGTTCGCGTAGGTGAAGCCGGCGTTCATCGCCGCGATCACCTCGCCGAAGTCCGCGGGCCCGGCGATGCCCTGCGCGGTGAGGGCCTGGATGTTTGCGGCCACGATCGTCCCGCTCACCGTGCCCGAGGTGCTGGCAGGACACGCAGGCTTTCCGCCTCCCCCGCAGAGGAACGCGACGACGCCGCCGTTCACGCTCGGTTGGGCGAAGTGGATGTGTGCGGCCGACGGGTTGCCGGACAGCCCCGAGTACGTGAGCTTGAACTCGATCGACGAGGAGTTGTTGATCTTGGCCTCGATCGTCCCTCGTCCGGTCGTCGAGACGGAGGGCACCTCGAGGTAGCCGCTCATCTTCCTCGCCTTGAGCTGGCCCTTCTGGCCGAGCGCGGCGGTTCCGTACGACGCGAGTGCCGTGAGGGCGAGAGCCCCCGCGAGCGCGACGGCCAGGATCAAGCCTGTGCGTTTACGCATGAGATCACTCCCTTCTCCGTTCCGCCGGATCACTCCGGCCCGGCCAACGTAGCGCGGTCGTGTTCGCAAGAAGTAAGGGTGGATGGAGGGCTGTGCAATCCGACAGCGCGGATCGCGCGTAGAGCCGTCAGGGATCTTCGTCCGGGGCAGTAGCAGACGTGGGGAAAGGGGGGAGCTGGGGCGGGACGCGGCGGCCCGCCCTTCTTCCCTCTCTAGACTTCACCCGGCATGGGTGGCTGGTACACGATCGGCCTGTGCCTCGGGATCGGCCTCGGGATCGGAGTCGTGCTCGTTGGAGCCCTCGGATCGAATCTCCTCGGAGTCGGAGTAGGGGCGATCCTCGGCGCGGCAGTCGGCGCGGCAGTCGGTCTCGGGGTCGGTGACGCCCCGGAGGCGATCGCCGGGGGCGTCGGAGGCTTCCTCGGCGCGCTGTCTGCAGCCGCGGTGGTCCACGGTGCACTCCGCCGCGGCGGAACACGAATGGGGATCGGGGCGTACGTCGGCGCGCTGGGCCTCCTGATCTGCCTGCTCGCCCTCATCCCCGTCGTGGGCTACGTGCAAGCCGTGGCGATCCCTCTCGGAGCGGCCAGGATGCGCGGTCGCCAGGCGGCGCGGTTCGCCGGGCTTCGAACGCTTGCCAAGTGACGGTGTTGGTCGACGCCGCCGATGCTCGCGCTCGGATGGTCGAGCGCCAGCTCAGGCGACGCGGAATCTCGGACGAGCGAGTGCTCGCTGCCATGGGGCGCGTGCCGCGCGAGCTGTTCGTCCCCGAGGAACGGAGGACGTACGCATACGAGGACGGCGCGTTGCCGATCGGGTACGGACAGACGATCTCGCAGCCGTTCATCGTCGCGACGATCTGTGCGCTGCTCGCTCTCGAGGGTCACGAACGTGTTCTCGACGTCGGGACCGGCTCCGGGTACCAGGCTGCGGTGCTCGCGGAGCTGGCAGCGGAGGTCGTGACGATCGAGCACGTTCCCGAGCTCGCCGCGCGTGCGCGCACTGCGCTTGCCGAGGCGGGCTACGACCGCGTCGAGGTTCTGGTCGGGGACGGGTCGCTCGGCGTTCCGGAGCGGGCTCCGTTCGCCGCGATCGCAGTCGCTGCCGCGGCTCCGGCCATTCCGCCCACGCTCTACTCCCAACTGGAGGAGAACGGGCGCCTCGTCGTGCCGCGGGGTTCTCGCTGGGGGCAGGAGCTCGTCCTCGTCGTTCGTTCGGAGGCCGGGCCGATCGAGCGCGCCTCGGTGCCGTGTCGCTTCGTCCCGCTCATAGGCGACGAAGGATTTGGCGGCGACTGACCGTATGGGGGGCGGGCATGATCCGATTCACGACTACCCTGGGATGACGGTGGACTCCTCGCACGCCGAGATCGCAGGCAGCCTGTCGCGCGCCCGTGTAGGCGCCGCGCTGCGCCGTCGCCAGAACTGGGAGCAGCTCGTCCGCTTCTGCGTCGTCGGCGCAAGTGGTTACGCCGTGAACCTCTGGGTCTTCTCGACGCTGGTGCTCGGGGAGGTCGTCGTCGGCCCGTTCACGGTGGCGACTCTCGGCTTCGAGGCCCACTACATCCCCGCTGCGGTCTGCTCGTTCCTGGTCGCGGTCACGAACAACTACACCTGGAACCGGCTGTGGACGTTCCGTGCTCAGCGAGGTCACGTCGCGTCCCAGGGCCTCCGGTTCCTGATCGTGTCCACGCTCGCGCTGTGCGCGAACCTGGTCGTGCTCCACGTGCTCGTCACGCTCGGCCTGACCGAGGTCGTCGCGCAGGCGATCGCGATCGTGCTCGTCACGCCGGTGAACTTCGTCGGCAATAAGCTCTGGTCGTTCGGACCACGCAGCTAACAGCGCTCCTCCTGGCCGCCGGACTCGTGCTCGCGTCGAACGTGAGCGCGGCGGCCGCGGCGCAAGCGCCCACCTCGGCACCACCCGCCCTTCCGGGAGACCCGGCTCGACTGAGCGAAGAGTCCGCGATCGAGGCCGCGCTCCGACATCCGAAGATCGCCGATTGGCTCGCGCGCTATCCACCCGAGCCGACGACTGCGGCGACCTTCACCCCCGAGCGACGCACGTGGCTCGTCAAGGCCTGGTCGGGGGAGGCGGGCCAGGTCGCCCAGGCGGTCGTCGAGGACACGACCGGACGGGTCACGGAGGGCTGGACGGGACCTCAGGTGGCCTGGAAGATGGCGCGTGGCCGAGACGGAGCGTTCGGTGGTAAGACGCTGCTCGAGCCGTACGTGTGGCTTGCCTTCTGCCTCGTGTTCCTGGTGGGTCTCGCCGATTTCAAGAGCCCCCTCTCGACGCGCAACCTCGATCTCCTCATGTTGCTTGCGTTCTCGTTCTCGCTCGTGTTCTTCAACCGCGGCGAGGTCTTCCGAAGCGTGCCGCTCGTCTATCCGGTTCTCCTCTACTTCCTCGCGCGCGGCCTCTGGATCGGATCCGGGAAGCGGACGGGAGTGCCACTTCGCTCGATCTGGCCGACCTGGGTGCTCGCGGCCGCCGCAGTCTTCCTGCTGGGGTTCCGCATCGGGCTCAACGTCGAGGCTCCTCGTGGCGTGATCGACGTCGGTCTCGCGGGGGTCGCGGGTGCGAGCAGGATCCTCGACGGCCAGGCGCCGTACGGAAACATGCCGCAGCGCGGCGCGCTCGAGGAGTGCGGTCCCGAGGACACCGACGGGCAGGTACGCGACCGCATCCAGACGAACGGCCGTTGCGAGACCGCGATCGAGCGCGGCGACACCTACGGGCCCGTGTCGTACGTCGCCTACGTGCCGGCCACGTCGATCTTCGGCTGGAGCGGGAAGTGGGACTCGCTGCCGGCAGCCCACGCCACGTCCATCGCGTTCGACGTCCTCACGCTCCTCGGCCTCGCGCTCGTCGGCTTCCGGTTCGGCGGGCGTCGTCTAGCGGCGTTG
>DATIBA010000109.1:0-12266 GCA_035457765.1 Gaiellaceae bacterium
AAGAGCAGGCCCTCGTTCGCGCCGAGGACGTGGATGTCTCGCAGGAAGCCGACGACCGGCCCCTCGTCGGCGAGGATGTTGAGCCAGGCGAGCGTCCGGATGAGGTAGCTGACGAAGAACGGAGCGACGATCGCGAGCAGGAAGAGGTTGCGCCACGGCCCTGCCCGGAAGGCGATCCAGTACACGAGCGGGTACGCGAGCAACAGCGACGCGGTGGTCGCGATCCCCGCATACAGGAACGAGCGCAGGAACTGCTCGCGGTAGTCGGAGAGCGCATCCGAGAAGTTCGAGAACTCCCACGTGAACTCGAAGCTCGGGTAGATCCCCGACTGCAGCGACTGGTAAGCGAGGTAGGCAAGCGGCAGGAGGAAGAAGAGCCCCAGCCAGGCGAGACCCGGGGCGAGCAAGAGGTAGGGCGTGAGCCCCGGGTGCCTGTGGAAGAAGTTGCCCACGCCCGCCCCGTGGTTACTGCCCGAGGACTCCCTGCCAGAGCGTGATGTACTCCTCGTTGTCGAGCGCTTCCGAGTCGAACTGCTTGACCTGCGCGAGCGTCTCCTCGTCCGGGAAGATGAGCTGGTTGTTCGCGGTCTCGGGGTCGGTCTTCGCGAGCTCCTCTTTCGCCCCCGTCACCGGCGTCACGTAGTTGATGTAGGCGGCGATCTTCGCGGCGACTGCGGGGTCGTACACGTAGTTCATGTACGTCGAGGCGGTCGGGACGCTGCCGCCCGTGGGGATGAACATGTTGTCCGTCCAGATCATCCCGCCGTCCCTCGGGATCGCCCACTTGAGCTTCGGGTTGTCCGGGAGGAGCTGCACGATGTCGCCCGACCACGAAAGGGACGCGGCGAAGGTCCCACGCGTGAGCGGCTGCATGTAGTCGTTGCCGGTGAACCTGATGATCTGCCCCGAGTCGACGGCTGCCTGGACGCGCTCTATCGCCGCGTTGAAAGCCTCGTCGGTGACCGCGCCGGGGTCGTCGCCGTTCCCGAGCATGACAGCACCAACCGAGTCGGCCATCTCCTGGAGCATCGAGACCTTGCCCTTCAGCTTCGGGTCCTCGAGCAGCTGCTCGATCGACTCGACTGGCCCTGTCAGGTCCTCGTTCCAGGCGATCCCCGTCATGCCCCCCTGCCACGGGAGCGAGTACTCGCGGTTCGGGTCGAAGGGAGGGCTCGCCTGCGCGTCGACGAGGTTCTCGATGTTCGGGATGAGGTCCTTGTCGAGCTTCTGCACCCAGCCCTCGTTGACGAGGATGCCCGGGAAACGCGAGTTGTCCGTGAAGACGAAGATGTCACGGTCGATGCCCTGCCCCTGCGAGAGCGGGCCCTGCACCTTCGCGAAGTACTCCGCGTTGTCGTTGATCTCCTCGAAGTAGTTCACCTTGATCCCGGTCTCCTGCGTGAACTGCTGGAGCGTCGTCGGCTTGTCGACGTCGATGTAGGCAGGCCAGTTCGCAAAGTTGAGGACGTCCTTCAGCTCGCCGCCCCCTCCGTTGCCTCCGCCGTCACCGCCGCCGCAGGCGGCGAGGAGCGACGGAAACGCGAGGAGCGCCCCGCCGGCGGCTCCGCGCCGCAAGAGCTCCTGTCGGGTCAATCTCGGGTTCATTCCTCCTCCTCGTTTCGATGTGCCTCGTCGACGGCGACGACGAACGTCGATTCCGGAGCCCAGCTCAAGATGACGTTCGTGCCCGGCGCCGGAATGCGCCCGCCCGAGTCGATGTTCTGGGCGAACACCTGGACCGTGCCTGCTTTCGTGCGCACGACGACCTGCGTGGCGACGCCGATGTACGCGCTCTCGGACACGGTCCCCGGAAGCTCGTTCGCACCTCCGCCCGCCCCGATCGTGATCTTCTCGGGTCTGACGCCCGCCGCGATCGGGCCGGACCTCCCGTTCACGTTCGCACGGACGAGGGTGCCCTCGTCGAGCCTGATGGCATCCGGGCCTTCTACGGTGCCACGCAGAAGGTTGGAGACGCCGAGGAAGCCGGCGACGAATGCGGTCGCAGGCCGCTCGTAGAGCTCGGCCGGCCGCCCCAGCTGCTCGATGTGCCCGCGGTTCATGACCGCGATCTGGTCGGCCATCGTCATCGCCTCTTCCTGGTCGTGCGTGACGTGGACGAAGGTGATCCCGACCTCGTGCTGGATGCGCTTCAGCTCGAGCTGCATCTGCTTGCGCAGCTTCAGATCGAGTGCGCCGAGCGGCTCGTCGAGCAGGAGGACGCGCGGGTGGTTGACGAGCGCGCGGCCGAGCGCAACGCGCTGCTGCTGCCCGCCCGAGAGCTGCTTCGGCTTCCGCTGTCCGAAGCCCGAGAGGCCGACGAGTTCGAGCATCTCCGCGACGCGCCCCTTTCGCTCGGTCTTCGGTACGCCCTTGCGCTCGAGGCCGAACGCCACGTTGTCCTCGACGGACATGTGGGGGAAGAGCGCATAGCTCTGGAAAACCGTGTTCACGTCGCGCCTGTACGGCGGCAGCCCGACGACGTCCTGATCACCCAAGAAGATCCGGCCCTCGGTCGGCTCCTCGAAGCCGCCGATCATCCGCAGCGTCGTCGTCTTGCCGCAGCCCGAGGGCCCGAGCAGCGCGAAGAACGAGCCGCGGGGAATCTCGACGGAGATCCCGTCCACCGCGACCATGTCGTCGAACCGCTTGACGACTCCTTCCAGCCGGACGTCCGCGACGGGCGGGGTCTGGCTCGAGCCGGACCTCGCCTCCACGTGTTCGGTCGTGCTCATGCGAGCTTCACGCAGACGTGCTTGATGCGCGTGTACTCCTCCATCGAGTAGATGGACATGTCCTTGCCGTATCCCGACTCCTTGAAGCCGCCGTGCGGCATCTCCGACGTGAGCGGGAAGAGGTGCTCGTTGACCCACACGGTGCCGAAATCGAGTTTCGCCGCCACCTTCAGCGCGCGACCGACGTTCTCCGAGAAGACGGAAGCCGCGAGCCCGTAGCGAACGCCGTTGGCCATCTCGATCGCAGCATCGTCCGACGAGTACGACTGGATCGTGACGACCGGCCCGAAGACCTCGTTCTGCACGATCTCCGCGTCCTGAGCGACGTCGGTGACGATCGTGGGCTTCACGAAGAACCCGCGGTCACCGAGCGCCTCGCCTCCCGTGACGATCGTCGCCTTCGCGCTCGAGGCGCGGTCGAGGAAACCGAGTACGCGCTCCTGCTGCTCGGCCGAGATGACGGGGCCCATCCCGATCTCGTCGTCCGTGCCCGGGTCGCCGACGGTCAGCGACTCGACCGCCTTCACCGTCTCCGAGAGGACGTCGTCGTAGATCTTCTCGCTCACGAGGATGCGCGAGGACGCGGTGCAGTCCTGGCCGGAGTTGAAGTAACCGCCGATCTTGACGGCCTCGGCGACCGTCGCCGGATCCGCGTCGTCGAGCACGACCATCGGCGCCTTGCCGCCGAGCTCGAGGTGCACGCGCTTCACGGTCTGCGCCGCATTCGCGGCGATGATCTTTCCAGTCGCCGTGTCACCGGTGAGCGAGACGAGCCGGATGTCGGGGTGCCGCACGAGCGCGTCACCGACGGGGATCCCGTCTCCGGTCACCACCTGCAGGACGCCCGCCGGTATCACCTCCTGCGCGAGCTCGGCGAAGCGGAGCATCGTCAACGGCGTCTGCTCCGCGGGCTTGATGATCTGGACGTTTCCCGCCGCGAGCGCGGGTCCGATCTTCCACATCGCCATGAAGAGCGGGTAGTTCCAGGGGCAGATGCCCGCGACGATCCCGAGCGGCTCCCGGCGGATCATGGAGGTGTAGCCCTCGACGTACTCCGTGGCCGCCTTGCCTTCGAGGTTCCGGGCGGCGCCCGCGAAGAAGCGCAGGTTGTCCGACATGACGCCGGGCTCGTCGACGGCCACCCACCACGGCTTCCCGACGTTCAGCGACTCGAGCCGGGCAAGCTCTTCCGCGTTCTCGTCGATGACGTCGGCGAGCTTCAGCAGGAGCTCCATGCGGTCCTTCGGAGTCTTCGACTGCCACTCGCTCCAGGCGTCCTTCGCGGCTTCGACTGCACGCTCCACGTCGTCGGCGGTGCCCCGCGGAACCTCTGCGATCACCTCGCCTGTCGCCGGATTCAGGACCTCCATGGTCTCGCCGGACGTCGAGTCCACGAACTCGCCGCCGATGAAGTGCTTCTGGTGGGTAACGGACACGCTCACGATGCGACCTCCGATCAGGGACTCGACGAGCAGCGTATCGTCGCCGCGAGGGGCGCGACAAGCGGCCTCGTTCAGGTAGAACCCCTGCGCCGTGCGGATTCTCGTGGTCGGAACCGGCGGAGTCGGCTCCGCCTTCGCCCTCATCGCGCGGCGCCGTTCCTTCTTCGAGCACTGCTCTCTCGCGGACTACGACCGCGAGCGCGCGTCGGCTCTCGTCGCCGGCCTCGGGGACAGCCGGTTCAGCGGGCATGCGATCGACGCGTCGAGTCGGGAGGCAGTCGTCGCTCTCGTCCGAGAGACGCGGGCAGATGCAGTCCTGAACGCGGTGGACCCGCTCTTCAACGTACCGATCTTCGAGGCGTGCTTCGAGGCCGGCGTCACGTACCTCGACATGGCGATGACGCTCTCCGAGCCGCACCCGACGAACCCGTACGAAGAGGTCGGGGTCAAGCTGGGCGACTACCAGTTCGAACGCGCCGCGAGTTGGGAGGGGCGCGGGCTGCTCGCGCTCGTCGGCATCGGCATCGAACCGGGCGCCGCGGACGTCTTCACACGCCACGCCGCGGACGAGCTCTTCTCCGAGATCGAAGAGATCGGCATCCGCGACGGGGCGAGCCTCGTCGTCGAAGGCTACGACTTCGCGCCGACCTTCTCCATCTGGACGACGATCGAGGAGTGTCTGAACCCGCCCGTCATCTGGGAGCGGGATCGCGGTTGGTTCACGACGGCACCGTTCTCGGAGCCCGAGATGTTCGACTTCCCCGAAGGGATCGGCCCCGTCGAGTGCGTCAACGTCGAGCACGAGGAGGTGTTGCTCGTGCCACGCTGGATCGACTGCAGGCGCGTGACGTTCAAGTACGGGCTCGGCGACGAGTTCATCGAGGTGCTGAAGACCCTGCGCAAGCTCGGTCTCGACTCGAAGGAGAAGATCCCCGTCAAGGGTGTCGACGTCGCGCCACGCGACGTCGTCGCGGCCGTCCTCCCCGACCCGGCCACGCTCGGAGACCGCATGACGGGAAAGACGTGTGCGGGAACGCTCGTCACGGGTCGCGGCAAGGACGGCGCCCCGCGGAAGACCTACCTGTACCACGTCGTCGACAACGAGTGGTCGATGCGCGAGTACGGCTCGCAGGCCGTCGTCTGGCAGACGGCGATCAACCCCGTGATCGCGCTCGAGCTGCTCGCGAGCGGCGACTGGAACGGTGTCGGGGTGCTCGGGCCGGAGGCCTTCCCCGCCCGGCCGTTCCTCGACAAGCTCGCCGAGTACGGCTCGCCCCACGGGATCTTGGAGCTGGCTTCCTGACACGGACACGCCTTCAGCGGCCATCTGGCGCACTGGTCGGTGCCCGGCGATCATCGTGTCGTGCTGGTCGAACATCGACCGCGTCGACGCGCGCATGCAGGAACGCCAGACTCGCCGCGAGCGCAGCTTCCTTCGCCGGCTCTTCGCGCGATAGGCGAGTCGGTCGATTACTTCCGCCTCCGTTCGTCGTCTAAGCAGTGATGCGATCCGAGACCACTAGGATCGACGCGTGCCGGTCGTGAGACTCAGGGCGCCGCTCTCGGAGCTGGCGGGCGGAAAGCGCGAGCTCGAGCTCGAGGGAGCGACCGTCGCCGAGGTGCTGAGGGCCCTCGAGCGCGAGCACCCCGACGTCAAGGGCTGGATCCTCGACGAGCGCGGGTCGATCCGGGAGCACATCAACGTCTTCGTCAACAAGGAATACGGACGGGAGGACACGGCGGTCGGCGCTCGCGACCGGCTGCACGTCCTCCCCGCGATCTCGGGAGGATGAGATGACTCAGCTGCTCGTCGGAACGAAGAAGGGCCTGTTCGTGCTCGAAGGCGAGGCGGGCGCGCCGTTCGAGATCACGTCGCGCTCGTTCGCCGGCGAGCCGGTCGAGTTCGCGACGCGCGACCCACGGAGCGGCCGCTACTTCGCGTGCGTGACGTCGGCCTTCTACGGGCCGAAGGTCTTCTACACGGACGATCTCTCGGCCGAGTGGGAGCAGGCCGTAGGCGTCGAGTTGCCCGAGGAGGCGGAGAAGCCGCTCGAGCGACTGTGGACGATCGTACCCGCCGAGGACGACGACCATCTCTATGCAGGCGGAGCGCCCGGGATCCTCTTCGAGAGCCGCGACGGAGGCGCCAGCTGGGAGCTGAACAGGCCGTTCTGGGAGCAGCCGACGCGACCCGAGTGGAGCCCAGGAGCAGGGGGCATGTGCATGCACTCGATCGCGACGTGGCCGGGGGACCCGTCGCGCCTCGCGCTCGCGATTTCGGCGGTCGGCGTCTGGCTGTCGGACGACGGGGGGCAGACGTGGCGACACGGAAACAAGAACCTCTACCCGCGCTACATGCCGGAGGAAGCCCGCGAGGACACGCTCACGCTCTGCGTCCACAACATGCACCGCGCGCCCAAGCAGCCCGATCGGCTCTTCATGCAGTTCCACGGCGGCGTCTACCGCTCGGACGACGCCGGCGAGACCTGGATCAGCATCGCCGACGGCCTGCCCTCGGACTTCGGCTTCCCGATGGTGCTCGATCCCGACGACGCCGACAGCGCGTACGTCATCCCGCTCGTTGCGGACCTGGACCGCACGACTCCCGAGGGTCGCGTGCGCGTCTACGAGACCCGCGATGGGGGCTCGAGCTGGGTCGAGCGCGGCGACGGCCTCCCCTCGAACGACGCGTATCTCACGATCCTGCGACAGGCCTTCTGCGGCGAGGGCGCCGGCCCAACGCTGGGGCTCTACTTCGGCGCGACCTCCGGGGACGTCTTCGGGTCCGGGGACGCCGGGAAGACGTGGTTCACGGCGGCGACGAAGCTGCCCCCTGTGCATTCGATCCGCGCCGCATAGCCGGCGGGGTCAGACCCCACGGGTCCGACTCCGACGGTCAAGCTGGGGTCAGACCCCACGGGTCTGACCCCGACTCAGTCGAGGCCGCGGCCGTCGACCTTCTCGACCGCGATCCGAACGGACACGCGTCGTTCGCCCGGCTGGCGGAAGGGGTACGAATCGGCGCCGATGTACTTCTTGGCCAGACGGTCGATCTGGCCGTCCGCTCCGTCGTCGACGAGCGTCGCAGTGCCACTGACCGAGAGCCAGCGGTACGGATCCTGCGGGTCGACGACCGTGAGCGACACCCGCCCGTCCTGGGCGATGTACCTCGGCTTCGCCCGTCCATACGCCGTGTTGAAGGAGACGCCGTCGTCGTCGACGTCGACCCACACGATCGTGGAGTGAGGCGATCCGTCCGGACGGAGATCGGTCACCACGCCCACGTACGGGCTCTCGAGGAAGGCGCGCTCGGCCTCCGTCAGTCGCCTCACGAGGTCGCGACCATGCGGTCGATCGCGAGCCGCGCCCTCGCCGCGACGTCCTCGGGGACGGTGACGACGTGCTTCCAATCGCGCAGCGAGTCGCGGAGCTTCTCGAGCGTGATCAGCTTCATGTAGCGGCAGATCGCGCGCTCGGACACCGCCTCGAAGCGCTTCTCCGGCGCCTCCTTCTCCAACCGATGGATGATCCCCGTCTCGGTCGCGATGCGGAACCGCTGCTTCGGCGAGGCCTTCGCGAAGTCGATCATCCCCTCCGTCGACAGGATGTGGGTCTTCGAGTTCCCGAACGCCATGCACTGGCTCGCACAGCCGCATTCCGGGTGGACGAGGAACTCGGCGTCGGGCGCTTCGGCCTGCATGCGCTCGATGTCGCGCGGCCGGATGCCGGCGTGGACGTGGCATTCGCCCATCCAGATCCGCAGCGTTCGGCCGGTGACCTTCTCGAGCCAGAGTCCGAGGTACATGTCCGGGAGGAAGAGGATCTCGGTGTCCTCCGGAATCGACTCGATGACGCCCTTGGCGTTCCCCGACGTGCAGCAGTAGTCGCTCTCCGCCTTCACCTCGGCGGTCGTGTTGACGTACGAGACCACGACGGCCCCGGGGTTCTCCTGCTTCCAGGCGCGGAGTTGATCCGCCGTGATCGACGCGGCGAGCGAGCACCCGGCGTCGAGGTCGGGAATGAGCACCGTCTTCTCCGGGCTCAGGATGGCCGCCGTCTCGGCCATGAAGTGGACGCCGCAGAACGCGATCGCCTCCGCGTCGGTCGCGGCGGCCTCGCGAGACAGTCCGAGCGAGTCGCCGACGAAGTCCGCGACGTCCTGGACCTCGGGCACCTGGTAGTTGTGAGCGAGGATCACCGCGCCTCGCTCGGCTGCGAGCGCGCGAACCTCCTCCTGCATGCTCGTCAGCTCGAGCGTGGTCATGCCAGCTCCAGCGAGACGTCGAGGGAACGTGCGGAATGGGTGAGGGCCCCGATGGAGATCTCGTCGACGCCGGTCTCGGCGACGGCGCGGACGTTCTCGAGCGTGATCCCGCCCGAGGCCTCGAGCCGGGCACGTCCGCCGGCCAGTGCGACAGCCGAGCGGAGGTCGGCGAGGGTCATGTTGTCGAGGAGAATCGCGTCGACGTTCGAGTCGAGTGCCTCCGCCACCTGGTCGAGCGTGTCGCACTCGACCTCGATGGGAAGAGTGGTCGTCGCACGCAAGCTCTCCACGGCCTGCGCGATCGAGCCCGCCACGCGAAGGTGGTTGTCCTTGACGAGAACGCCGTCGTCGAGGCCGAAACGGTGGTTGCGGCCACCCCCGCATGCGACCGCGTGCTTCTCCAGAGCTCGCAACCCGGGAGTGGTCTTACGTGTGTCGAGGATCGCCGCATCGGTCCCGGCGACCGCGTCGACGTAGCGCCTCGTGAGTGTCGCAATGCCCGAGAGGCGGCCGAGGAAGTTGAGCGCGACGCGCTCGCCGGTGAGAATCGCACGCTCGGAGCCGGTGAGCCGTGCAACGGTACTCGAGCGGTCGATCGCAGCCCCCTCGGGAACGAGCAACTCGAACTCGAGCTCGTCGTCGAGAGCCCGAAACGTGGCTTCGACTGCCCGCAGCCCGCACACGACGCCGGCTTCCTGGACGAGGACCTCGGCGGATCCGATCGCATCGACGGGGACGGTGCCCTCGGTCGTGACGTCGCCTTGCCCGACGTCCTCGGCGAGCGCCGCCAGGACGATGCGCTCGAGCGTGTCCGTCGCTACTGCCATCGCTCGAGGGTGGGCTGCGCACCCGCGCGTAGGACGACGTGTCGTTCGAAGGTCCGACTTTCGATCGGGAAGTCGACCCGGAAGTGCGAGCCGCGACTCTCCTCGCGCGTGAGCGCGCTCTCCGCGACGAGTCGAGCGAGCAGGTGCGGCGCGAACCGAAGACGGTCGAGACCGGCGGCGTCGCGAATGAGCCCGCAGTCCTCCCAAAGCCGGTGGCGTAGCTCTGCGGACACCGATTCGGCGGGCGGCGGTTCCTGCGGGGCGGGCAGCCGCGAAGGAAGGCCCGGCTCGGCGAGCGCAGCGAGAGCCGCACGGCGACCGAAGACGAGGCACTCGAGCAGCGAGTTGGAGGCCATGCGGTTCGCGCCGTGCACGCCCGTGGCCGCGGACTCACCGGCGGCATACAGGCCTGCGAGCTCGCTGCGCCCTTCGAGATCGGTGAGGATCCCTCCGACCGTGTAGTGGGCAGCGGGTGCGACCGGGACCGGAGTCTGCGCAGGGTCGTAACCCTTCTCGGCGAGGCTCCCCATGAGCGTCGGGAACCGCGCCCGGTCGATCTCGCGCAGGTCGAGGAGAGCCGTGCCGCGCGCAGCGATCTCGCGGGCGACGACGTCACGCGGCGCGAGCTCGTCCGTGAATCGCTCGCCGTGTGCATCGAGGAGGAGCGCCCCCTCTCCGCGCAATGCCTCGGAGAGAAGCAGAGACGAATCGACGAGGGTCGTGGGATGGAACTGCACGAACTCGAGGTCTGCGAGTGCCGCTCCCGCGCGGTATGCGGCCGCCATGCCTTCCCCGAGGGCGCCGGGCGGGTTCGTCGTCCGCTGCCAGAGCGCCGCTGCCCCGCCCGTCGCGACGAGCGTCGCGCGCGCGGCGACCGCGCGGCGGTCTGTGATCAGGCCGAGGCAGCGCTCGTCCGAGTGCCAGAGGGCGAGCATTCGCTCGTCCTCGGCCACCCGTATGCGCGGGTGCGCCAGCACGCGCTTCGCGAGCACGCGAGCCACCCGGTCACCGGTGGCCGCGCCGCCCGCGTGCACCACTCGTCTCCGGCTGTGCCCGCCCTCCAATCCGAGCCCCTCGTCGAACTCGACACCGAGCTCGACGAGATCGCGGATCCGGGCGGGAGCCTCATCCGTCAACACTGCGACCGCGCTCGGCCGGCAGAGCCCGCGTCCGCTCCGTAGCGTGTCCTCGGCGTGCAGCGTCGGCGAGTCGTCGTCACCCACGGCCGCCGCGATTCCCCCCTGCGCGAGCTGGCTGTTCGACGACAGAAGTGGTCCTTTCGTGAGAACGAGGACGTCGCCCTCGGCGGCCGCGCACAAGGCCGCCGTGAGCCCGGCCACCCCACCCCCGACGACGGCGAGGTCGACTACCTCGTGGCGATGTCTGCAGTTTCTCGTGCTCATGTTAGTTTTAGCCTATGAGGCAATAACCTCGTGGCTGAGTCTACCACTCCACCCGACCCTCCCGCACACGTCGCCTTGGCAGTCGTCCTGCAAGTGCGTGACGGTGTCCTCGACGTACTCCTGTGGGAACGCGCGCGCGAGCCCTTCCGGGGCATGTGGTCGCTCCCCGGCGGCGCGCTCGATCACGACGAGACGCTCGAAGCATCGATCCTCCGCCACCTCGCGGCCAAGGTCGACGTGCGGGAGGTCGCCCACCTCGAGCAGCTGGGCACGTGGAGCGAGCCAGGGCGTCATCCCGAGCGCTGGGAGCTCGCGACCGCGTATCTCGGCCTCGTTCCCCGCGGCCCCGATCCGCGCGTTCCCGCAGACACGCGCTGGCATCCGGTACACGAGCTGCCGCCGACGGCCTTCGACCACGGAGCGATCGTGCTGGCCGGACGCGAGCGGCTTCGCGGCAAGCTCTCGTACTCGAACATCGGCTTCGCTCTCGCGCCCGACGGCTTCACGCTCGCCGAGCTCCGTGACGTGTACGAGGCCGCGCTCGGCTACGAGGTGTCCGCCACGAACCTCAAGCGCGTACTGCTTCGTCGCGGGGCGATCGAGCCCGTCGGCAAGACGAAGGCGCATGGCCCCGCCGGAGGTCGTCCCGCCGAGGTCTACCGCTTCTGTTCGCGACGCTTCGAGGTGACGGATCCGTTCGCCGTGCTCCGCCCGCCCGCCTGAGGGCGCGGCTCGGGGTTGACCGAGATTCGGAATCGGCCGATAACGCGACTATGCGGCACGTGCGTTCGTGGCTTCTTCTCGTCGGCGTCTTCAGCGTCCTCGCCCAGGCGGTCGGCGCGGCGGCCGTCTTCTGGCAGCGCCCCGCTCGCCGCCCGTACTAGGCGACGGCGCGGACGAGGCCGGTGACGACACCCGCGATCAGCATCGCGACGATGATCGGCACACGCCTCCAGATCGCGAGCGCTGCCGCCGCGACTCCCGGAAGTCGGGCGTCGACGGTCACCTCGCCGTCGCCGCCGAAGGTCTGAGTCACGACGAGCGCCGTCAGCATGACGGGCGCGAGCAGATCGACCACGGACTGCCCACGTGGGGGAAGCGGACGGCGTCCCAGCAAGACTGGACCCGCCGCCTTGAAGAGCACGGTCGCGGCGCCCACGGCTCCGACGACGATCCAGAACTCGGTCATCGTCTGAGTCCGAGGAGGCAGGCGGTCGCCGCTGCGACGATCGGTACGCCGGCTGGTGTGATCGGCGTGAGCACGAGCGTGATCGCGGCCGCCAGAGCTGCCGCCTGAAGCGCCCGCCGCTCGCGGAGATAGGGAGTGGCGAGCGCCAGGAAGAGCGCGGCGAAGGCAGCATCGAGACCGAGCGAGTTCGGGTCGTCCAGAACCCCTCCCACGAGAGTCCCCCCGGCCGTGCTCAGCACCCACAAGACGTAGAACACGATTCCCGACCCCGCGAGGATCGGCCACTCGAAGCGACCCCTCCGTGCCGACAGCGCCCACGACTCGTCGACGATCAGCTGGGAACCGAGAAGGCGGCGAAGCCGTCCCCCCGGAAAGATCGACGCCACTGTCACGCTGATCGCGACGTACC
>DATIBA010000110.1:0-23439 GCA_035457765.1 Gaiellaceae bacterium
GTGGCGGGCTCGCCGTGCGCGTCGATCGCGACGAGAAGCAACTCTTCCTCGACGCGAACCCGGACGTCTACTTCACCAGCCCGCACTACAACGGATTCCCGGCTGTCCAGATTCACCTCGAGGAGATCGACGAGGACGAGCTTCGTGAGCGCCTCGAGGACGCGTGGCTAATCCAGGCCCCGAAGCGGCTCGCATCCGCGTACGTGGCGAGCGCCGAGTGAACGACTGAGAGAGCCCTTTCGCGTGACGGCAGGCGTTTGCCCGGGCGCTCGCTGAGCTGCCCACGGGTTGCGAACGGCTGAAGGAAGGGTCGGGCCCTCCTTGACGGCCCTGCGCCTCCACGACCCACGTGTTCCTTGCGAGTTCCGATTCTCCGTACTCACGAGAACGGCTCTGGAAGCCGCGGCCCGGGAAGGGCGTAGGAACGGCCTGGTGACCGTGGAATGCGTGTCGTATGGCTGTACAGACCGTGGGGCGGACCGCGTGAGCGGACGCTCCCGCTTGACCCCTAGGCGCTGATCGTTTATTCATACTGGACAGTGCGTGCTTCTCGCGGCCCGCGTGTCACCGTGGGGTTGATCGGTCTCGGCAACATGGGCTCCGCCATCGCAGAGCGCCTCCTCGACGCAAGCTACAAGCTCGTCGTACACAACCGAACCCTGGAGAAGGCGGAGGCCCTTCGAAGGAGAGACGCTGTGGTCGCGAGGACGCCCGAGGATCTCGCCGAGCAGGTCGACGTGGTCCTCACGTCGCTCGCCGACGACGAGGCGTTCGAATCCATGGCGGCAGCCGCTATCGCAGCCGCGCGACCGGGCACCGTCCTCGTCGACCTGAGCACGGTCTCGCCGGCTGCGTCGGCGCGAGTCGCCTCGCTTGCGAAGATGGCCTCCGTCGGGTACGTACGCGCACCGGTTAGCGGCAACCCGAGCGTCGTACGCGCCGGGAATCTCAGCATCATCGTCTCGGGCTCACGCGAGGACATCGATCGCGTCGAGGGGGTCATCCGTGCGATCGGCCCGACCGTGCATCGCGTCGGAGACGGCGAACAGGCTCGGATCGTGAAGCTGGCGATCAATCTCATGATCGCGGGGCTCGCTCAGTTGATGTCCGAAGCGCTCGTGCTCGGAGAGGCGGCCGGAGTCTCCCGCGCAGCGCTTCTCGAGGTGATGGGGAGCTCCGCTGTCGGCGCGCCCTTCGTCAAGTACAAGACCGAACCCCTCGTGCGCGACGACTTCTCCGCCACGTTCACGACGGCGCTCATGGAAAAGGACATCGATCTCGTGCTCGACGCAGCCGACGAGGCCGGCGTCGAGCTCCCGCTTGCCAGAGAGATGAAGACCCATTTGCGTGCCGCGATCGACGCCGGGTACGGAGACGATGATTTCATCGCGCTGTTCCAGCACCTGCGCAGCGCTTCTCGCCGCGACGCAGCGGCCGCATCACTTTCCCACAGCGATCAGGAGGTGGTGGGGTGACCACCAGAACCAGGACAGTCGGCTCCCCCGACGCGACCCGCGCGGTCGACTGGGAGCAACGCATCGACTTCCCGCGACTGCGCCAGGAGCGCCTCGGCCGGGCCAAGGCCGCGCTCGAGGCGTCCGACCTCGGGGCCGTGCTCCTGTTCGACCCGAACAACATCCGATATGTCACGAGCACGCACATCGGCGAGTGGGCTCGGGACAAGAACGCGCGCTTCGTCTTGCTCGCACGCGGCGCGGACCCGATCCTGTGGGACTTCGGATCAGCGGCACGTCACCACCAGCTGTTCGCGCCGTGGCTCCCGCCCGAGAACTTCCGCGCCGGCGTCGCCCCGATGCGCGGCGCGATGCCCGTCCAGACCGGGATCCCCGACCGGCTGGGCAAGCGAATCGCGAACGAGCTGCACGAGTTCGGCCTCGGAGACGAGCCGCTCGGGATCGACATGGCGGATCTGGTCACGATCGAAGCACTGCAGCGCGCGGGCGTGCACGTCACCGACGGGTCGCAGGTCCTCCTCGAGGCGCGGAAGATCAAGACCGCGCAGGAGATCACCCTCCTCGACCAGTCGGCCGGCCTCGTCGACGCGGTCTACGAGGAGATCTACCGCATGCTGCGGCCCGGCGTGTACGAGCACGAGATCGTCGCCCGTGCCCACCAGCTGCTCTTCGAGATGGGATCGGAGCAGGTGGAGGCGGTCAACGCCGTCTCGGGCGATCGGTGCAACCCGCATCCGCATGTGTTCTCCGACCGGCTCCTGCGGCCGGGGGACCAGGCCTTCTTCGACATCATCCATTCGTTCATGGGATACCGGACGTGCTATTACCGCACGTTCAACGTCGGTGGCGTCAGTCACGCGCAACTCGACGCATACAAGCAGTGCCGCGAGTGGCTCGACGCGGCGATCGAGCTCGTTCGGCCGGGGATGACGACGGACAAGATCGCGGAGGTCTGGCCGACCGCCGAGGAGCTCGGCTTCCCGGACGAGGAGACGTGCTTCGGCCTCCAGTTCGGACACGGGATCGGCGTCGGGCTCTACGAGTCCCCGATGATCTCGCGCGTCCACTCTCTCGAGAATCCGGTCGCGCTCGAAGAGGGAATGGTCTTCGCACTCGAAACGTACTGCGCCGCCACGGACGGGCGGTCCGCGGCTCGGATCGAGGAAGAGGTGGTCGTGACGGCGACCGGCTGCGACGTCATCACGCGCTTCCCGGCGGACGAGCTCCTCGTCGCCGGTCGCACGTACGTGCGCGGCGCCGACCTCGTCGACAGGAACCGTGTAGGTCCGCACGACGGCGATCCGGGCAGCGCAGCCGCAGTCGCCTCATCCGCCCTCGTCGATCCGGCTGGTGTGCCCGCATGAGCTCCGATTCGGGGACGCGTCAGCTCGGCGACGGATTGCCGGGGTACCGGCTCGTCCGTCGGGAGGACGTCGAGCTCGTGGACGCCCTGCCGGGCCGCTCGAGCGGGTTGACGACCTGCCGGCTCGTCGACGGCACGCTCGGCTCGACACACATGGCGCTGACACTGGTCTCGCTCGTCGACGGCCATGTCGACGAGCACCTGCACTCGTACGAGACGAGCTTCTACGTGCTCGAGGGGGAGCCGGTGCTCGTGTTCGAGGGGCGTGGGGTGACACTCGAGCCCGGTGCTTGTGGAGCCGTTCCCGTCGGGACGCCCCACGCGTTTCGCTCCTCCGGCCACGCGCTGTGGATCGAGATGGCCTCGCCGCGGCCTCGCGTCGACGGCAGCGACACGTTCTTCCTCGGACCGGTGCCCGACGGCGACGCGACCCTGTTGGACGCCCGCGACCCTCGGAACCACAACCTCTTCCTGCTCAGGGACGGCGAGATGGACCTCGACCGCCTGAAACAAGCCCAGGCGATGGGTGCTCCGACGGTGTCCGGGAGCATGGCGACCGCCGTGCTCGCATATAGCGGAATCGCCGTCAAGATGCTCGTCGATCAGAGGCTCGACGCTCAGCTCCATACGATGTTCATGGTCGACTACCAGCCGGGAGCGTGCGCCAACCCCCACGACCACCCGTTCGAGGAGTCCTATTACATGCTCGACGGGGAGGTCGACGTCGTTGCGAACGGCGACCGGTACACGCTCCGCCCCGGCGACGTGTTCTGGACCGGGACCGGGTGCGTGCACGCGTTCTACGAGACGCAGGGACGGACGGTGCGCTGGCTCGAGACCTCGGCGCCGGCGCCGCCGCCTCGGCACTCGTACCGGCACGAGCGCGATTGGAACTACCTCGCCGGGCGACTGGCCTCGGGCACGAGCGTCGGTGCCACATGAGCCACGTCAGCGACCAGCCGACGACAGGCGTCCTCGAAGACCTCGACCTGTACACGAGGATCTACCGGCAGATGCTCCTCATCCGCGGTTTCGAAGAGCTCGTGCAGTCGCTCTTCCTCGCGGGCGAGGTGTACGGGACGACGCACCTCTACTCCGGCCAGGAGGCGATCGCCACGGGCGTCGCGAGCGTCCTCGAGGAGCGCGACCGAGTCGCGGCAACGTACCGCGGGCACGGTCACGCGCTGGCACTCGGCGTGGACGCGCAGCAGCTGCTCGACGAGATGCTCGGGCGCGCGTCCGGTGTCAACGGAGGGCGCGCGGGCTCGATGAACGTCAACTCACCCAATGACCGCCTGATCGGCTCGTTCGGCATCGTCGGCGGCAGCATTGCGGCGGCGACGGGAGCGGCGCTGGCCCTCAAGCGAACCACAGGAGGCGTCGCCGTCGCGTACTTCGGCGACGGTGCGATGAACCAGGGCTACGTCTTCGAGTGCCTCAACTTCTCCAAGGTCTTCGATCTTCCGCTGGTCCTCGTCTGCGAGAACAACGGCTACGGGGAGTACACGCCCTTCCGCACGGTGACCGCCGGCGAGATCCGCGCCCGCGCGGAGGTCATGGAGGTGCCGGCTGAGACGATCGACGGAATGAGCGTGTGGACCGTGCGCGAGGCTGCCGAGCGCGCCGTTGCGCGCGCGCGGGGGGGAAACGGGCCCGTGTTCATCGAGGCCCTGACCTACCGCTTCGTCGGCCACTCGCGAAGCGACCCCGGCGCCTATCGGCCCGATGGCGAGCTCGACCGGTGGCGTGAGCGGGATCCCATCGCGGTTCTGCGCGCGCAGCTCGAAGCGGAGGGAGTCGATGCGGCCGAGCTCGACGAGATCGAGCGCGATATGACCGAGCGGCTGGAGCGCATGCGTGTGGACGGGCTCGCCGCGCCCTTTCCGACCGAGTTGAGCGCGCGCGAGTTCAAGGACTGATGCCGTGCCGCCTCGCGAGCTGACGATGCCGAAGCTCTCCGACTCGATGGCCGACGCGGTCATCCTCCGCTGGTTGAAGTCGGCGGGCGAGGCTTTCGCGCGAGGCGAGGGCCTGATCGAGGTCGAGACCGACAAGGCCACCGTGATCTACGAAGCGGAGTGGGACGGGACTCTCGACTCGATCCTCGTCCCGGAAGGGGCGACGGTCGCTGTCGGAGAGCCGATCGCGACGATTGCGAACGGCGACGGCGCACCGGGCGAGGAACGACCTGTGGCGCGGACGCCTGGAACCGAATCGCCGCCACCGCCCGTGGTCGCTTCCGCGACTGTCGCGCCTCCGCCTGGTGACGGCGCGTCGGCCGGGTCGCGTCCGATCGCGACACCGGTCGCGAGACGCACGGCGGTCGAGCTCGGCGTCTCGCTCCACGGCCTCGTCGGAACGGGCCCGGGAGGTCGGATCACGGTCGAGGACGTGACGCGGGCCGCGGCGGAGGCCACGGCTTCGGCGTCCCGGGAGCAGGCCTCCGGCAAGGGAGCTGTCCGCGTTCTCGAGCCTACGCCGACGCAGGCGACGATCGCACGCCGGATGACGGAGTCGGCTGCGACCATCCCGTCCTTCACCGTCTCGGCAGACGTCGACGTGTCGCAGATCGTCGCGTCGCGGCGAGAGGCACGAGAAACGGGCGAGGAGGCTCCGTCGGTCAACGACTTCGTGGTCAAGGCGGTGGCCACGGCGCTCCGCGACTTCCCGCGCATCAACGCCTCCTACGTCGACGGCAAGGTCGAGTGCTACTCCCGCATCAACGTCGGCATCGCAGTCGCGACCGAGGACGCCTTGCTCGTTCCCGTCGTCCGCGACGCCGCCGACAAGACGCTTGCGGAGATCGCCGCGGAGACCCGGCGACTGGCGGACGCAGCGCGTGGGCGGACGCTCAAGCCCGAGGACTTCCACGACGGCACGTTCACGGTCTCGAATCTCGGCATGTTCGGAGTGCGATCGTTCACCGCGATCATCGATCTGCCGCAGGTCGCGATTCTCGCGGTCGGCGGTGCCCGGCGGGCCCCGGTCGAGGAAGCGCCCGACCGCGTCGCCTTCCGCGATCTGATGACCGTCACCCTGAGCTGCGACCACCGCGTCGTCTACGGCGCGGACGGCGCACGCTTCCTGTCCCGGCTACGCGAGCTGCTCGAGGGGCCGCTCGCCCTCGCCTGGTGAGGAGACGCTGATCGTGCCGAACGTCGCTTTTCGCACCGCGATCCGTGACGCGCTCGATGAGGAACTCGCTGCCGACGAGCGGGTGATCCTCTTCGGCGAGGACATCGCCGTCGCCGGCGGCGTCTTCGCAACGACGACCGGCCTCTACGACAAGTACGGCCCCGAGCGCGTGTTCGACACGCCCATCTCGGAGCTGGCACTTGCAGGGGCAGCGTTCGGCTCGGCCGTTCACGGCCTCCGGCCGGTCATCGAGATCATGTTCGGCGACTTTCTCACCCTTGCGATGGACAGCCTCGTCAACCAGTCGACGAAGTACTGGTTTCTGACGCAGGAGGAGGTCAGCGTGCCGTTGGTGATCCGATCCGTGGTCGGGGCCGGTGGCCGCTTTGGCGCCATTCACTCGCAGATGCCCGTGTCGTGGTTCATGGGCGTGCCAGGGCTCAAGATCGTGGGTCCTTCGAACCCTGCGGATGCGAAGGGCCTTCTGAAGGCCGCGATCCGCGACGACAACCCCGTGCTCTTCTTCGAGCACAAGCGCCTGTACACGCTCGAGGGCGAGGTGAACGGCGCGCCGGGCCGGCTCGGCGAGGCGACCGTGGTCCGCGAGGGTCGCGACATCACGCTCGTGACGGCGATGAAGGGCGTCCACGACGGCCTCGAGGCAGCGGCCGAACTGGAGGCAGACGGAATCTCGGTCGAGGTCGTCGACCTCCGAACGCTACGGCCGTTCGATCTCGACACCGTCCTGGCGTCGGTGCGGAAGACCAGCCGGCTCGTGGTCGTCGAGGAGGGGCCGTTGACGGGCGGGTGGGCAGGCGAGGTGCTGGCTTCCGTCGTCGAGCACGGGCTCGGCCATCTCGACGATGCGTGGCGCATCGCGACACCCGACACACCGATCCCGTACAGCCCACCGCTCGAGGATGCGTTTCTGCCGGGGCCCGGCCGGATCACCGCCGAGATCCGCGAGCGCCTCCGATGAGCGAGCCGGCTCCGTCGTCCGCAGCACCCGAGCGCGGCTTCGAGGCATCGAAGGTCGGACATCGTCTCCGCGCGGAGCGGGAGCGTCGCGGCATCGGTCTTCGCGAGCTCGCACGTCGGGTCGGAGTCTCGCCGAGCCTGGTCTCGCAGATCGAGCTCGACCGCGTGAACCCCTCCGTCAGCACGCTCTACGCGCTCGTCACCGAGCTCGGGATGACGATGAGCGACGTGTTCGACAACTCACAGCCCGGCGAGCGAGTCGTCCAGTCGGGAGACGACCTGACCGAGACGCCGGAGACGCGACGCGTGATCAACCTCGCGTCCGGCGTACGCTGGGAGCGGCTGACTCGAGACAGCGATCGCGAGGTCGAGTTCCTGTACGTCGTCTATCCGGTGGGCGCCGCGTCGTGCCCCGAGGATGCCCTGATGACACACGGCGGCAGGGAGTACGGCTACGTGACGAGCGGCACGCTCGGCGTGCAGGTCGGCTTCGAGGCGTACGAGCTGGGCCCCGGGGGCTCGATCGCATTCGACTCGTCGTCGCCCCACCGACTGTGGGCGATCGGCGACGAGCCGGTTCACGCGGTCTGGGTCGTCATCGGCCGCGAGGCGGATCCCCGGACGACGACGGTTCCGCAGGCCGCGGAATAGCCGCGCGCGCTCAGCCCGGCGACGCCTCGCCTTGCTCTGCTCGAAGGCGGCCGACGCCGCCCCGGCTCGTGCGCAGGCGGGCGAGGAGCTCGGGGCTCTGGTAGAGCACGAGCGCCAGCAGGATGAGCACACCGATGGTGATCTGCGCGTACTCCGTCGGCTGCTGGAAGAGCGGCAGCACATTGTCGATTAGCGACAGGAAGAGCGCCGCCAGCAGCGCGCCCACGAACGATCCGCGTCCTCCGGCGAGGCTCGCTCCGCCCAGGACGGCGCAGGCGATGCTCTCCAGCGAGAAGCTGAGGTCCTTGATGGGCGATCCGATCTGGACCTGGGCCGCGAGGTAGAGGCCGGCGAGCGACGCCATCACCGAGCAGACGACGAACGCGAGGAACACCACGCGGCCGGTCGCCATCCCGAGCCGGCGCGAGGACGTCTCGTCGAGGCCGACCGCCCTCAGCGCCAGGCCCGTGCGCGTGCGATACAGCACCAGGTCAGCGAGGATGGCCAGCACCACGACCGCGATGAAGGCGATCGGAACGAAGCCGACGCTCGTCGTGAGGCGTTCGACGACGTCGCTCGAGATGGCGCCCTCGGGATGATCGCGGAGGAGGAGCGACGCGCCTTCGAGGATGCTGAGCGTCCCGAGCGTGGCGATGATGGACGGGAGCTTGAGGACGCAGATGAGGACGGCGTTGAAGATCCCCGTCGCGAGGCCGATTCCGAGGATCGCCAGCGCTCCGGGTAGCAATGCCCACCCCGTAGTGTCGAACGAGATCGTGAAGGAGGCGACGACGACGCAGAACGTCATGAGCGTCGCCACCGAGACGTCGAAGCCGCCGACGATGAGTGCGCAGGTCTGTCCGAGCGAGACGAGAGCGAGCGGCATCGCCATGAGGAGCAGGTTGTTGAGGTTGAAGCTCGTCAGGAATGCGTCCTGCCGGACGGTCGCGTAGGCGCCGACCGCGACGATCAACACCGACATCAAGACGAGCGGCAGCGCACCCCTGAACCTGCCGATCCTCACGCCGGCTCCTCCGTGCCCTCGGCTGCCCTGTCTCTCGCGCCGGCCCGTGAGCCGACGATGGCCTCGACGATCCGACGTTCCCCGAGCTCGTCGCCACGGATCTCGTCCACGATCTCTCCGCGTGACATCACGATCACCCGGTCGCAGAGGCCGGCAAGCTCGAGTGGGTCGCTCGACTTGACGATCGTGGCGACGCCCTCCTTCGCCTTCTCCCGCAACGCGCCGTAGATGTCGAACCGCGCAGCGACGTCGACGCCCTGGGTCGGCTCCTCGGCCAGGAGAACCTTCACGTCTCCGCGCAGGAACGGTCGCGTCAGCGAGACCTTTTGCTGGTTTCCGCCCGAGAGCATCTGCACGGGCTGCTCGATGGACGCCGTTCGAATGCTGAGGCGCCGCACGAGCTCGTCGACGGTGCGGCGCTCACGTCGACGGTTGAGGAGACCGATCTTCCCGAGCCGCCGCAGCACCTGGATCGTGACGTTCGCTCGGACGCTCAGGACCGGGAAGAGCGATTCGGACGCGCGGTCCCCGCTGAGGAGCACGACTCCCGCGCGCAGCGGCCCGAGCGGCGAGCTCGAGTCGAGCCGCTTGCCATCGCAAGTCGCCGTCCCCGTGGCCCGCTCCGCCCCGGCGAGGGCACGGAGGAACTGCACCTGCCCGTTGCCCTCGGCGCCCGCGAGTCCGACGATCTCGCCCTTTGCCACCTCGAGGTCGATCGGCCCGAACCGGTCGCCCCGTAGTCCCGAGACCGCGAGGAGCACCTCACGGCGTTCTTCACGGTCGTGTCGCTCCGGAAACGCGAGCTGGAGCGGGCGCCCGATCATGAGGGCGACCAGGCTCTCTTCCGACATCGAGGCCGCCTCGAACGTTCCCTGAGACACGCCGTCGCGGAGAACGCTGATCCTGTCGGCGATGCCCAGGATTTCCGGCAGCCGGTGGCTGACGTAGACGATCCCCACGCCGGCGCGGCTCCGCTCGTGAACCAGGGCGTGGAGTCGGTCGACGTCCTCGGGCCCCAGGGCCGTCGTCGGCTCGTCGAGGAGCAACACCTTCGGCTCGGCGAGCAATGCCTTGACGACCTCGAGGAGTTGGCGCTCCGCGAGCGAGAGCGCCCCGGAAGGCGCCGACGGCGAGATGTCCAGCTCGAACGCCGCCAGCCGGTCGGCTGCCCAGCGATCCATGCGTCCGTACGTGGGTCGGAGATCGCGCGGTGCCGCAAGGTAGAGGTTCTCGGCGACCGACAGGTGCAATACGTGCGAGTACGTCTGATAGGCCATGCCGATACCGAGCGCACGGCTCTCGGCGGGAGAGACTCTCCGGCGCTCCGTGTCTCCCACCACGATCGAGCCCTCGTCGGGAGCCAGGAATCCGCTGGCTATCCCGAGCAGCGTCGACTTCCCCGACCCGTTCTCCCCGACGAGGGCGTGGATCTCCCCCCCACGGCAGTCGACGCTGACCTCACGGAGCGCCTGCACGGCGCCGAACGCCTTCGACACACCTCGGAGCACGAGGACGGGGCTCGCGGGGGAAACCGTGTTTCCCCCGCGAGCAGGCCCGGGAATCGACATCGATGGTCTGGTTCTTCTGCTTCTGGTACGTCCTAGGGATACATCTTCTTGAGCAGGCTCAGCGGGATGAGCGACGTCGCGGAGGCCTCTTGCGGATAGCCCTTGACGCAGGAGTCACGCACCCGCTGGTTCTGCAGCTCGATTGGGAACACGATCTTCGGCGGGATCTTCGCCCCCTTGAGCTTCATCATTCCGGCCGTGAGGGCGACACGGATATGCGAGTTGAAGGAGCTCGTGTAGTACATCTCGAGCTTCGGGTTGTTGAGTCGGTTGAAGAGGCAGCCCATCCCGACGTCGTCCGTGCGGAGCGTCAGCACGGTGTCGAACGGCTTGCCCGCGGCCCTGTATGCCGCGTAGGCGCCCTGCGCCATGCCGAGGCCGTACTCGTAGCTCCAGCCCTTGATGTCGGGATGCTTCGCGAGTATCCCGGCCACGACCTGCTGCACCTTGGACGGATTCCAGTCCGTCGGCTCCTTCGCCACGACGTCGATGCTCGATCGGAGCGCGGGCGCCTCGCACTTCTGCCAGCCCTCGGAGAGCGGGTTCCCCGCGAAGCCGCCGAGGAACGCGATCTTCCCGGACCTGACCCGGTTGTTCATGACGTACGCGTACGTCTTGCCGGTCACGCAGGTGTCCTCACCGACGACCGTCAGGTAGTTCTTGCCGGGGTCGGTGACGTAGCCCCAGGCATACGTCGCCACCGGGATTCCGGCGTCGGTCGCCTGCTTCATCACCGGGATCATGGCGTCGGCGAAGTCCGGGTACGTCACGATGACGTCGACACCCTGGGCGATCGCAGCTCGCCAGTCGGCGAACGCCTTGTTGAAGTCCAGGTGCGCGCTCGAGTAAGTGATCCTGCCGACCTCCTTGTACGTCAGCGCCTGCAGGACGAACTCCATCTTCGACATCTGGCGGTAGACGTTCTCGCCGAACTGCTCGATATATGCGACGTGGAGCTTGCCGCCGGTCCCGGTGTTACAGCCGTTGTTCTTCCAGCACCTGAGCGCCAGCGCCTCGTTGATCTTCCTGTCGGCGCGGCCGAGCCCGGCCAGCGCGATGTTGCGCGCCATCTTGTTCTTGGGGATCAGCGTCGCCTTGAAGAGCGTGTGCTTCAGGGTGGACGCCTTGGCCGCGTAGACCTCGCCGAAACCCTTTCCGGTGCTGATCACCGCCGATGGCTTCTGAGCCGACGCCTGCTGCTTGTCGTTGCCGCCGCTACTCGACGAGACGAGCGCGAGCATCGTCCCGAGCAGCACGAGTGTCAGCACGCCCACTGCCAGGGGGCGCCTCCGCGGCACCGCGGACTCCTTCCCACCTTCCATCGTGCCTCCTTTCGAGCCTGCCTCAGCTCGTGATTTCGTTGACAGTACGTTGTCCGCCCGCCGTACGGTTCTCGATCGTCCGCAGCAGACGGCCGAGGAGCGACGCAACCCGGTCGCCTGACACCAGCATCCCGATGATGATCGCTGCCCCGAACACGATGAACTGGAGCGGCGCCGAGAGCCCGAAGATGAGCAGCATCTCGATCAGGAACGTGAGCGCAAGCGCCGCCACCCAGGTCGAGGTCGCACTCGCCAGCCCGCCCGAGAGCGCCGCCCCCGCGAGGACGACCACGGCGATCGGCGCGAGGAGGTACGCGGCGCCGAACGCCGGGTCGATGCTGATGCGCACGCCCGCGAGCAAGATCGCCGCGACCCCGTAGAGCAGGCCCGCAGCCGTGTACGCGAGCACGACGTATGTTCTGACGCGCAGTCCGGCCATCCACGCCGCTCGCGGGTTTGCGCCCACCGCCTGGAAGCGCCGGCCGGCGGTCGTGTAGCGAAGGACGAGCGCGACGGCGAGCGTGATCGCGACGCCTGCCCAGAACACCGTGCTGATGCCCAGCCACTTCTCGGACGCCCACGACGAGAGCGAGTCCGGCACCTGCAAGGAGATCGTGTTCTCGCGCGCGTACTTCGAGCTCCAGGCGAGCACGATCTGGCCTGTGGCCAGCGTGACGATCAGCGGGTTCAGTCGCACGATCCCGACGAGGATTCCGTTGGCGAGGCCGATGACTGCGCCTAGGCCTAGGCACACGAGAATCCCGACCGCCAGACCATGGTCGGAGCCCACGCTCACGCCCACGAGCACGTTTCCGCAGAGGGAGATCACCCCGGCCGTCGAGAGGTCGATGCCCGCCTGCATGACCACGAGCATCTGCCCGAGCGCCGCTATCGCGAGGATCGTCATGTAGGGGAGGATGTAGGACCACGAGGCGTTCTCGATCGTGCTGGGTGCGAAGAGCGCGGCGATGACGAGCAGCGCCGCCATCGCAATCCAGATGGGGAGGAAGCGCGCTGCGACGAGAGCGCTCGCGACGACTTGCGCAGAGCGCCCCATCGTCGCGGCGTCGGCGACGGGATCCCTGTCATCCGGGGAGCTCACGGAACGCTCGGTCCAGAGCGGCAGGACAGTGAGGAGTGAGCCGCGGCCAGGCGTTCATTCTGAGCGCGTACGAGGGGAGTGTCAACCGTGACGGAACGCAGCGGCCGTGCGGCTCGCTCAGCGTGCATCGGAGCTAAACATTGTCGTCGAGCAGAAAGGTGTTCGCATACCGAGGCCTTGGGTCGTCAGACGGTTGACTCGTTGAGGCGACGGTGTTTATGCTCGCTGTACATCCGGCAGCGCGCCGTGCGTTGACGGCTGTCTCGATATCGATGTCCGACCAGCCAAGGAGAAGAGTGGCATGAGCTCACAGCGGCTTTTGATCCGGAACGGCTTCGTCGTCTCGATGGACCCCGTTGTCGGCGACATCCCGAACGGCGAAATCCTCGTAGAGGACGGCGTGATCGTCGACGTGGGGCGCGGCCTCGGGGTGTCTGACGCGGAGGAGATCGACGCGACCGGGATGATCGTCATCCCAGGGTTCGTGGACACGCACCGCCACACGTGGCAGACGCCGGTTCGCGGCGTCCTTCCGTGTTGCACGCTGGACCACTACTTCGCGGTGATGCTCGGCAGCGTCGGCGGCCACTATCGCCCCGAGGACGTGCACATCGGGAACCACGCCGGCGCGCTCGAGGCTCTGAACGGCGGCGTGACGACCCTGCTCGACTGGTCGCACATCAACAACACGCCCGATCACTCCGACGCCGCCGTCCAGGGCCTGAAGGACGCCGGCATCCGAGCGGTCTACGCACACGGGGTACCGACGGGCGGCGAGTGGTGGGCCTTCAGCGAGCTGAACCACCCGGAGGACATCCGCCGCATTCGCGATACGTACTTCGCCTCCGACGATCAGCTCCTGACCCTCGCACTGGCTGCTCGAGCGCCCGGCAACTCGAACTTCGAGGTCGCCAAGCACGACTGGGAGCTCGCGCGCGACCTCGGCATCCGGATCAGCGTGCACGTCGGCATGCGGCTGACGACCATCCACGTGCACCACATCAAGAACATGCACGATCTCGGCCTTCTGGGCCCGGACACGACGTACATCCACTGCACGGACTCGACGGACGAGGAGCTCGACCTGATCGCCGAGACGGGGGGAACAGCCTCTGTCGCACCGTACGTCGAGATGCTGATGGGCCATGGGCCCCCGCCGACGGGCAGGCTCGTCGACCGCGGGGTCCGGCCGTCGCTGAGCGTCGACGTCGTCTCCAGCGTGCCCGGCGAGATGTTCACCCAGATGCGCACCGCCCTCGTCTACGAGCGGATCGGTGCGTTCACCGACACGCCGGACGAGGCGTTCGAGCCGACACTCTCGCATCGGGACGTGCTCGAGTTCGCGACGATCGAAGGTGCACGAGCCTGTGCGCTGGAGGAGAAGATCGGGTCGATTGCACCCAAGAAGCAGGCGGACATCGTCCTCTTGAACGTCAACGCGATCAACACGGCTCCGATGGTCGATCCCGTCGGAACGATCGTCGTCTTCGCCGACACGTCCAACGTCGACTCCGTGTTCGTCGCCGGCCGCGCGGTGAAGCGCAACGGGAAGCTCGTCGACGTCGATCTCAGCAAGATCTTCGGGAAGCTCGACGAGTCACGGAATCACATCCTGGGCGAGGGCGGCTTGCTGCCGGACTGGGCAGCCGCGTCGACGGCAGCGGTTTGATGACTGCCGGCACCGTCGTCGTCGTCGGCGGCACGCAGGGGATGGGCCGTGAGCTCGCCCGGTCCTACGCCGACGAAGGCAGAGACGTCGTCGTGACGGGGCGGAATCAGGCCCGCGCAGAGGTCGCCGCGAAGGAGATCGGCGGCGCGGCACGCGGCATCGGGTTCGACCTCACGGAGCCGCACACGATCGCGGACGCGCTCGCCGACGTGGGCGACGTCGACTACCTGGCCCTCGTCGCGATCGAGCGCGACGTAAACAAGGTGCGCGAGTACGACATCGACGCTGCGCTGAGGCTCGTCACGCTCAAGCTCGTCGGCTACACCGAGGTGATCCACGTGCTCGCGCCGCGGCTCCACGACGGCTCCAGCATCCTCTTCTACGGAGGGCTGGCGCGTGACCGGCCGTACCCGGGCTCGACGACCGTGACGACGGTTAACGGCGGTGTGACCGCACTCGTGCGGTCCCTCGTGTGGGAGCTCGCGCCGATACGCGTCAACGCGATCCACCCCGCGATCGTCGGCGACAGCCCGCAGTGGCGCGACATGGCCCCGGACCGGCACAAGGCGCTCGTCGACCGGACGCCGATCGGCCGGCTCGTGACGATGGCGGAGGTCGCGGACGCCGCGCGCTTCCTGCTCGAGAACGAGGCGATCAACGGTCTCAACCTCGTCGTCGACGGAGGCTGGATGTGCATGTGATACGT
This sequence comes from Gaiellaceae bacterium, assembly GCA_035457765.1. Taxonomy (GTDB): domain Bacteria; phylum Actinomycetota; class Thermoleophilia; order Gaiellales; family Gaiellaceae; genus GMQP-bins7. The sequence continues at coordinate 14,994 of DATIBA010000110.1, forward strand.
ACCGGCGGCTCGAAGGCTCAGGCGCCCCAACCCTCGTGAGGAGGGTGGTCGCCCGGCTCGAAGAACCACGCCTCGCGTAGCTCCTCGCAGCGTCCGTCCTCGGCGAAGCGGAGGAACAGAATCCCGATCAGCGTCACCTCGGCACCGCTCGAGAGCATTCTGACCCAGAACTCGACGGCCGCTCGCCGCCCGTCCGAAGACTCGACCGGGCGGCCCATCCGCACGTCGACCCGCTCCTGCGTCGAGGTGACGTTCGCCCAGTAGGCGCGAACTCCCTCGGCGCCGCGGTGCGCCTCCTGGAGCGGGTGTTCGCGGTAGAGGCAGTCGTCCGCGAACAGCTTCGCCGCCGCATCGGCATCACGATCGCGCCAGGCTTGCGCGTACGCGTCGACCCACTGTCGGACGGTCACAGGCAGACCCTACTGCGAAAGGCCGGAGCGAACACGCAGCGGAACAGGCGCCTCGACCAGGTTGTCATGCCTCTGAGTCGGGCACCGTGAACACTTCGACCTTGTCGGCTAGGAACGAGACGAACGCGACCCCACGGCAACGGCGCTCGCACCGGGTGCGCCGGTCGCGCTCGTGACGAAGGCCGCGATTGCCTCCGTGAACTCGCGGCGGCTCGTCTCCCAGCAGTAGAACATGTGACCGCCGCCGAAGTGACGCACGGTGAGGCGCTCGGCCATCTGCGGATCGAGCTTCATGAGGTTTCGCAGCCGATCGCTCGCGAAGTACGGCGTCACGAGGTCGTAGCGCCCGTGCGTGACGAACGCCTTCAGGTGCGGATTCAGCGACATCCCGTACCGGAAGTCGTCCGTCGCCCCCGGTGGCAACGCGAATGCGTGGTGCTCAGGGTCGTTCTTCCACGCCGTGAAGACCTCGTACGAGAGGAGCGCATACTCACGGTCCGTCTCGACGCCGATCTCGACTCGGAGCATCCGGTTCACCGCCGTCGTGTACGCGGGCGTGATCCCCGAGAGCGTCGGATCCGGCCACGCGAACTCGTTCCGGTCCGGAAAGGGATCCGTGGCGGTGATCGTCGTGTCATACAGACCGAGCACCTTGCGCTCGGCCCGGAGCAGCTCCCGGACGAACGTGAGGATCCCGACCCGACCCTCCGCACGGCTGACGATGTCGAGCGGTAGGCCGACGATGTCCGCGAGGCGCTCGAGGATCCGCGCGCGCTCGTTTGCGGGCATCGACGCGCCGCGCGTGAGGAACGCGGTGTAGTCGCCGGTGGAGAACTCCTCAGCCACGCGCAGCGCCCGCTCGAGCGACGTCCCCTTTCGGAACGCACGCGAGCGACCGTGATGCAGCGCAGCGGCGGCCATCGTAGGCACCCGGTCGACCCAGCCGAGGACGTCGTAGTCCGTCGGCGACAGTCCCGCGATCTCCAGCGCGGGCGAGATGAGGATCGCGCCGTTGAGGCCGATGCCAGCGGTCTCCTGGAGCATGCGGGCAAGGCGACCGACGCGATACCCACCGTAGCTCTCCCCGGCGATGAAGACGGGTGAGCCCCAGCGTCGGTGGTCGGAGAGCCAGCGGCTCATGAACTCGCAGAGCGATTCGAGATCGCGCTTGTAGCCGAAGTACTCCTTCGGATCGCGGGCTTCTTCGTCCCCCTTCTTCTCCTTGCCGTCCTCCTTCTTCTCTGGCTCGATGATTCGGCTGAAGCCGGTGCCGACAGGGTCGACGAACACGAGGTCCGTGAACGCGAGCCATGAGGATTCGTTCTCTACGAGCCGCGCCGGCAACGCCGGCAGCGTGCCGTCCGGGGGGAAGGCAACGCGCTGCGGGCCCACAGCGCCCATGTGCAGGTATGCCGAGGAGGCACCTGGGCCGCCGTTGAAGACGAAGGTCAGCGGACGCTCACGATCGCCGCTGTCGACGAGGTACGACACCGAGAAGATCTCGGCGGCGGGCTTCTCCTTCTTGCGAAGGACGGTCCACTTCGCCGTCGCCGTGTACTGGATCGCCTTGCGGCCGCGCCCCCAGGTCGCGGTGGTCTCCGCCCCGGCCGGCGGCTCGTGGTCGGGCTTCGTCTCGTCTTTGTCGTCCTTCTCGCTCTTCGGGCTGTCGCTCATGGGCGCGCACGCTACCGACTTCTCCGCACCGGCTCGCGGGGCATTCCGGATGGCACGGCCGCGTCCGACGGAGATGCTTCTCGCGAGAGCCAGGAGGTGAGTGATGAGTCAGCTCGCAGCCGATACGACCGAGGTACGGAAGGTCGCGGTGCCGACGCAGGTCCCAGGATCGAGCTTCCTCGCGTTGATGGCGGGCATGTGGGGCGCCTTCGTGACGCTTCTGGCCGTGTCCCCCGGCACGCTCGACGACGCGTACGACTGGCTGCGCGGTCTTCCGATCGTGTGGGAGATCCTGATGTGGATCCTCACGCTGCCCTGGACGGTCGCGTACCTCGTCTACGAGAGCTCCTGGGAGCACTGGCTCCGCGTGTTCGTCGTCGCGCTGATCATCGTTGTGCACCTGAGCGCCACGGCTCCGCGCGCCAAGCGCTGAGTCGAACCGTGGCGATGTCGACGCCGACCTGCGAGAGTGTCGGAACCGAGACGAGGAGACGGATCACGTGGCGACCCGCCCCGACTACCCCGTAACGCTCGAGGGACGACTCGATCCAGCGCTGAGCCGCTGGCTCTGGCTCGTGAAGTGGCTCCTCGCGATCCCGCACTACATCGTTCTCTTCTTCCTCTGGATCGCCTTCCTCATCCTCACGTTCATCGCGTTCTTCGCGATCCTCTTCACCGGTCGCTATCCGCGCGGAATCTTCGACTTCAACGTCGGAGTGCTTCGCTGGACGTGGCGCGTCGCCTTCTACTCCTACGCCGCGCTCGGCACCGATCGCTACCCGCCGTTCACCCTCGACCCGACGCCAGACTACCCGGCGACGCTCGACATCTCGTATCCGGAGAGCCTCTCGCGGGGACTGGTGCTCGTGAAGTGGTGGCTGCTGGCTATTCCCCAGTACGCCATCGTTGCGATCTTCGCCGGCGGGTTCGGATTCGCGGCCTGGAACGACGAGCGCTGGGCTTGGAGCTACAGCGGTGGACTGATCGGTCTCGTCGTGTTCTTCGCCGGCGTCGCGTTGCTGTTCACGCGCCGCTACCCACCCGGAATCTTCGACTTCGCCCTCGGGATGGACCGCTGGGTCGCCCGCGTCACCGCCTACGCGAGCCTCATGACCGACAGGTACCCGCCCTTCCGCCTCGACCAAGGAGGAGCCGACCCAACATCGATCGGCCCTGAGGAGCCGACGGCCGCCGAGACGGCCGAGGTTCCGACCACACGGCCATCGGGTGGAGGCACGTTCGGCCGAGTCGTCTTGTTCATCGTCGGAGGTCTCGCTGCGCTCCTCGCGTTCGCCCTCCTTGTCGGTGGGTGCGCGATCGTCGCCGTCGACCAGACGCAGCGGGACGACGACGGCTTCCTCATGTCGCCGGCGCAGGATTTCCGAACCTCGACGTACGCCATCGTCTCCGAGAAAGCGGAGCTCGACCTCGACAACGCCCAATGGGTCGTCGACAGCTTCCTCGGAACCGTCCGCATCCGAAGCGAGAGCGGGCGGCCGGTCTTCGTCGGCATCGGCCCGGCCGCCGACGTGACGGCGTACCTGGCCGGCATCGAGCACGACGTCGTCACCGACCTCGAGGGCGGGCCCTTCGAGGGCAGGCCGCGCTACTCCCGCCGGCCCGGCGACGCCCCCGCCTCTCCACCCGGAGAGCAGTCGTTCTGGGTGGCTACGGCTGCAGGCATGGGCGAGCAGGCACTCGACTGGGAGCCCGAGGACGGCGACTGGCGCGTCGTCTTGATGAACGACGACGCGGCGCGCGGCGTCGATGCGGAGATGAGCATCGGCGCGGAGCTCGACTCCGTCCTCTGGATCGGCATCGGATTGCTGGTTGCAGGCGCGCTGTTCGCAGCGGGAGCCGCCCTCGCGATCACTGCGGGCTCACGACGACGTAGCGGCGGCGTACACGCCGCCTAGAGCGGCGCCCCACCGAAGCGAGACCCCCGATCAGCCGCACAGCCACCAGCCTCGCGCGGCGGGCGACGAGTCAGCCACAATGAGACACGTGCCCGAGGTGATCGACACACGCGACGTTGCTCGCGACGCGGCCGCGAACCAGGGGTGGCGGAAGGCGTACGAGACCTATGCGGGGGTCGCCCCCAACGAGCTGGAAGCGTCCGACCTGGAGAGCTACGGAGAGGCGGCGTGGTGGAACGGCAGGCTCGACGAGGCGATCAGCCTGCGCGAGCGAGCGTACGCCGCGTACACCGCCGACGGCAACACGCTGGCCGCAGCCCGAATGGCGCTGACGCTGTCCTGGGACTACGACGGCCGGGGCGCGTTCTCCGTGGCGAACGGCTGGCTCGCGAACGCCGAGCGCCTGCTCGCAGACCTCCCCGAGGCGCCCGAGCACGGGCGACTGCTGCTGTCCCACGCACTGGCTGCGCTGTTCGCCGAGGGCGATCTCGAGAAGGCGCTGGAGACGTTCAACGCGGCGTTCGACCTCGCAAAGCGCGTCGGCGATCGGGACGTGCAGATGCTTGCGCTGTCGGGGCGTGGGCGCGCGTTCATCAAGGCCGGCGAGATCGAGAAGGGCCTCGCGCTCCTCGACGAGGCGACCGCGTCCGCCATGTGCGGAGACCTGCGCGCACATTCGGCCGGCCTCGTCTACTGCATCACGATCAGCTCCTGCCGTGACCTCGGCGACTATCGCCGTGCGGCCGAGTGGACGGAAGCGGCGAACAAGTGGTGCGACCGCCTCGACGTGACGGGCTTCCCCGGTGCGTGTCGCATCCATCGGGCCGAGGTGATGAGGCTTCGAGGCGACTGGCCGGCCGCGGAGGCGCAAGCAGTGGCGGCGTGTGACGAGCTCCACGACTTCGATCGCAACATCACCGCCAGCGGGCACTACGAGATCGGTGAGATCCGCCGCCAGCGAGGCGACTTCGAGGGGGCGGAAGAGGCGTATCGGACCTCGGACGGGCTCGGACGCGATCCACAGCCCGGCCTGGCGCTCCTCCGCCTCGCGGAAGGGAAGATCGACGCCGCGGTCGCGGGCATCTCCCGGACCCTCGCAGAGGTGGAGGACCCACTCGTCCGCCTGCGACGCCTCCCGGCCCAGGTGGAGATCGCAATCGCGGCCGGCGACGTGAGGGCGGCCCGTGTCACAGCCGGCGAGCTCGAGCGCATCGTCGACTCGTACAAGATCGGCGAGCGGCGCACCCTCGCGTTCGATGCGACGGTGCACTACGCCGCCGGCCAGATCAACCTCGCGGAGAAGGACTGGGACGGTGCGGTCGAGAGTCTCAAGCGGGCACGCGACGAGTGGAAGGGCGTCGGGGCGCCGTACGAGACCGCTCGAGCGCGCATGTTGCTCGGTATCGCGTACCGACGCCTCGGCGACGAGCACGGCGGGAACTCGGAGCTCGAGGGCGCCCTCGCGACGTTCGAGCGGCTGGGCGCGAGACCGGACGCGGAGCGAGCGAAAGAGCTGCTCGGCAAGGCAGAAGCTCGCCGTACCTTCCTCTTCACCGACATCGTCGACTCGACCAAGCTGCTCGAGACGCTCGGAGACGAGAAGTGGCGAAGGCTGCTCACCCGTCACGACCAGCTCGTGCGCGAGCGGATCCTCGAAGCGGGTGGAGAGATCGTCAAGAAGACGGGCGATGGCTTCTTCGCGTCGTTCGAGAGCCCGAGAGCGGCAATCGACGCCGCGATCGCGATCCAGCGGGCACTCGCAGCCGAGATCGTCGCGCCCGACGTGAGGATCGGGGCCCACGCGGGCGGCGCGTTTCGTACCGATGCCGAGACCGCCGACTACGGAGGCCAGGGCGTCCACGTCGCAGCCCGGATCGGTGCGGCCGCGAAGGGGGCAGAGATCCTCGTCAGTCGCGAGACGCTCGACGGTGCCGCCACGACCTTCCGGCTCTCGGCTCCCAGAGCCGAGACGTTGAGGGGCTTCGAGCAGCCGATCGAAGTCGTCTCCGTCGACTGGCGCTGAGCGCCGCGCTCACCGGCAGGCCGAGCTCGGGCGCCCGAGGAAGCGGAGCGTTCCGCGGCAGAGTCCGAGCGCCGCACGCCGTTGATAGGCGGAGGTGGCGAGCAACCGGTCCTCGGTCGGATTCGTCATGAAGCCCAGCTCGACGAGGATCACGGGAACGTCGGCCCAGTTGAACCCTGTGAAGTCGGAGCGCTCCCGGAGTCCCCGGTCGGGGAAGCCGAGCGCGCCAACCAGCTGCGACTGAACGACCCTCGCAGCGCGCCTGCTCGACCGGTAGACGTCGTCCGTCCAGCCCGGTCGGAGAGCAGGGTGAAGCGTGTGCGTGCCGCGAGCGCGCGGGTCGGTCGAGCCGTCCGCGTGCACACGCAGGAAGAGCGCTGCGCCGCGCTCGTTGGCGATCCGGGCACGGGCGACGTTGCCCATGCTCGTCCCGTCGGTCTCCGTCCTCGTCATGAAAACTCGGATTCCGGCTCGCTGCAGGAGGTCCCGCAACCGCAAAGAGACGCGCAGGTTCAGGTCGGCCTCCGTTAGACCCGAGACGACGCCTCGCGTCCCACCGCCGTCCTTGATCTTCCGGGTCTCCGAGCCCGGACCGATTGGCTCGGTCTCCGGATTGGCACGGAGGTCGTGGCCGGGATCGACGACCACGATGGGCGTCGTCGCGGCGCTCGCGGAGAGCGCCGCCAGCGCGACGCCGATGAGCCCACAGGACGCCCAGTGAACCGCTCTCCGAAACCGGTAGCGACGCATTGCCGCACCGGTCAGCTCGCGCGGCGACTGAGACGTCGCAGCTGGGCGAGCGGGCCCAGCTTCGTACCCGGCCGAGTGTCGGACGCGCGGAGTTCCAGCGCGAAGCGATAGCGGCGGCGCGGGTCGTAGATCGGGCACGACTCCTGCCGACACGGTGTCATCAAGAGCTTCCGCACCCGCTTGCCGCTGGCGTCGTAGAAGAGGATCTTCAGCGGGACGAGTGTGTTCTTCATCCAGAACCCGCCGGTCGTGTCATACGGGAAGACGAAGAGCATCCCGTCTCTCGGCGCCCGCTTTCGATGCATGAGCCCGAGCGTACGCTGATCGGAGGTGAGTGCGAGCTCGGGGGAGAACGGCACTCCGTCGAGGCGAAGGTCGGCTACCGCTAGCTCGGACGCCGGAGCGCCGCCGGCGAACACGAGCATCGACGGCACTACGAGAGCAACGAGCATGCGTCGAATGGAGCGCACCGGGACACGATAGGCGATGAGCTGCGCGTCGATCGGCGCGCGCGGACCGTTGTGTGGCGTACTGCGAGCCGCTATGCGGCGACCGTGACCTGGACTCGCTGCACCGCGTTGTTCTTGTAGCCGCCGAGGTTCCACCGCGGCTCGAGCGGTTGTTCGTTCCCGGCGGCATCGCGCGCACGGCAGCAGAGCTCGTACTCGCCGGGCTCGGCCCCCCACACGTACCTCCACGAGCGCCAGGCCCAGCGACCGAGAGTGGCATCGCCGAGCTCAGCCGAAGCCCACGTCTCGCCCCCGTCCGCCGAGAGCGCGACCGCGACGACCTCCGACTCGCCCGACCACGCTCTCCCGTGGAGCTCGCAGGCGCCGGCCCCGACGACCCTCGCCCGGCTCGAGAACTCCGGAATGCCGGGCGGGATCATGAGCGCCCGTGGTGCGATACGGGTGACCGGCTCTCCCGGCTCGTCCTCCTCGAGGCGCACGCGGTACGAATTCCGCATCTGGTAGCCCTCGAACGGCTCGTCGAGCAGCGAGATCCGCGCAAGCCATTTGACGCTCGTCATCCCGTACCAGCCGGGCACGACGAGGCGCAACGGGAATCCGTGCTGCGGCGGGAGAGGGACCCCGTTGACCCCGTAAGCGAGAATCGCCTCGCTCCTGAGCGCCTCGGCGAGAGGGAGACTGCGAGCGTAGACCTGCTCCTCCCCACCTTCCACGCCACGGTCGAGGCCGGTGAAGAGGACCTCGACGGCGCCCTCGCGCACGCCCGCCTCCTCGAGCAGCGCCGCGAGGGGAGTACCGCGCCAGCGCGCGGTTCCCACGGCTTCGAGCAGCCACGGCTGGCTGACGACGTGCGGCTCCACGTGCGCCCGGCCGTTCCCTGCGCACTCCATCGTCACGACGTGCTCGAGCGCAGGTCGGGCACGCAGCTCGTCCAACGACAGCGTCAGCGGCCGCTCGACGAGCCCGTCCACCACGAGCTGCCACCTCGCGGCGTCGACCTCGGGAATGTCGTAGTGCGTGAGCAGGTAGTGGAGTCCGATGGGGGTGACGTCCCACCGGAGCGCCTCGAGCGGCAGAGCATGGTTCCGGGCGGCGAGCTGGAGCTCCTCCAAGCTGATCCCCTCGCTCATCATCGCGAGACTACACCGGGTCCGATGCGACCCGAGGTGCCCGAAGCGACGTAGCATCGACGCGTGGACACGC